>DATBBL010000322.1:0-3923 GCA_036271015.1 Acidimicrobiia bacterium
TTGGCGACGGCCAGCTGCGCCTTGTCGAGCAGTTCGGGCGGCACGTCCTCGAAGAGTCCGACGCTGTGGCCTTCGTCGTCGGGCTCGAACACCTCGGGGGCGAGCACGTAGCAGCGACCGTGACCGGTGCAGGCTTCGGCGTCGATGCGGAGCTTCACGGGCGTGATCATAGGTCCACGGGCTCGCTGACCAATTGCCGCGTGCTGAGGTCACTCGTAGGGTCGCCCCGATGGTGTGGGACTTCTCGACCAAACGGGAATTCCAGGCGCAGCTCGACTGGGTCGACGCCTTCGTCCGCGACGAGTGCGAGTCGCTCGACGTCCTGTTCCCGGGGGCGGCCAAGTCCCGTGACCCGAAGCTGCGCGCGATCGTCGACCCGCTCGCCGCCGACGTGGTCGAGAGCGACCTGGTCGCCCGTGGCTGAACGCACCGTGCCCGCGGATTCGACGGTCGTTGGGTCGCAGGCCGTCGACCTCGACGTCGCGACGCTCGACGCATGGATCGGTGATCGACTGCCCGGCGCCGGCGAACCCTTGCACGCCGAGCGCATGGGCGCGGGGACCGGCATGGCAAACGCCCTGTTCTTTGTCCGCCGCGGGGCGCACGAGTGGGTGCTCCGGCGCCCACCCCCTGTCGTGAACGCGCCCGGCGCCTCCGACATGGTGCGCGAGTGGCGGGTGCTCGGCGCACTCGAGGGCACGCCCGTGCCGCACCCGCAGCCGCTCCTGCTGTGCGAGGACGTCGACGTGCTCGGGTCGCCGTTCCTCCTCATGGCCCGGGTCGACGGCTTCACGCCGGTCGGGATCCTGCCGTCGCCCTTCGCGGGGGAAGCGGGTGCGGGCGGTCGCCGGCAGCTCAGCCTGGCCATGGTCGACGCAATCGCGCACCTCGCGCAGGTCGACTGGCGGGCGCGGGGCCTGGTCGGGTTCGGGAAGCCCGACGGCTTCCTCGACCGTCAGGTCCCCCGCTGGCTGGCCCAGCTCGACCGGTACCGGACCCGGGAGGTCCCGGAGCTGGAATTCGTGTGCACGTGGCTCGACGGCCACCGCCCGACCGACCGCGTGTCCGGCATCATGCACGGCGACTACAGCCCGTTCAACGTGATGATCGCGCCCGACCGGCCGGGGCGCGTCGCCGCGGTCGTCGACTGGGACACGTCCACCATCGGCGACCCCCGGCTAGACATCGGGCATCTGCTCGCCCGCTGGACCGAGCCGGGCGAGGAGTTCGTGATCGGCGTCGACCTCGAGGAGCGCGGCGGGCTCCCGAGCCGCGCCGAGCTGGCGTCGCGCTACGAGGCGTCCACGGGGGAACCGCTCGACCACCTCCCGTACTTCCAGGCGCTGTCGCTGTTCAAGCTCGCGATCATCCTCGAGGGCACCTACGCGCGGCTCGCGGCCGACGGGATCGTCGACCCGTCGCGCAACACCTTCACCGAGGGCGTGCCGCGCCTGATCCGCTACGCCGCCGCCTTCGCGCGCGGGACACGGTCCTGAGGCCCGCGAGCGTTCCCTCGTCTCGGCGGTCGATCTCGCGGCGCCGTCCCGCCCTCCGGGCACAGCTGCGCTTCATCTCGTCTCGTCAGACGTCCTCGCCCCGCATGCGCCGCAGCCTCCGGTTCGTGCCTTCGAGCCAGCGGTCGTAGTCGCCCGCCTTCCGTAGGAACGACTCGCCGACGCGGGGATGCGGGAGCACGAGGAACTGACGCCGGGCCATCCCGTCGAGCGCCATGTCGGCCACCAGCTCGGGCTCCACGATGTCGCCGATGTCCGCCGCGACCGACATCTCGGAACGGGTCGAGCCGTCTTCGTCGTCCTCGTTGCGACCCAGCATGCCGGTATTGACCGCGTTCGGGCAGAGGCACGTGACCGTGATCCCGAGGTGCGCGTAGTTGAGCGCGACCCATTCGGCGAACCCCAGTGCCCCGTGCTTCGTGAGCGCGTAGCCCATCGGCGATGGCCCGGTGATCAACGCGGCCGACGAGATGGTCTGCACCAGGTACCCGACACCCTCGTCGAGCATGGCCGGCAGCACCTGCTGCGCGGCCCACACGTGCGCGAGCAGGTTGACGTCGACGACGGCGCGAACTTGGTCGGGCGTCGACCCGAGGTTCGGGCCGCGGTCGCCGATCCCTGCGTTGGAGCAGAACACGTGCACGGGCCCGTAGTGCGCGACCGCGTGGTCGACCAGAGCGGCGACGACGGCCGGGTTGCCGACGTCGCCGACGAACGAGGTGCCGCCGATCCGCGCCGCGATCTTCTCGGCCCGCTCGGCGTGCACGTCGGCGACGACGACCCGAGCTCCGTCTCGGGCCAGGCGCTCGCACAGCGCGCGTCCGATCCCGTGACCGCCGCCGGTCACCACCGCGCACCGATCGGTGAGATCCATGGCCGGGCAGCGTACGACCGTGGCCGTGTGCTGTGCTTTGACGCATGCAGACACCCCCGCACACGCCGGGACACCACGCCGCGCGCCACCCCGACCGGGCCGCGATCGTCATGGAGCCTGGTGGCCAGGTCGTCACGTACGGCGAGCTGGAATCCCGCTCGGCGCGTCTTGCGCGTGCGCTCCGCGAGGCGGGACTCCGTCCCGGCGACCGCATCGCGCTCCTGCTCGACAACCGCGCCGCCATGCTCGAGCTTGCCTGGGCCGCGCAGCGGTCGGGTCTTTACTACACACCGGTCAACACACGGCTGTCGGGCGACGAAGCGGCGTACGTCGTCGACGACTGTGGTGCCACCGTCCTGTTCGCCGCCGCGGCGGTGGCGCCGCTGGCCGCCGAGGTGCGTGCGTGCGCGCCGCGGGTGACCCGCTTCGTCGCGGTCGACGGCCCGATCGACGGGTTCGAGACCTTGTCGTCCTTCGTGGACGGCGTGACCGACGAGCCGCTCGACGACGAGTGCGAGGGCTCGCCGATGCTCTACTCGTCGGGGACGACCGGTCGGCCCAAGGGCGTACGCCGGCTGGTCAGCGGTCAGCCGTACGGAACCGAGAACCCCGTCGGCCCGCTGCTCGACGGGGTGATGGGGTTCGGTCCGGGCAAGGTGTACCTGACGCCCGCGCCGCTCTACCACTCCGCGCCTCTGGTGTGGTCGATGACGGTGCACCGCAGCGGCGGGACCCTCGTGCTGATGGAGCGCTTCGACGCGCAGGCCTGTCTCGACGTGATCGACCGCGAACGGGTGACGCACGCGCAGTTCGTGCCCACCATGTTCGTGCGCATGCTGAAGCTCCCCGACGACGCGCGGGCCGAGTTCGACGGGTCGAGCCTCCAAGCCGTCGTGCACGCGGCCGCGCCGTGCCCGGTCGAGGTCAAGCGGCGCATGATCGAGTGGTGGGGGCCGATCGTCTCTGAGTACTACGCGGGCACCGAGGGCGGCGGGCTCACGTGGATCGGCAGCACGGAGTGGCTCGAGCACCCCGGCTCGGTCGGTCGGGCCGCGTGGGGCGAGATCCACATCTGCGCCGAGTCGGGGGAGGAGCTCCCCGTCGGCGAACCGGGCATCGTCCGCTTCGGCGGTGGGGCGAACGCGTTCGAATACCACAACGACCCCGAGAAGACGCGCCAGACGTTCGATCAGCGCGGCTGGAGCACGCTGTGGGACGTCGGGTACCTCGATGCCGACGGCTACCTGTACCTCACCGATCGCCTCACCTACATGATCGTGTCGGGCGGCGTGAACATCTACCCGCAGGAGGTGGAAGATCACCTGCTCCTGCATCCGAAGGTCACCGATGCCGCGGTCTTCGGCGTGCCCGATGCGGATCTCGGGGAGCAGGTGAAGGCGGTGGTCCAGCCCACGCCGGGGGTCGCGGCCGGCCCCGAGCTCGAGGCCGAGCTGCTGGCGTACTGCCGGGCCGGGCTCGCGCACTACAAGTGTCCCCGGTCGATCGACTTCGAGGCCGAGCTCCCGCGCGGCGAC
>DATBBL010000323.1:0-4716 GCA_036271015.1 Acidimicrobiia bacterium
CTGAACATCGCGGCCGCGGTCAGCGTGCGCGCGGTGCCGTCGTTCGGGATCGGGAACGCGTTGAGACCGGCGTACCCGCTGTCCTTCACCTTCTCCGCGCCGACCGCCATCGCGATGTCGTACGCGCCCGACGCCACCGCGTACGCGGCCTGGCGGAGCGCCTCCGAGCCGGTCGCGCAGAAGTTCTCGACACGGGTGACCGGCTTGTCGACGAGCTGCAGCGGTCGGGCGAGGGTGATGCCGCTCATGCCGCCCTGCGCGGTGCCGAGCCAGTACGCGTCGACGTCGTCCTTGCCCATCCCTGCCGCGGCGTACGCGTCGTTGGCGGCCTCGATGAGGAGATCGTCGAGGCCCTTGTCCCAGTGCTCGACGAAATTCGTGCACCCCATGCCGACGATCGCGACGCGGTCCTTGATGCCATGACTAGCCATCGCGCACCAGCCTTCCCTTCCAGAAGTAGTTGACGATCCCGTCGGACGCGGAGAGGCGGCGGAACGTCATCTCCACCCGCTGGCCGATCTCGATCTCGTCGGCGTCGGCGTCGGTGATCTCGAGCGGCACCCGGCCGCCGCCGTCGAAGTCGACGACCGCGAACACGACCGGCGGGCTCGGCGAATAGACCATGCGGTCGACCGTGAACGTCACGATCGTGCCCCGGATGTCGGCGAGCGGTGCCGGCTCCATGTCGTCGGTGTGCGCGCCGCCCCGCGAGACGCGCGCAGGAGGAAGGTGTACGACACCGGTGTCACGCTCCTTCGAACCGACGAACCCGAACTTCCATTCCTCGCTGCGGGCGGCGGCGGTGGCCGAGACCCGCGGCGGCTCGGGACGCCGGGGCGGCTCGACCGGCAGCATGCCCCGCCAGGCGAGGAACTTGCCGTAGGGCAGCGGCGCGCCCCCCACGACCTGGGCCGCGATCGGCCGGGCGGACCGGTACGACGCCAGCGCCTCGGTGGCGCGGAAGAGCAGCACGTCGGCGCCGTCGGCCAGGACGACCAGCGCCAGCACCTGCCCCGGCTCGGCCTGCTCGAGCAGGGCGGCGAGCAGCAGGCCGGGCTGCGCGGCGGCGGTGTTTCCGACCACCGACGACAGGTCGTCGATCACGTGCACGCCGTCGAGCTTGCCGCCGACGGAGCGCGCCACCCGCGGCCCCGGCGCGACGACGGCGGCCGCGGCGACGTCACCCGCGGTCACCCCGGCCGACTCGAGCGCCGCGTTCCACGCCTGCACGCCCAGGGGGACGTAGCGGATCTCGCTGAACTTCTCGTCCCAGACCTTCGTTCGTTGCTCGCCCGGCGCGCGCCATCGTTCGACGAACTCGTCGGTGACGCTCGCCGAGCCGAGAAGCTCGGCGACGACCGGACCCGCCGCGTCGTCGCCGACCACGAACGCGGCGGCGGCGTCACCGCCCCCCGCTTCGTCGCCGCTGCCCGGCAACCCCGTCCGCACGTCGGCCGCGACCACCAGCGAGCTGCCGGGACCGGTGAGGCCGAGTAGCAGCGCGCCGACCGCGGACCGCACCGACGCGCCGAGGTCGAACGCGGGCACCGTCGCGCCCAGCCGCAACGCGGCGTGGATCGCGGTCGCGTTCGTCTTGTCGGCGTACGCCGGGAAGCTGGTGGCGAACAGCAGCTGTGACGGGCTCAGGCCACGGTCGCGCAACGCGAGCCGCGCCGCCTCGACCGCCATGGTGGTGGAGTCCTCGTCGTACGACGCGACCGTACGGGTGCCCTTCCCGCCGCCCTGGCCGACGAACGGCGCGATCTGCGCACGGTCGAGTCGGCGGTACGGCAGGTAGGCCGACCAGGACAGGATGCCGCGCATGGGTTGCAGGGTACCGGACCCTCGTCGCGATCCGACGAGGCGGAGATCCTCGTGGCCCGTCCAGGTACCCTGCTCGCGACCGGCGAGGAAGGGAGCACGGGTGCGGCTGGGCGAGGTGGCGAACCAGGACGCGGCGAAGTACGGCAAGCCGCTCGACGGTGTGCGCGTGCTCGCACTCGAGCAGATGCAGGCGCTCCCCTACGCGACGCAGCTGCTCGCCCGGCTCGGCGCCGACGTCGTGAAGGTCGAGGCCCCGATGGGAGAGTCCGGCCGGGGCTCACAACCGGGGATGCACGACCCCGAGGGTCGCTTCATCGGTGCGACGTTCCTTCGGAACAACCTCTCCAAGCGCAGCGTCACCGTGAACCTCAAGGCCGACGCCGGCCGCGAGCTGGTGCTCGCGCTGGCACCGCACTTCGACGTGTTCGCCGAGAACTTCAAGTCCGGCGCCCTCGACCGGATGGGCCTGGGCTACGAAGACGTCGCCGCGGTCCACCCGTCGGTGATCTACGCGTCCGTCTCGGGCTTCGGCGCGAGCGGATCGCCGTACGCCGACTGGCCCGCGTACGCGTCGATCGCGGAGTCGATGTCGGGGATCTATGACTACGTGCTCGTGGGCGACGAGGTGCCGCGCCCCAACCCGGTCGGCGCCCTCGGCGACATCAGCTCCGCGCTCTTCGCCACCATCGGCATCCTCGCCGCGCTGCGCCACCGTGACGCCACCGGTGAGGGCCAGCGCGTCGACATCGCCATGTACGACTCCACGGTGGCCATGACCGACATCGTCGCCAACTTCGAATCGCTCGGGAAGCACCGGCTCAACGAGCCGAGGAACGCCATCCTCGACCCGTTCCGGGCCGCCGACGGGTGGTTCGTGATGCAGCTCGTGCGCGAGCACCAGCTCGAGCGGATCTCCCAGCTCGTTGGTCACCCGGAGTGGCCCGAGGACCCGCGGCTCGCGACGCGCGAGGGCTGGGCTGACCACCTCGAGGACATGCTGCGGCCCGCCATCGAGGCGTGGGCGTCGGGCATGACCAGGATGGAGGCGGTCGAGAAGCTGTCGGCCGCGGGCATCGCGTCGGCCCCGGTGCAGACGGCGTCAGAGGTCGTGGTCGACCCCCACCTCCAGCACCGCAACATGCTGGTGGAGATGGAGCGCAGCGACGGCGGCGAGCGGCCGGTTCTGATCCCCGGCAACCCGGTGAAGCTGTCGAAGGTCGCCGAGGGCCCCGAGTCGCGGGTGCCCTGGGTCGGCGAGCACACCCGCTCGATCCTCAGCGACGAGCTGGGTCTCGACGACGGCGCCATCGACAAGCTCGTCGCCGACGGCGTCGTGACGGGCTGATTCGCTCGCTCGCTGCGAGGCGGGATACCCGCATCGCGGACGCTCGCTCCTGTCCGATGGCTCGCTCGTTGCGGCGCAGGGTACCTGCGCCGCGGCCACTCGCTCGCTGGCGAGCTTCTCCGCTCCTCCGTCGCTCCGAAGCCGCGGCTGAGGCAGGCCTGCTGTCTTCTCACCTAAACTGACGACCCGTCAGATTTTCCAGGGGGCCTGCGTAGTGGACTTCGACTTCTCGCCCGAACAGCTCGCGTTCCGCGACGAGGTCGAGGCGTTCCTGGACGCCAACGAGGACCCGGTCGTCTTCGACGTCACCCGCGAGAACATGGCCCAGGTCGCCGACATCCCCGAGCGGCGCGCGCTCATGGGCAAGGTCGCCCGGCAGGGCTGGCTCGGCATCACCTGGCCGAAGGAGTGGGGCGGTCAGGAGGGCGACGGCGTCTACGAGTACCTGCTCAACGAGGCGCTCGCCCGCCGCGGCGGGCCGCAGATCGGCAAGGGCATCGGCATCATCGGCAAGACGATCCTGCGCCACGGCAGCGACAAGATGCAGCAGGAGTTCCTGCCCAAGATCCTGCGCAACGAGATCGACTTCGCCGTCGGGTACAGCGAGCCCGATGCCGGGTCGGACGCCGCGTCGATGAAGTTGAAGGCGACGCGCGATGGCGACGGGTGGCGCCTCAACGGCCAGAAGACGTGGACCACCTCGGCGCATTTCGCCGAGTGGTACTGGGTCGGTGCCCGCACCGCGCCGGAGGCGCCGAAGCACCACGGGATCACGCTGTTCCTGGTGCCGCTCGACGATCCGGGCATCACCGTGAACGCGATCTGGACCATGGGCGACGAGCGCACCAACGACGTGTTCTTCGACAACGTCTTCGTGCACGACGACTACGTGGTCGGCGAGCTCAACCACGGGTTCCAGTACATCTCCGAGGCGCTCGACCTCGAGCGTTTCACCATGTTCACCTTCTCCCCCATCAAGCAGCGACTCGACCTGCTGTGCGACTACGTCGCGACCGAGACCGTCGACGGCGAACCGCTGCGTGACGATCCCGTGATCCGCAAGCAGGTCGCCCGGCTCGCCACCGACGCCGAGGTGGCGCGCGTGCTCGGGCTCCGCTTCGTCGCCACGTCGATGAAGGGCGGCGCGCCGCCCACGTCGGAGGCCTCGGAGTACAAGCTGTTCGCCACCGAGCTGTCGAAGCGGCTGGCGAACGCATCAATGGACCTCGGTGGGCCGGGCTCGCAGCTGCGGGTGAAGACCGAGGAAGCGCCGATGAAGGGCCGGGCCGAGTCCACCTACCGCTACACCGTGATCGACACCGTGGGCGGCGGCGGCTCCGAGATCCAGAAGAACATCATCTCGCGCCGCAAGCTCGGGCTCCCGAAGAACTTCTGATTGTGACCCACGCCCGATGACGGAGATGCAGCGCAGGCGTGGCCGGAGGCCGGGACGCCGGAGCGGAATCGACCCGGAATGACGGAGATGCAGCGCAGGCGTGGCCGGAGGCCGGGACGCCGGAGCGGAATCGACCCGGAATGACGGAGAT
>DATBBL010000324.1:0-3415 GCA_036271015.1 Acidimicrobiia bacterium
CCACCATTGCTCGTTCGCTACTCGCCGGGATGCCCGGCTCGTTCACGCTCACGAGATGTCCATGGTGCTGCCGGGAGCGGGGTTGGCGAGGACGTAGCGCAGGTCGACCGGCGACGTGATCGCCGCCAGCACCGCGGTCGCGCAGTCGTCGACGGACATCGCGCCGGGGCCGTTGTCGTGCACGTAGCCGCGCGACTCCCACACCGGCGACAGCTCGCCCAGGAGCTCGGGATCCCACGACTGGTACACCTCGGTGCCGAGCGTGTTGCCCACCGCGACGTTGCAGAAGGCGATCTCCGGGTGCTCGCCCCGCCACGCCCGCACCAGCTCGTCGAGCGCGGCCTTGCTGGTCTCGTAGGCACCCATGCCCGGCAGCGGTCGGCCCACCGACGACGCGGAGATGAAGATCATGCGCCCGCCGGACTCGGTGAGCGGCGCCAGCGCGGCCCGGGTTACGAGCGACGCCCCGAACACGTTGGTCTCGTACACCATCCGCCACCGCTCGGCGTCGGTGTCGATCAGGCGCACCAGCGGGTCGACCGCGGTGGCGTAGACGACGACGTCGAGACCGCCCAGCTCTCCGACCGCGTCGCGGACCACCCGCTCGCACTGCGCGGGTTGCCGCACGTCGCAGACCGCGGTGCTCGCACCCTTCCCCGCCTCGGCCGCGGCCTCGGCCAGCTTGTCGGCCCTGCGGGCGGCGAGGACGACGCGCGCACCGCCGGCGGCCGTCTGCCGTGCGACGGCGCGTCCGATCCCCGACGACGCGCCGACCACGAGCACGCGCGCATCCTGCAGTTCCATCGCTTCCCCCTTCAGGCCGTGCCAAGTTACCGGGACGCGCGGGTCGGGGCCCCGGGCATCGGGTACCCAACACGGGTTGGCGCCCGCGTCTGACCTCCGCGAGGATGCGGCGCATGAGGCTCGACGGCAAGGTCGCACTGGTCACGGGTTCGACGCGCGGCATCGGCCGCACCATCGCGGAGGTATTCGCCGCCGAGGGCGCCAAGGTCGTCCTCAGCGGCCGCTCGGTCGACAAGGGCGAGAAGAACGTCCAGCGGATCCGGGACGCCGGCGGCGAGGCCATGTTCGTGCCCCTCGACGTCGCCGACGAGGCCAGCGTCCAGGACGCCGTGGCCGCCACCGTCGAGGCGTACGGCCCGATCACGACCCTCATCAACAACGCGGCGCCGACCGCGCTCGTCAACGTGAGCTTCAAGCCGGTCACCGAGCTGTCCACCCAGGAGTGGGACGACATCGTGCGCGGCACCCTCACGAGCATGTTCTGGACGTCGAAGTACGCGATCCCGCACATGCTCGACGCGGGCGGCGGATCGATCGTCAACATCTCCTCGGGTGGCGCGGTGTTCGGCGTCCCGGGCCTGTCCGCGTACAGCGCGGCGAAGGGCGGCGTGAACTCCCTCACCAGGACGGTGGCGGTCGAGTTCGGGAAGCAGGGCATCCGCTGCAACACCATCATCGTCGGCCGGGTCGTCTCGTACGCGCAGGATCGGGGGCCGGAGACGACGAAGGAGCTCCTGCGGGTGGGAAACCCGCGCGACATCGCCTCCGCCGCGCTGTGGCTGGCTGCCGACGAGTCCGAGTGGATCACCGGCAGCGAGATCACCGCCGACGGCGGCGCCCGCTACAACCAGTCCGAGCTCTGACGATCAGGCGCTCAGCAACCCGATCCCCTTCGCGATCAGCACCGTCCCGAACACCAGGAACAGCACGGTCATGACCGCGGCGTTGTGCTCGGTGAGCCAGGCCTTCATCTCGTCGAGCGTCTTCGTCGCCCGTTCCCCGCCGACGAACTCGTAGACGACCGCGAACAGGATCGAGAGGCTGCCCACCGCGACGAAGACGGCCAGCGCCACCACCGCGTCCTCGGTGTCGACGCCGAGCTGGCCGAGTCCCGCGGCCGCGCCGACCGCGAGCACGAGGTTCTTGGGGTTCACCACGCTCAGCAGGATCGCGAGCCCGAAGGCGCGGACGGGCGTGATCGACTCGACCGTCGCCATCCACTTGGGGAGCGTGGCGGGCTCGCCCGGCGCCGGGCGCTTGGCGAAGTTGCGCCGGGCCAGGTCGAGCAGGAACACGCCGAGCACCACCTTGCCCCAGGAGATCGAGTCGGAGGTGGTGGAGTCGCTCCCGGCGTTCGCCGCGTCGCTCACCAGGTACACCACAGTGCTCACCGCGGCGAGGCCGAACACCCACCCGGCGAGGAACGCCAGTCCGTTGCTCCGGGCCCGGTCGGAGAACAGGATCAGGATGATGGCGATGATCGGCACCGGGCTGATGGCGATGCCCACCGCGAACGGCAGGACCTCGCTGATTCCCTGACCCATGGCCGCGGATCGTAGGCGGGTGGGCGGTCAGTCGCCGGGAGGCACCGGCACCACGAGCACCGGGCGTGTCGAACGGTGCACGACCTGGTAGGTCACCGAACCGAGCAACGACCCCGTGATCGGCCCTCGTCCGGTCGTCCCGACGACGATGACCAGCGCATCGTGTTCGTCGCCCGCGCGCAGCAAGGCCTCGGCCGGTCGGTCGTCGACGAGCTCGACCGTCGCCACCACGTCGGGGTCGATCGAGCGGACCGTGGCGAGCGCGTCCTCGCCCATCTTCTGCCCGACATCTCGGACCGCGCGGCCGAGGTCGGTGACGTCCCCGCCGATCGGCGCCGGGCGGTACCCGAAGACGATGACCAACGGCCGGTCGAACGCGGCGGCGATGCCGGTCGCCGTGCGCAGTGCCGCGACCGCGCCGGCCTGGCCGTCGTAGCCCATCACGATGTCGCCGGGCATCAGCGGGGCGCGTCTCTGGCGACCAGCGGCGGCAGGGGCGCGCCTCCCTCCGGCGGGGGTCGCCGGTCGATCGGATCCGGCTTCACCCGGAAGAAGGCGTGGTCGTGTGAATTCCAGAGGTACATGAGGGGGATGCCGGCGAGGAGCGTCCCGAGTCCGATCCACAGCACCGGGCTCACGCCCAACCAGCTCGACGCCGGATCGGTGAAGTCTGCGTGGGTCATGTCCTTGAGCGACCAGATGAAGATGAAGGCCAGGCTCAACCCGCCGATGAGCGGCAGGAGCCCGACGAGGAAGAAGTTCTTCACGCTCTTGAAGATGAAGCGGCGGTAGTAGAGGACGCACGCGAAGCCGGTCTGCCCGTAGTAGTAGGCGATCATGAGGCCGACGCCGGCGACCGACCAGCCCAGGACGTCGCCGCCGCTGGCGTGGCTGATGATCACCAGCAGCGCGAACCAGATCGACGACACGATCCCGAACAGCCAGGTCGCGAACGCGGGCGTAAGGTGCTTGGGATCGACCTCCCCCAACTTGGGCGGGAACGCGCGGTGCATCGCCATCGAGAGCGAGGTGCGCGCCGCGGGCAGGATCGTGGTCTGGCAGCTCGC
>DATBBL010000325.1:0-4607 GCA_036271015.1 Acidimicrobiia bacterium
GACGTTCCCGCGCTTCTGCGGGCAGACGTTCCTCGAGGCCGCCGACAAGGACCTGGCCCTGCTGTGCGTGCGCGCGTACAACGACTGGATGGTCGAGGAGTGGTGTGCGGGATCCGGCGGACGACTCCGGCCGCTGTGTCTCGTCCCGTTGTGGGATCCGGTGCTCGCGGCCGAGGAGGTGCGCCGCAACGCCGCCCGCGGCGTGCGCGCGGTGTGCTTCTCCGAGCTGCCCGGCAACCTCGGCCTGCCGTCGGTGCACGATCCCGGGCGCCACTGGGATCCGTTCGTCGCGGCGTGCGACGAGACCGGCACCGTCATCTGCATGCACAGCGGCTCGGGGTCGAAGATGCCGTCGACCTCCTCCGACGCGCCGCCGGCGGTCTCGTCGACGCTGACCCACGAGCTCGCCGAGGGCTCGCTGGCGGACTGGCTCTTCTCGGGACTGCTCGTCCGCCACCCGAACCTGACGCTCACCTACTCCGAGGGCCAGATCGGCTGGATCCCCTACATCCTCGCCCGGGCCGACCGGGTCTGGGAGCACAACCGGGGCTGGAGCGACTCGCGCGACCTGGTGCCGGAGCCGCCCAGCACGTACTACTGGGGCCGGGTGTACGGCTGCTTCTTCGACGACGCCGCCGGCCTCGCCGCGCTCGACGCGATCGGCCCCGACCAGGTGACCTTCGAGACCGACTACCCGCACGCCGACGGCACCTGGCCGCACAGCCGGGCGGTGGCGGAGAAGCTCCTCGACGGTCTCCCCGACGACGTGGTGCACAAGATCGTGCGCGGCAACGCGCAGCGGATGTTGGGAATCGCTTGACTCGCAACTACCTTGGATCGATTCCCGAAGGTGCAGGAGTGGCGGAAATGAGTGACGTCGACTACCCGGTCAACGACTTCGACAACCACTACTACGAGGCGATCGACGCGTTCACGCGCCACCTCGACCCCCGCCTCGGGCGCCGCATCATCCAGTGGGCGGAGATCGACGGCCGCAAGTACCACGTCATCGGCGGCAAGGTCAGCCACGCGGTCGTGAACCCGACGTTCGACCCCATCGCCAAGGCCGGTGCGATGTCGGAGTACTTCCGCGGCAACGCGTCCGGTCGCAACCCGCTCGAGTACCTGCGCGAGCGCGAGCCGATCCGGTCCGAGTACCGCGACCGGGAGACCCGGATCCAGGTGATGGACGAGCAGGGGCTCGACAAGGTCTGGCTCTACCCGACCCTCGGCATGATCTACGAGCAGCTCCTCAAGCACGACCCCGAGGGCGTCGGGATCATGTTCCGCGCCTTCAACCGCTGGTTGGAGGAGGACTGGGGCTACGACTACGAAGGCCGCATCTTCGCGGCGCCGTACCTCGCGCTCGCCGACCTCGACGTCGCGGTCGAGGAGCTCGAGCGCGCGCTCTCACTCGGCGCCCGCATCGTGTGCATGCGACCCGCCGCGCCCACGACGATCTTCGGCCCGCTCACACCCGGCGATCCCTACTTCGATCCCTTCTGGGCCCGCGTCAACGAGGCGGGGATCACCGTCGTGGTGCACGCGGGTGACAGCGGGTACTCGCTCAACGGGTACGCCAAGGAGGGCTTCTCCGCCGAGTTCTCCGGCGGGGGCCGGCCGAGCATCGGCATGATGTCGATCGAACGCGCCATCTACGACTTCCTCGCGTCGTTGATCTTCGACCAGCTGTTCGACCGCTTCCCGAACCTGCGCGTCGCCTCGGTCGAGAACGGCGCCGAGTTCCTGCCCGACCTCTTCCGGAAGTTCAAGTCGATCAACCGCAAGATCCCGGGACTCTTCACGGAGGACCCGGTGGAGACCTTCCGGCGCCACATCTGGATCAACCCGTTCTGGGAGGACGACCCGTACGAGATCGTCGACCTCATGGGCGCCGACCGGGTGGTGTTCGGCTCCGACTGGCCGCACATCGAAGGGCTCCCGAACCCGCGCGACTACGCCTTGGAGATCAAGGACCTCGATCCCCCGTCGCAGCGGCTGATCATGCACGACAACGCGGAGACGCTCAACCAGCTCCAGCCGGTCTGAACCCCTCGAACATCCGTCGCATCGCCGACGACCCCTGCGCACCGGCGACCGGCGCGCGTGCCGAATCGAGGATCTCGGACGCACCGGCGGCGATGCGCTCGATGGTGGCGTCGCGGTCGACCAGGCCGTGCGTGATCTCGAGGGTCACCCTCGCGTAGTGACCGCCGCCCACCGAGAAGCACTCCCCCGTGACCGGGCAGGCCTCGTGGGCGAGCCACCCCACGAGCGGCGCCACGAGCCGCGGGTGCAGCCACTCGTTGAGCTCGGCGCTGGCGGGGAACGGGCCGAAGCCCGTCTCCGGGCGGGTCTTGGCGTAGGGCGCGATCACGTTGGCCACGATCCCGGCGTCACGCCCCTCCGACGCCATCGCCAGGGTCAGGCCGATGACGCCCATCTTCGCCATGCCGTAGACCGCACCGCCGGGGACACCGCCGAACGCCGCACCCGACGACACGTTCACGAAGCGACCCCCGCCGCGTTCGGCCATCACCGCCCACGCGGGCCGGCTGACGTTCAGCGCGCCGCGCAGCTGCGTGTCGATCACCGCGTCGAGCTGCGCCTCGGTGAGCTCGGTGAACGGCGCCATGCGCACCTGGCCGGCGTTGTTCACCACGACGTCGACGGTCCCGAACGCGTCGACCGCGGCGCCGACGATGGCGGCGCCGCCGTCGGGTGTCGCGACGCTGTCGCGGTTCGCGACCGCGGTGCCGCCGGCGGCGACGATCTCGGCCACGACGTCGTCGGCCGGTGGTGACGTCGGCAGCGCCGCCACGCCGTCGGTGTCGCTGATGCCGACGCCGAGGTCGTTGACCAGCACCCGCGCGCCGCGCGCGGCGAACAGGAGGGCATACTCACGACCCAGGTTGCGCCCGGCGCCGGTGACGACGACGACCTTCCCGTCGAATCGCAGCTCGCCGCTCGGCGGGATACCCGCCTCGCGACGCTCACTCATCCGTGTACACGGGCGTGCGCCCTTCCTTCCAGGCCGCGATCTTCTCGTCGAAGTTGCCGGTGGTCATGCGCACGTACAGCTGGGCGTTGCCCTCGTGGTTCATGTGTGCGTGGAGCCCCCCGGCATCGAAGCTGGCCCACAACAGCTGCTTGGTGAGCTCGACGCCGATCTGGCTGAACGCGATGATCCCGTCGGCGAGCTCGTAGCAGCGTTCGAGCAGGTGGTCGCCGGCGACGACCTGCGACACGAAGCCGATGCGGTCGGCCTCCTCGGCGTCGACGTCACGCCCGGTGAGGAGGATGTCGAAGGCGCGCGCGAACCCGATCTGGCGAGGCAGGAGGTAGCTGATGCCGAGCTCGGTCGACGTGAGCCCGTTGTTGATGCCCGCGGCCCGGAAGTACGCAGCCTCTGACGCGATGCGGATGTCGGCGGCCGCGGCCAGGCAGAAGCCACCACCGATCGCGGCGCCGTTCACGGCCGCGATCACCGGCTGGTGCATGTCGCGGATGGCGAGGATCACGTCATCGAGCACCTTCATCGCGCGGCGGGCGATGCTGGTGCGCTTCAACCCCGAGATGTTCGGCACCATCCCGCCGCCGACGAGGTCGGCGCCCGAGCAGAACCCGTGCCCGGCGCCGGTGAGCACGACGACGCGGCACTCGTTGTCGAGGCTGATCTCGCGCAGGGCATCGCGGAGCGGCACCATCACGTCGAACGCCATCGCGTTCATGCGCTCCGGTCGGTTCAGCGTCACCTGCGTGACGTGCGGGCGCGGCTTCTCGATCACGATGAACGACATGGGCCGGAGTCTACGTAGGGCCCCTGGCGGGGCCGCTCGGGGCGGCCCTCAGCGCGGCGGGCGCCACATCGTCGTGACCACCGGCCCGTCGGCGGCCACCGCGATCTCCTGGCGCGGCACGAAGCCCAGCCGCTCGTACCGCTCCAGGTTGGCCGGGTTCGACGACTCCAGGTAGGCGGGGAGATGCTCGGCGTCGACCGTCCCGAGATGGTGGGCGAGCAGCGCCACGCCGATCCCGTGACCGGCGTGCGCGGGGTGGGTGCCGACGACGCCCAGGTACCAGTGCGGCTCCTCGGGGTGCACCGCGTCGATGCGTCCGAGCCCTTCGAGCACCGGCTCGACGCGCGCGCCGAGCCGGTTGCGGAAGAACGCCTCGAGCGCGATCGACTCGCCGTCGTCGATCGGCGGGAGACCGGGCGGAGTCCAGATGGCGGCTGCCGCGCTCGCGCCCGCGATCTGCACCGACCCGTAGCGCAGACCGGCGGTCAGGAAGAAGTCCCACAGCGCGGGCGAATGCGCGCGCCGCTCGTCGGCATCGGGGAAGACCCAACTCCACAACGGGTCCGCGAAGAACGCGCGCGCGATCGTGTCGAGGATCGCGGCGCGGTCGCCGGTCGTTGCCCATCGCACGTCGAGCGTCACCGTCGGCGATGGTACGACGGTTTGACGCGCACGTCGTGCGGGAACCTTGACGACAGCAAGCGAACGGAATCGAACCCGACCAGGAGAGTGCAACGTGATCGTGCTGGGTGTGATCCTGCTGTTGTTGGGTCTGCTCTTGAGCGTGCCCGTCTTGTGGGTGATCGG
>DATBBL010000326.1:0-10942 GCA_036271015.1 Acidimicrobiia bacterium
CGAACGCGTCCTCGAAGATGTGGAGCCCGTCGTGGGCGGGGCACTCCACCGACACCCACTGCACCTCGTGGAACCCGTACGACTCGAAGCACTCGACCCCGAACGTGGACTCGAGCAGCGCGCGGTCGCCGATGTTCGGCAACGCGTGCAGCTTGAAGTCGGCCGCGGGGTCGTAGCCCATCTCGCGCGCGACGTCGGCAAGGCGGAGGAGGTAGTCGCCGGTCGTGAGGATGGCGGCGGCCTGGTACTCGATGGCCAGCTCGACCTGGCGCTCGCTGCTGGTGACGTTGCCCGTCCCGGTGGTGACGACGACGCAGTCGAGCCAACGGTGGAGGGCCTCGTCGAACGAGAAGGCACCGTTGTGGGTGCCGTAGGCCCAGGAGTTGAGCACCACGTCGCCGGGGCGGATCCCCTGCATGTACAGCGCGCGGGCGGTGAGGAGCGCACCCACCTCGCGGTCCCACTGCGTGTAGAAGGTCGGGCGCGACTTCCCGGTCGTGCCGCCCGACATGAACACCCGCATGGGCTCGGTCAGCGCATCGGTGGGGGTGACGCCCTGGTAGTCGCCCCACGGCGGATGCGCCTCGATGCTCCGGCGGATGTCGTCGACGGTGTACGACGGTGCGCGCCAGAGGTCGTCGAGCGTGCTGATCGAGCGGGGGTCGAAGCCGGCCTCTTCCCATCGCCGGGCGAAGAACGGCACCTTTGACGCGGTGAGCGCCCGCGCCTGGAGACGCTCGAGCTGCACCCGCGCGATCTCGTCCGGTCGTGCCACCCATGCGGTCTCGAAGTACTCCGGCGGCGGCGGGTACGCGCGCATGATCTCGCCGTAGTCGACCGCCTCGAACGGTCGCCGGAAGTCGCTCACGACACCACCATTGGTCGTTCGCTACTCGCCGGGATACCCGGCTCGCTCACGCTCACGACGCCACCATTGGTCGTTCGCTACCCGCCGGGATACCCGGCTCGCTCACGCTCACGACGCCGGCAGGTAGCCCTCGGGAAAGCGGTACAGGTCGACCGCGTTGTCCCACAGCACCTTGCGCTTGCTCTCGTCGCCGATGAGCTCGGGCTCGAGGGCGAGGAAGTGCTCGGTCGCCTTCGGGTACTTCGAGTCGGGGTGCGGGAAGTCGGTCTCGAACACGATGTGGTCGTCGCCCATCCAGCGCATCACGTCGGCCACGAAGCGATCGTCGCACTCGGTGGAGATCCAGCAGTTGCGCCGGAAGTAGTCGGTGGCCGACATCGTGAGCTCAGGGGCCTCGGCGGCGCCGGCGAGCTCGAGGTGTTCGTCGATGCGGTGCAGCCACGACGGCAGCCACCCGCAGCCCGCTTCCATGTAGGCGACCCGCAGGTGCGGGAACCGCTCGAAGACCCCGTGCACGATCATCGAAAGCAGCGCGCACTGCGCCTCGTGCGGGTGCACCACGGTGTGCCACTCCGTGAACGTCTCGAAGCGATCGGATCCCGCGGTCGGCGCATTGAGTCCCATGTACTCGTGCGTCGCGAACGCGCAGTCGAGGTCCTGGAGCAGCTCGTAGACCGGGTCGTAGTAGCGATCGCCCAGGTTGCGGTGGTTGAACTGGTCGGGACGGGCCCAGAAGCACCGGACCCCGAGGTGGTCGTACGCGTACTGGATCTCCTCGACCGCACGCGCCACGTCGTTGAGCGGCACCGGCCCGGACGTGATCACCATCCCGCCCGAGGTGTCGCGCATCTCCTCGCCCCACCGGTTGTACGCCCGCGCCATCGCGGCCTGGAGCTCGGGGTCGATGCCCTCGAGCCACATGTCGTACTCGGGGCCATAGATCACCATCGCGTCGACGCCTTCGATCGCGATCGCCGCCGCGACGCGGTCACCGGTGAAGCCCTCGACTGCGATGTCGCCGTACTTCGCGACCATGTCGTCGGCGGTCCAGTTGATCGCCTTCTGGAACTGCCCGTAGATGGTCGTGGTGTGCTGCGTGAACCGGCCGTCGACCGTGACCGGGTTGTAGTGGTCGAGGCCGGCGGGCGCCCGGCGCCCGACCCGATCCCGGTGACTCTTGTCGAGGAACCGCGACCACAGGTCGGGCGGGTAGACGACGTGGGCGTCGGCGTCGAAGACCTTGAATCCGTTGCGCACGTCCGCCAGTACAGCAGACTCGACCAAGCGCGCGCTAGGGCGCGCTCGGTAGGGTTCCCCCGTGACCGCCGTCGACGACGCCATCACCGGCGAGATCGTCCGCAACGGGCTCGCGGTCGCGGCCGAGGAGGCGAGCATCGTCGTGGTGCGGGCCGGGCACAGCTCGCACATCCAGGAGGGCGCCGACGCGTGCGCGGCCGTCCTCGACGCCGGCGGTCAGCTGGTGGCGCTCTCGACGGCCACCAGCCTGATGCACGCGGCCAGCCTCCGCTGCTCGCTCCCCTCGCTGATCGCCGACTTCCCGCTGACGACGATCGTGCCGGGTGACGTGTTCGCGCTCAACGACCCGTACCGGGGCGGGATCCACGCCAACGACATCCTCGTGTTCCGTCCCGTGTTCGCCGACGGCCGCGTCGCGTTCTTCGCCGGCACGCTCATCCACGTCGCCGACGTCGGCGGCGTCTCGGCCGCCGGTCTGGCGGCGCTCGCCACCGACACGTTCGTGGAAGGCCTCCTGCTGCCACCCGTGCGCCTGATGCGCGCGGGTGAGCCCGCCGACGACGTCCTGCGGATCATCGGCCGCAACAGCCGGACGCCCGACAAGGTGGTGGGCGACGTGCAGGCGCTGATCGCGGGCGTGAACGTGATCGCGCGCCGGGTCGAGGAGCTGCAGGACCGCTTCGGTGCGTCGGAGGTCATGCGGTTCGCGCAACGGGACATCGACGACTCGGAGCGCCGGATGCGCGCCTCGTTGGCCGAACTGCCGCCCGGCCGGTACGAGAGCTCGTTCACGATCGACACCGACGGCATCGAGGCGCGGACGTTCGAAGTGCGGGTCACGGTCACCCTGCCCGGCGACGGCTCCGTCGACGTCGACCTGGCGGGAACGTCGTCCCAGGCACTGGGCGCGATCAACTCGTCGGTCTCGCAGACGCTCTCGGGAATCGTGTACGCGATCCGCTGCTTCGCGGACCCGGCCATCCCGATGAACGAAGGATGCTTTCGACCGCTGGAGGTGCACCTGCCACCGGGATCGCTCGTGAACCCCGACCCACCCGCCGCCTGCGGAGGCCGCCTGGTGACGGTCTCCGCGGCCACGGAAGCGATCCTGCAGGCGCTGGCGCAGGCCGCGCCCGACCGCGCCGTCGGCGCGAGCGCGCTGATCCACGTGTACGCGCTGAGCGGTGCGCGCCCCGACGGCTCGACGTGGCTCACGCTGCTGTACGAGTTCGGCGGGCTCGGCGCCCGCGCCGGGGCCGACGGGCCCGATGCAACGGGCGCGTTCTTCCTCGGTGGCCGCTCGGTCATCCCGCAGGTGGAGCCGCTCGAGGGGCAGTACCCGTTCGTCGTTCGCTCGGCGCGCCTGCTGCCCGACTCGGGCGGCCCGGGCACGTGGCGGGGCGGCCTCGGCGTCGAGACCGTGATCGAGCTGCTGGCCGACGCACGCCTCACCGTGCGGGGCGACCGCATCGGGACCTTCCCACCGCCCGGTGCGCGGGGTGGCGAGCCCGGGCGTCCGGGCTCCTTCTCGGTGGAGCGGGCCGACGGCCGCGTCGAAGCGCTCGCGGCGCGCCAGACCGACGTGCGCCTGGGCCCCGGAGACCGGTTCGTGGTGCGCACGTCCGGCGGCGGTGGCCTCGGTGCGACCCGCGACCGCGATCCCGCCCTCGTGCGCGACGACGTCGCGACCGGCAAGGTCAGCGTCGCGGGCGCCGCCGCCGACTACGGGGTCACGACGTGAGCGTCAGCGAGCAGGCGCGGCGGTGGCTCCTCGGGGTCGACGTCGGCGGCACCTTCACCGACCTCGTCCTCGCCGACGGCGACGGCGAGATCCACACCGGCAAGGTGCCGACCACGCCGCACGACCCCATCGTCGGCGTGGTCGACGGCGTGGTGGCGCTCCTCGCCGACGCGGACGTCGACTCGGGCGCCGTCACCCGGTTCGTCCACGGCACGACCCTCGCCACCAACGTGATCCTGCAGCGATCCGGAGGGCCGGTGGCGCTCGTGACCACCGAGGGTTTCGCCGACCTGCTGCGCCTCGGCCGCGACGCCCGGGTGGAGGAGGACCGCTACGACCTGCTGTTCACCCCCGCCCCGCCTCCGGTCGACCCCCGCCTCACCTTCGAGGTGCGCGAGCGCGTCGACGCGGCGGGCACGCCGATCGTCGAGCTCACGCACGCGGCGGTCGACGACGTCGTCGCGCGGGTCGTCGCCACCGCCCCGGCAGGTGTGGCCGTCTGCCTGCTCCATTCGTACGCGCGGCCGCAGCACGAGCGCACCGTCGCGCACGCGCTGCGCAACGCGTTGCCGGACGCGCACGTGGTCTGCTCGTCGGACGTCTGGCCGGAGATGCGGGAGTACGAGCGGGCGATGACGACGGTGGTCTCGGCGCTCGTCGGCCCGGTGATGTCGGAGTACCTGTCGGAGCTCGGCACGCAACTCGGGCGGCTCGGGATCCGATGCCCGATCCAGGTCCTGGACTCGGCCGGCGACGTGATGAGCGCCGCGCGCGCGGCTGCGCTCCCGGTGTCGACTGTCGAATCGGGGGGCGCCGCAGGCGTGATCGCGGCCGGCATCGTCGGCCAGGCGGTCGGCGCGGGTGACGTGATCTCGTTCGACATGGGCGGCACGACGGCCAAGACCGGCATCGTGCGCGGCGGGAGGCCGGCCGTCGCCCACGACTTCCAGGTGGGCGGCAAGGGCAGCTTCGGTGGCGCGCGCGCCGGGACCGGGATCCCGCTCAAGATCCCGGTCGTCGACCTCGCCGAGGTCGGCGCGGGCGGCGGAAGCATCGCCGGTGTCGACAACGGCATCCTGCGCGTCGGCCCGCGCTCCGCCGGTGCCGACCCCGGACCCGCGTGCTACGGGCGGGGCGGCACCGAGCCCACCGTCACCGACGCCGACCTGGTGCTCGGCTATCTCGACCCCGCCGGGCTCGCAGGTGGCGTGTCCATCTCGGTCGCCCTCGCGCGTGCCGCGATTGACACCGTGATCGCGCGCCCGCTCGGGATCGACACCGTCGATGCGGCGCGCGCCGTGCACGACATCGTGAACGCCAACATGGCGGGCGCGATCCGGGTCGTGACCGTGCGGCGCGGGATCGACCCGCGCGAGTTCGCCCTGGTCGGATTCGGTGGCGCGGGGCCGATGCACGTCAGCCGGATCGCCGACGAGTTCGGGATCGCCACCGTCGTGGTGCCCTGGGGGGCGGGGGTCGCGTCCGCGATCGGCCTCGTCAGCGCCGATCTCGGCGCCGAACACCGGCGGCCGTTCGCGTCCGACCTCGACGCCGTCGACGCCGCAGTGTTGGCGCGCGCCTTCGCCGAGCTCGAACAGCGCGCCCGGGCGGAGACGGGTGAGGGCGACGGTGAGTTCGTCGTCAGCCGCTTCGTCGGCATGCGTGTCCGCGGACAGGTGCACGCGCTCGAGGTGCCGGTGCCCGACGGCCCGGCGGACGGCGCCATCGGCGAGCTCGCCGCCCGCTTCACCGAGCAGTACCTGGCGGCGTACGGTGTCGCACCGGCCGCCAAGCTCCAGCTGACGTCGGCGCGGGTCCGCACCGTGCGCGCGGCGCGCAAGCATGCGCCCGCCGCGGCCACGATCGAGAGCGCGGTCGCGAGCCCGACGCCGGTAGGTGAACGACTCGCCCACTTCCCCGAACGCGGCGGGTTCGTGCCCACGCCCGTCTTCGACTGGACGCGCCTCGAGCCCGGCGCCCGGCTCTCGGGCCCGGCGATCGTCGAGGGGCCCGACACGACAGTCGTCGTGCTCCCCGACCGGTCTGCGTCGATCGACCGGTGGCGCAACGTCGTCCTGGCCCGATGACGACCGGCCCGCTCACCAGCGACACCGAGTTCGTCTCGGCCCGACGCTCGGAGATCGTCGGCATCGCCGCCGAGCTGTTCGCGAGCAAGGGCTACGCGAACACGACCGTGCGTGAGATCGCCGACGCGGCCGGCATCCTCTCGGGCAGCCTCTACCACCACTTCGACTCGAAGGAGTCGATGATCGAGGCGCTGCTGCGCGACTTCCTCGAGCGCATCGATGCGCAGTACCGCCGCGTCATCGCCGCCGCCGCCGACCCCGTCGACGCGCTCCGCGAGCTCGTCCACGCCGCCTTCGGCGCGCTCGCCACCGACCGCGCCGCGGTCGCGGTGATGCTCAACGAGTACAACCTGCTCGTGCAGTACCCGCGCTTCGCGTTCCTGCACGACTCGGTCGAAGAGTCCGAACGGCTCTGGGTCGGGGTGCTGGAAACCGGCATGCGCAACGGTGCGCTGCGCGCCGACGTGCCCGCCGCCGCGGTGTACCGGTTCCTGCGGGACGCGATCTGGGTGAGCGTGCGCTGGTACCGGCCCGACGGACCGCAGCGTCCCGACGACGTCGCGGAGGAGTATCTGACGGTGCTCCTGAGCGGCCTGGCCACGTCGACGACCACAGGGAGGACCCGATGACCGACGGCCCCAGCTACTTCGTGCTCGACGACATCGAGTGGCCCGACGAGACCCGGGAGCCGACCGCACCCCGCGAGCTCGTGGAGCAGGCGCAGCGGCTGGGTGCCCGGCGGAAGTTCCTGGCCCGGGGCGAGGGTGGGTTCTTCTCGCAGTACTCCGAGTTCCCCGCCGGCTACACGGTCCCGATGCACAGCCACGACCACGACGAGATGATCGTGCTCCTCGACGGCAGCTGCGCCATGACCGATGGGCGCACGCTCGGCACGCACGATTCGGTGGTGCTCCACGCGGGGTTCGAGTACGGGTTCACGGCCGGCGACCACGGCATGGTGTTCCTCACCATCCGCGGCGGACGTTCGTCGACGACGCTCGCGTGACGCGGCGCGGTCACGATCCTTCGAGCGCGACAGGCCGGTCGGCGAGCGCGTCCGAGCTCATCACCTCGAGCAGGCGCTGGATCGCGCCGTCGAGCTGCTCCACCTCGTCCGGCGACAGGGCGGCGAGCAACCGCTCGCGTTCGCGCGCGTAGCTCACGTTGGCGGCGTCGGCGATGCGCAGCCCGTCGGCGGTCAAGGCCACCGTCACCTTCCGGCGGTCGGCCGGGTCGGGTGCGCGCGCCACGAGCCCCGCCCGTTCGAGGCGGTCGAGGATCTGGGTCATGCCGCCACTCGACCGCACGACGATCTCGCTGAGCTCGGTGGGCGACATCCGGTGCGGCTCGCCCACGAGCTCGAGCACCCGGAGCACCGAGTAGTCGATGAACAGCAGTCCGAAGGGGTCGAGGCAGCGGTGCTGGAACGCGTCGACGAGCAGCCCGACGCGCGTCAGCCGGGTGAAGAGCCCGACCGCGCCCGGTTCCGACAGGTACGTCGCTTCGTAGTCCATCGTCAACGCGCGACGGGACCGGCGATGGTGGCGCGGTGCATGATGCGGCGTTCGTGGTAGTCCGCGACCGCGTAGTGCTGCACCGCGCGGTTGTCCCAGAACGCGATCGAGCCCGGCTCCCAGTGGAAGCGGCACTGGAACTCCGGGGAGCGCACGTGGTCGAACAGGAACGGCAGCAGGACGTCGTTCTCGCGTTCACTGAGCCCCACCAGGTGCGTGGTGGAATTGCGGTTGAGGAACAGCGCCTTGCGCCCGGTCTCGGGGTGCGTCACGACAACGTTGTGCTCGACCGGCGGGCACTTCTGCTGCATCGTCGCGACGTCGAGGGTTGAATGACCGTCGCGGATCGCCTTCTGGAGCGGCCGCGTGATGTCGTGCACCGCGCGCAGGCCGTCGACCAGTGTGCGGAGCGCGGGCGACAACGCCTCGTAGGCGGCATACATGCTGGCGAAGCAGGTGTCGCCGCCGAGCTCCGGGAGCTGGACGGCACGCAAGATCGATCCCATCGGCGGGTCGGCGAGGAACGTGTTGTCGCTGTGCCACTCGTCGCCCCCCTCCCCCACGGGATGAACCTGGTTCAGCACCACGATCTCGGGCGCGTCCTGGTGCACGGTCTGCAGCGGCGACACGTGCATCGGGCCGAAGCGCAGCGCGAACGCCAAGTGCTCGTCGTCGTCGATGTGCTGGTCACGGAAGAACAGGACGAGGTGATCGAGCAGGGCCCGCCGGAGCTCCGACACCTCGTCGTCGGCCAGCGGGAGCCGCAGGTCGACACCGCCCACCTCGGCGCCGATGGCCAGGGTGAGCGGCCGGATCTCGATGCGCGTGCCCATGCGTCGCTCGCCCTCCTCGGCCCTGGCGTCAGCCCGGCGGTCGGGATATTGTCTCGCTACTAAGAATCTTAGGCAAGGGGGAGATTCCATGGCGGACGGCGACGGCCCCCGGTTCCGGCAGTTCGAGGACGTGCCCTGGGAGGAGGTCCGCAAGGTCGACTTCGGCGACCACACCGCGTCGGTGCGCGAGCGCTGGCTGGACTTCTCGCCCCGCTTCCTCTCGCTGGTGGCCGAGTGGGACCCCGGCATGATGGTCCACGCGCACGGCCACAACAGCGACCACATCGTGTACGTGCTCGCAGGCTCGGTCTCCTGCGGCGACGTCGAGTGCGGACCCGGCACGCACATCGCGCTCGACCAGGGCGACACCTTCGGTCCCTTCGTCGCCGGTCCCGACGGCGTGACGTTGTTCGAGGTGATGATGGGCGATCCGCGCTCGTTCCCGGCCGACGAACCCGGTTGGGAGCGGCTGCTCGCCGACCACGGCGCCAAGCAGGCCCCGAACCCGGAGATCGCGCTCCCCGACTGGCTCGAAGACACCCGCACCTGAACATGGGCGTCCCCTTCGCTCCCGGTTCGGTGTCGTTGCGGCTCTATCCGCACAACGACCTCGACGCGGTGGCGATCGTCGACGAGCTGCGCGCGCAGGCATCGTCGGCGGTCCAGCACGGCTTCGACGGCGTCATGACCAGCGAGCACCACGGCGGGTTCCACGGCTACCTCCCGAACCCGTTGCAGGCCGCGGGCTGGTGCCTCGAGGCGATGGCCGAAGGGTGGGCCGCGCCGTGCCCGTTGCTCCTGCCGTTGCGCCCGCCCGCGCTGGTGGCGGAGGAGATCGCGTGGTTGGCGGCGCGCTTCCCCGGCCGGGTCGGCATCGGGGTCGCGTCGGGTGCGCTCCCCGACGACTTCGAGATCATGCACGCGCCGATGGACGACCTCGCGGCGCGTTTCACCGCCGGGTTCGAGGAGCTGGCCGGGATGCTCGACGGGTCTGCTCCACGCAAGCTCGCCGACGATCCGGCCATCGCCGCGTGCCGGGAACGGCCGGTGCCCGTCCTCAGCGCGGCCATGGGCTTCACGGCGGTGCGACGCGCCGCGCGCCTCGGTGCGGGGCTCCTCTTCGACTCGCTGTCGACGCCCGAACGGTGCCGCGAGCTCATCGACGCGTACCGCGGGGCCGGCGGCACCGGGCCGTGCGTGATGATCCGCCGAGCCTGGGTGGGTGAACCGCCCCGCCAACGGCTGGACGACCAGCTCGACGTGTATCGCAGCTACTCCAGTGCTGCGGCTCAGCAGCACTGGGGCGGTGACGAGCTCGTGGACGCGCCGACGCCTGCGCGCGTGATCGACGGGCTGGTCGAGGCGCTGCAGCGCGCAGGAGCCGACGCGTGCAACCTCCGCGTCCACGTCCCCGGGGTCGACCCGGCCGCCGCACGCGCGCAGATCGCCCAGCTGGGCGACGAGGTGCTGCCCGGTCTCCGCGCCGCGCTGACGGCACCCGCAACGTCATGAGCCGTCGCATCCACCGCTTCGAAGACGCCGAGTGGCACGTGCCGGTCGCGCCCGGGACCGATCCCGAGGACGCGGCCGCCGCCGGACGCGCCGGCGCGGCCCGACGGCTGCTGGCGCAGGGCGACGGCGGCTTCTACACCCAGGTGGTCCGCATGCCGCCGCGCTTCGCGGCGCCGGTGCACTCGCACGACCACAGCGAGGTGTTCATGGTGCTGGAGGGGTCGTGCGAGTTCGACGGGGAGCCGATGACGCGCTTCGACGTGGTCGTGGTGGAGGCCGGCGACGCGTACGGGTTCACCGCCGGTCCCGACGGTCTCTCGTTCCTGGTCGTGCGCCAGGGCGTCGCCAGCTTCCGCGCCGACGAGAGCGGACGAGCATGAGCGAAGTGTCCGCGAGCCGGGTACCTCGGCGAGCAACGGAGCGGGGGCCGAGCGCCCCGGAGCGAAGCGACGAGAGCGGGCCAGCATGAGCGGGTACGACCTGATCATCCGGGGCGGGTTCGTGGTCGACGGGACCGGGCTCCCCCGGCGCCGGGTCGACGTCGGCGTGCGGGACGGTCGCGTGGCGACGCTCGCCCGGCTCGACGGCGAGGACGCCGCCGCGGAGATCGATGCCGACGGCCGCATCGTGGCGCCGGGGATCGTCGACGCGCACACGCACAACGACCCGCAGATCACGTTCGACCCGTACGCCACGATGTCGTGCTTCCACGGCGTCACGACCGTCGTCGCGGGGAACTGCGGGTTCTCGGTCGCACCGTGCAAGCCCGAAGACCGCGAATTCCTGGCCGGGATCTTCGCCCGGGTCGAGAACATGGACCCGGTCGCGCTCAGCGCGATCGATTGGGACGACTGCGTGACGTTCCCGCAGTTCCTCGAGACCCGCCGTGGGCGATTGGGCGTCAACTTCGCCTGCTACGTCGGCCACTCCAACCTGCGCCGCTGGGTGATGGGCGCCGACGCGTCCGAGCGCACCGCGCGCGACGACGAGGTCGCGACCATGCGGGCGATGCTCGCCGAGGCCATGGCGGCCGGTGCGGCCGGACTGTCGTCGTCGGCCGCACCCACCCACCTCGATCTCGCCGACCGCCCGGTGCCGTCGCGCCTGGCCAGCCGCGACGAGCTCGCGAG
>DATBBL010000327.1:0-5121 GCA_036271015.1 Acidimicrobiia bacterium
GGTTTTGTCGGTCACACCACATTCCCCCCTGGACCCAGCAGGTCCGAACACCTGCACGACGCCCGAGTGTGACACCCCCCCAACTACTCAAGCACACCGAAGGCTCTGGACGCGTCGCCCGACGCTACTTGAGGATGTTCACGGCGCGAGCGACGACCAGCACCGCCACGATGAGCGAGATCGCGGCTTCGGCCATCATCAGGAGCTTGGCCCATGGTCGCACCGCCGACACGTCGGTGGGGCTGAAGGCCATCGCGGTGTTGAACGAGAGGTGGAGATAGTCGACGAATCTGGGATACCAGTCTGCGGCCACATACTGGGGGTTCGTCATCTCCGGGAAGACGAAGGCCGGTTCGCCCTCACCATGCGCCCGGGCCGCCGCGCCACCGCGGTCGAGGTCCCAATACCACAGGCCGAACGCGATCACGTTGGTCGCCCAGATCGCGGCGCCCGAGGCGAGCAGCGTCTGGGCGCTGTTCGTGAACGGTGTCACGTCGATGATGTCGGCCAGCAGCTTCACCGCCGATGCGCTGTTGACGATCGTGATGATCGCGATCAAGACGTCGGTGAGCACACGCAACCACGTGGCCTGGCGGTCGATCCGCCCCGGGTCGCCGATCATCAGCACGATCAGGACGACGACGAGGAACACAGCCAGGAGCCACTTCACGTCGTGGACCCGGAGACTGTCGGGCAGGGTCGTCCGCAACGCCCCCGCGGCCAACACCGCCAGAGCCATCGGCCACCTGGCTTCCCCGACAGGTGAGCGAGGCGACGACGCGGAGCTGGTCGAACCGCCGGTCACCGGTTCAGATGTACATCAGCTCACGACGTCGAGATTGTCGTCGCCGTCGGCCGCCACCTGAGCGCCGACGTGCTCGAGGTGCGTGCGCCAGTGTTGTTCGGCCTCGTCGGCAGCACCGGCGGCGATGAGCTCGAGCGTCCGTTGGTGCTCGGCGTGCATCGTCGGCGCGGCGCGTTCGACGCCGCGTTCGCGCCGGTGCTGCTGAGCGCGCGCGGTCTGGACATCGATGATCTCCTGCAGCATCGACGAGAAGACGATGAGCGTCTGGTTGCCGGCCAACTCGACGATCTCCCTATGGAACCGCTGACCGATCGTGCGGACGAGGGCCATGTCGTGGAACGCCGCAGCTTCCTCGTCGAGCGTCGCCTGGAGTCGCGCGAGGTGCTCCGGATCGCGCCGGCTGGCGAGCAGCGCGACGGCCGGGGGCTCGACGAGCGCTCGGGCGCGGTGCACGTCGTCGACCGTGGCGCGGTGGTACTGCAAGAAGGCGCCCGCGCGTCGAGCGGTCACGTCGATCGACGGGGCGCACACCCAGGTCCCGCCTCGGGAACCGCGTCGCACCTCGACCAGCGACTGCGTCTCCAGGATTCGCACCGCCGCCCGGAGCGTGGGTCGGGACACCGCGAAGCGTTCCATCAGCTCCTTCTCCGACGCGAGCGGCTCGCCGACCGGCGTCTCGCCGCGGACGATCTCACCTCGAAGGCGGCGCGCCACGAGCTCGGCGGCCTTGGGAACGAGCGTCACGTCGGAGTCGATGGGCTGCATCGTAGAGGCCGGGGCAATCCGGATCGGTGTGCTCACAGTCCTCTGCCTCCGGCGACCTCGACCGTCGTGCCCGTGACGTACGCCGCGCCCGGCGAGCACAGCCACAGCGTCGCGTCGGCCACTTCGGTCGCACGGCCGGCACGGGCCAGCGGGATCGTGGCCAGTCGCTCCCGTACCACGGCGGGGTCGAGGGCGGCGGTCATCGGCGTGTCGATGAACCCGGGAAGCACCGCGTTCGCCGTGATGCCGTACCGGGCGCCCTCGCGGGCCGCGACCCGCGTGAGCGCGATGACACCGGCCTTCGACGCGGCATAGTTCGCCTGGCCGAAGTTGCCGAGCCGGGCCGACATGCTCGAGATGTTGACGATGCGCCCTCCGCCTTCACGTGTGCGCATGTGCTGCAGCGCGGCGCGGGTGACCAGGAACGTGCCCTCGAGGTTCACCTGCACCACCGACCGGAACGACGCCAGGGTCATCTTGTGCAGGGGTGCGTCCGCGGTGATTCCGGCGCAGTTGACGACCGCCTGCAGTCCGCCGAGGTCACGTACGATCGCATCGACGAGCCGCGCGACGTCGCCTTCGTCGGCGACGTCGACGTCGTAGTTCGCGCCGCGCAGGTCGGCGCCGGCAACCGTCCACCCGGCGGCGACGAGCACATCGCGGATCGCGCCGCCGATCGCACCGGCCGCGCCGATCACCAGCGCGACGCTCACGGCAGGCTGCCGCGTCCGACGAGCTCACGTGCGATCACACCGAGCTGGATCTCATTCGTACCTTCGCCCACGATCATGAGCGGTGCGTCGCGGTAGTACCGCTCGATGTCGAGCTCGGTGGAGTAGCCCATGCCGCCGTGCACGCGCAGTGCCGTCAGGGCGACCTCGGCGCACACCTCGGACGCGAACAGCTTCGCCATCCCCGCCTCGAGGTTCGCCGTGCCCACCCGGTCGATCGCCGCCGCCGCCTGCTGCACCAGCGCCCGCGCCGCGGTGATCTTCGTGCCCATGGTCGCGAGGTGGTTGCCGACCGACTGGTGACGCCAGATCGGCACGCCGAACGAGTGCCGATCCTCGGCGTACGCGAGGGCGTCGTCGAACGCCGCGCGCGCCACGCCCGTCGCGCGCGCGGCCACGTGAATCCGGCCGATCTCGAGCCCCGCCATCATCTGCGCGAAGCCGCGGCCCGGTTCCGCGCCGAGGATCGCGTCGGCGGGTACCCGGCAGCCGTCGAAGAACAACTCGCAGCTCTCGACGCCTTTGTAACCGAGCTTCGGCAGTGCGCGACCCACGGTGAAGCCCGGCCCCTTCTCGACGAGGACGACGCTCATCCCGCGGTGCGGTGGGTCGGCGTCGGGATCCGTCTTGCACAGCACCGCGCAGAGCCCGGATCGCTCCGCGTTGGTGATCCAGGTCTTCGACCCGTCCAGGACGAGCTGGTCGCCCTCGCGCCGCGCGACGGTGCGCATGGCTTGCAGGTCGGAGCCCCCACCCGGCTCGGTGAGCGCCATCGTGGCGCGGAGCTCGCCGGTCGCCAATCGTCGGAGGTACTGCTCCTGCTGCTCGCGGGTGCCGTAGCGGCGGAGCTCGCTCACGACGACCGAGTGGCCGCCCATGGCGCCGGCAAGGCTCATCCAGCCCCGCGCCAACTCCTCGACCACCGCCGCGAAGCACCGCACGGACACGTCGATCCCACCGAACTCGGCCGGAACCAGCAGGCCGAAGACGCCGAGCTGCTTCATGGCGTCGATGAGGTGCTCCGGATAGACGTCGTCGTGTTCGAGGTCGCGGACGCTCCGGCTGACTTCACGATCCACCCAGGTCGCCACCGCGGCAACGATCTCCAACTCGACGGGATCGAGATCCGCGAGCACACCGAACGTCATGGCACGCTCAGATCGCGAGGGAGACCGAGCACCCGCTCGGCGAGATGGTTCCGTTGGATCTCGTCCGTACCACCGCCGATGCTCACTCCGAAGCTGCCGAGACCGACTCGATGGAGCTCCCCTCGGTAGGGAGCGTCGGCATCGTCCAACATCGCGGCTGCACCGAGGATCGAGTACGAGACCTCGCGCGACATGTGACAGATCTTCGACACGAGCAACTTGGTGATCGACGGGTGTGGGGGCGGGGTTCGTCGCTGATTGGTCCGATGCACCTCGGTCGTGACGAGGTACCGGACGATCTGATCGCGCGTGTCGGGATCGAGATCGATGCCGAGCTCCTGGGCGAGTTCGACCAGTCGTCGTGCCGGGATCGCCCGTCCGGTGAACGAGGCGGAGTCACGGTCCTGATCCGCGAACACCTCGCGCGTCGGTCGGTCGAGCTGACCGGCGAGCTCGCCCGAGGGGACGAGCGTGAGTCCACGAGCAGGGCGGCGTGACGTGTTGGCGCGTTCATGCGCCAGCGTGGTGCGCGCCACCGTCCAGCCGTCGCCGAGATCGCCGACCCGGTCGCAGTCCGGCACGCGGGCGTCATCGATGAACACTTCACAGAATCGACAGAGGCCGTCCATCTGCCGGATCGGCCGGACCTCGATGCCCGGTTGGACCATGTCGATGACGAAGTAGCTGATGCCCCGTCGACCCGCCGACGCCGCGTCCGTACGTGCGAGGAGCAGGCCCCGCCGGGCCACGTGCGCGTTCGAGCTCCAGATCTTCTGACCGGTGACCGACCAGCCGTCAGCCGCCTCCACCGCCTTCGTCCTGAGGCTGGGCAGGTCGGAGCCGGCACCCGGTTCGCTGAACAGCTGGCACCACGACTCCTCCCCTCGCAGCAGGGCCGGCAGGAACCGCGCCTGTTGGTGCTGCGTGCCGTGGGTGAGCAGCGTCGGGCCCGCGAGCCCGACGGCGACGCCGCCTTCCGGTGGCGCGATCGTGCCTGCCGCCGCCAACTCCTCGACCACCGCTCGCGCGTCGGTCGTCGACCAGCCCTGTCCGTACGGGGCGGGCCACTGCGGCTGCGAGAGCCTCGCCTCCGCGAGACGTCGCCACCATTCGCGCACGGTGACGTCGTGCGACCACGCGCTCGCGATCCAGTCGCGCACGTACTCGCGTGTGGTTGTCACCACGACGAGCACCGATCGGCCCGTCGTTCGGCGCGCGCGCCGGACCGACGCACGTCCTGGAGCCTCACTCCGGGAGTGCGCCGGTCCGGACCCGCGCACGAGCTCATCGAGCGCATCGAGCGAGAGGTCGCCCGCAGGGGGGAGCGTCGATGGCTTCGTGCACGGTTGGTTCAGCCGATCTTCGTCAGATCGGCGGTCTCGAGCACCTTGAAGTTCGAGCCGGCCCCCTGCTTGTCGAGCTTGCCCTGGAGCACGGCCGAAGCACAGATGTTGGGTGCGATCGCCACCGGCTTCGTCCCGCACTGGAACGTCGTGCCGCCGACCATCGGGAATGCGACCGGGCTCGCCATCGCCGAGAACGTGCTCATGACCGACCCGGCGTCGATCGCACCGGTCGCCTTGTCCAGGGCGTCGGCGAACGACCGGATCGCCATGTAGCCACCGGGGGCGGTGCCTCCCTTCGAGGAACCCTTCGCGTACTTGTCGAGCAC
>DATBBL010000328.1:0-6702 GCA_036271015.1 Acidimicrobiia bacterium
GGCTCGGCGCAGGACCGGTTCATGACCGAGCACTTCCCGCCGGAGGCGATCGCGCCGACCGTCGTGTTCCTCGCGTCGGACTCGGTCCCGTTCAACGGGCAGGTGATCGAGACGTCCGGCGGTACGACCGCCCACGTCCACTTCGCGGTGACGCCGTACCTCCCGGCGACCACGCCGGAAGACGCTCGCGCGTCCCTCGCCGTCGCTTCGGGGGAGCTGACCATCGTGAACGAGCTGACCGACATGCTGGGCGCCAAGCTGCCCATGTAGCCGACGGCCGAGTGCGACCGGGTTCGGGCCCTGGGCGCAGAGTGCAGTGAGTGCTTACCTCGTTTGTAGGGCCCGAGTTGGTTACAGTCGGCATGCGACGAGGACCGGACGGTTTGCTGCGCCCCCCTGCGGCGCCTCCGGGCCTCGTCCGTCGGTGCACGTGGACGCTCGCCGGCGCGGGCCGTCCCTAGATGTTCAGGTAGACGTTCTTGATCTCCAGGAACTCTTCGAGCCCGAGGCGACTTCCCTGACGTCCGTATCCACTCTGCTTCACCCCGCCGAACGGCGACGCGGGCGAGAGCGGCCCTGGTCCCGTGCCGTTGATGTGGACGTTGCCCGCTCGCAGCGCGTCGATGAGCCGTCGGGCCCGTTGCAGATTGCTGGTCTGCGCGTACGCGGCGAGGCCGTACTGCGTGTCGTTGGCGAGCGCGACCGCTTCGTCCTCGTCGTCGAACGGGATCACGCTCAGCACGGGGCCGAAGATCTCGTTCTGGGCCAGCGCGGACCGGTTGTCGACGTCGACGAAGATCGTCGGCTCGATGAAGAAGCCTTCGGCGAGCTCGCCGCCGATGCGATTCCCGCCCAGCAGGAGCTTGCCTGCCCCGGACGACTCCGCTTCCCGGACGATGCCGAGGATTCGATCGACCGCACCGGCACTGATCACCGGGCCCATGGTGACCTTCGGGTCGAACGGATCGCCGGCGACGACTTGCCGGGCGCGTTCGTACACGCCGTCGACGACCCGGTCGTACACCGAACGCTCGACGAGCAATCTCGTCGGCATCGAACAGCCCTGACCGGCATTGTTCGTGAAGCGGGACGACATCGGGATCGCGGCATCGATGTCGGCATCGGCGAAGATGATGTTCGCCGACTTGCCGCCGAGCTCCATCACCATCGGCTTGAGCGTCGCCGCGCACGCCTCCTGGAGCTTGCGGGCGGTGACCGTACCGCCGGTGAAGCTGATCTTGTCCACGCCGGGATGGCTCACGAGCGCATGCCCCACTTCGGGGCCGCCGGTGACGACATTGACGACCCCGGGTGGGATGCCCGCTTCGAGACACAGGCGTCCGAACGTCACGGGCGAGAACGGCGCCAGCTCGGGCGACTTGATCACCAGGCAGCATCCGGCGGCCAACGCGGGCGCACCGCCCATGGCACAGAAGCCGAGCGGACCATTCCACGTGACGATCAATCCGACGACACCGACCGGTTCCGGGACGGTGAAGTCGACACCGGTGAACGGGTAGGGCCGGAGGCTGTCGCCGGCGATCTTGTCGGTCCAGCCCGCGTAGTAGCGGAACCATTCGGACACGTAGTTGCCGACGAGATCCGAGTAGATGTTGCCACTCTCGAGCGCGGAGATCGCACCGATGTCCTCGGTGTGGTCCGCGAGGAGCGACGCGAGCCGCAGCAGGACATCCCGGCGCGCATCGGGACTCCAACGTCTCCACTCGTCGAACGCGGCTCGCGCCGCGGCCACGGCTTCGTCGACCTCGGCGACCGATGCGATCGCGAACGTCTTGTGCGGCTTGCCCGTCGCCGGGTTGATGTGCTCCATCGTGCCGCCGAGCGACTCGCGCACCCAGCGATCGCCGAGGAGCAGCCCGCTCTCCAGCACCTGCGTTCGGTCCTCAGACATCCGGCTCCCCCGGTCTCGACCGCTTGCTGCGGCAGTCACGCTACGCCCTGGTCACGAGAGTAGCGAGTACTCACTAGAGTAATCGCTTGCCTGCCGGCCGGGGGTGGGGCGCGAGCTCAGCCGGGCTGCACCTCAGCTGTTGCCCCACCAGAACATGCCGTTGCAGTCGACGAGGCGGATGCCCTCGCCTTCGTGCAGGTGGAGCGCACCCAGCTGGGGCGGTGGGTAGCTGCCGTCACCGGCGATGCCGTCGCCCGACTGGAGCGCCGTGCCGGGGTCACCGGTCCAGTCGCTCAGGCGCTGCCACTGGCAGGCGGTCGTCGTGACGTTCACGGTGACGGTGCCGTAGTTGACGTCTCCGGTGACGTCTTCCGGCGCCAAACCGAAGTTCTCGTGCCCCACGATGTAGTCGCCGTCGGCGAAGCCACGTCGGGGAAAGAAGATCTGACCGATCTGGCCGCTCCAGGGGATCGGCACGGGGCCGCCGGGCTGCTCCGTGCCGTCGTACTTCGTCCACGGCTGGCAGCCGCTGGTCACGAACTCCGAGTCGGTGTCCGCGGTCTCGACGTAGCGAGCTCCGTGATCCGAGTGCACGTCGGTGATGACGGACCCGTCGGCGGCCTTGCGGGCGAACCGACATTCCGACGCTCCGGGCGCGGTACCGGCCGTGCGCCACAGCCCCGCGGCCAGCTTGAACTTCGGGGGCGGCGGCGGAGCCTTCGGTGGGAAGCAACCGGTGAGGACGATCCCGAGCGCGGCGACGGTCGCTCCGAGACCCATGAATCGTCGCGCAGAAGACATCGGTGCCCGCCTCTGATCGACCCGCCCCATCCACGGGTGATGGGATTCGCGATGACGGTACGTGGAGTGCAGATCCGTAGCAATCGCGCGAAGGCCGAGAACACCTGACCTGGGACCGGCCGGACGAGCGAGTGTTGCTCGTCGCCGTCACCGCGCCCGAAGACAGCGACGCGATCGGCTGCACGGCGAAGACCGGGCGCGCCTCCGTGGTGGAGATGGGGCCGTGCCGCGGACGGAGGGCAGGTCTCGCCCGCAACACGACCCCACGCCTGTGACCAGCATCCCCCTCCCGTCCAGTATCGCCCGCGGGAACGACGCGGTGGCGGACGGGCACGGATAGCGTCCGGGCATGGCCTACGCGGAGCTCCACCTGCTGGACGGTTCGACGCTGCTCGACAACCGGCGCGACGTCGGGCAGCACCAGCTCGAGCAGGCGATGAACCACTGGCTGGAAGCGGGTGCCGCCCCGCTGCTGATCCACGATGACGACGACTCGCTCACCCTGGTGCCGCGGTCGAGCGTCCTCTGGATCCGCGTCACCGACCAACCCGGCTGAGCCCGTCCCGGCTCAGGCCGGTTCCCAGAGCTGCACCGCGTTGCCCTCGGGGTCGACCAGGCTCGCGAACCGGCCGTTGGGGTACGACTCGTGGTCGACCTCGACCGCGATGCCCACGTAGCGCAGCTGGGCCACGATCGCGTCGAGGTCCCGGACCCGGAAGTTCACACCCCAGGCGTGGGTCCCGAGTTGCGGGCTCTCCCAGTCCTGACGGCCGAACGGCGCGAACACGGTCGGTCCCGCGTCCTGGTACCACGGGTCGTCCTCGTAGCTCTCGGGTGGGAAGCCGACGCCGAGGTGCTCGGCGTACCACGCCGCGAGCTCCGCGGGGTCGTCGGCGCGGAAGAAGAACCCGCCGATGCCGGTGACGCGCTCCATGGCCGTGATTCTGCCGCACCGGTCGCGCCCGCGCCCGGGTGCTTGACTGCCGTCCGTGGAGCTGCGTGACGGCCGGGTCTGGCAGGGCTCGACCGCGTTCGCGGACCTCGAGCCGGCGTCGGTCGACGGCATCGACGCGGTCACCGTCCGGCCGCTCATCCCCGGGATCATGGACCGGGAGCTCGCCCGCGCGCTGGTGACCGCGCTGGCCCCGATCGACCGCCCGGTCGCGCTCGGGGACGAGCTCACGCGGACGGAGGCGCGGCTGGCGCGGTGGACCGGGCCACTCCGCGCCCCTCTCACGCCTCCGGGGCCCACGCCTCCCGGCGGCGCCGGGGTGGATCCGCCGCTTGCCATGGTGCAGGCCCTGCTCCCCGGGGTCGAGGTGTCCCGCCGCGGGTTCGGTCGGACGGTGTTGCACCTGCGCGCGGTCGCGGCCGACGGCGGGTTCCGCATCCGGCTGAAGGCGCCCGACCGCAGCGACCTGATGCCCGAGGTCGTCGCCGCGGCGCTCGACACCGCGCTCGCCATCCGTCGCCGCTACGGGCGGATGGCCGCCGGTGTGCACACGATCACCATCGACGACGGCGCGGGCGGGATGGACGACCACATGACGGCCGGGTCGACGCAAGGGGGTTCCGGCACCATCTACCTCGAGACCAGCCTGGCGTTCGCGGACGCGCTCTCGGCCGACCGGCTCCGGCGCGGTGGCCACCCGGGGGTGTCGGCGGTGGTGCCCCGGCCCTGGTTCAACATCGACGGCGTCGTCGCCCACGAGCTCTGGCACAACATGGACGCCACGGTGGCGACCACGCCGGGCGTGTACGTCGAGTTCAACCGCGCGCTCGGCGAAGAGCTCGGGGTGGAGACGTTCGAGCATGCGCTGCGCGGGCGTGACGCCGGCGCGCCCGCGCCGTGGCGGGCCGGCTTCCGTCGGATCGTCGAAGAGGTGTCGCCCTACGCGACGGCGAACATGCGCGAGGCGACCGCCGAGCTGTTCAAGCTGTGGTGGTGCGCGTCGCCGCAGTCACCTCCGGCGCCGTTGGTCGCCCGGTTCGGGGCGCTGCTCAACCGGTACTACCCGCCGCGGTAGGTCAGCGCGAGGCGTCCGGAGGGCTCCACGCCGACGGTGAGCCGGTCTCGTTGGCCTCCTGCTGCTTCGAGTGTGCGACGAGCCGCATCGTCTCACCGAAGCGGATGGCCTCCAGGCTCGACAGGTGCTGCGAGCGCACCGCGACCTCCTTGACCGCGCGGGCCGCCAACGGCGCCGCACGGACGAGCCGGGCCGCCAACGCGCGGGCTTCGTCCATGAGGTCATCGTGCGGCACGACCCATCCCGCCAGCCCGATCTCCTTCGCCCGCGCCGCGTCGATGCGCTCACCCGTGAGCAGGAGCTCCATCGCGTACTGCCAGTTGACCCGTTGGGGCAGCCGGATGGCGCCGACGATCGTGGGCGCGCCGATCAACACCTCGGGGAAGCCGAACTCGGCCCGGTCGCTGGCGATGACGAAGTCGCACCACGTCACGAGGGTGAGCCCGTACCCGAGGCAGTAGCCGTTCACCGCCGCGATGACCGGCTTGAAGATCTCCCAGCCGCTCTCGAACGAGTTGATGGTCGGCTTCTCCCAGAACGTGCCCTGGAACTCGCCGATCGCCCCCGCGCCGTCGCGCAGGTCGCCGCCGGCGCAGAAGGCGCGCCCCGCACCGGTGACGATCGCCACCCACGCGGTCTCGTCGTCGCGAAAGCGGCTGAACGCGTCGTTGAGACCACGGCGCATGTCGCCGTTCACCGCGTTGAGCGCCTCGGGTCGGTGGTAGGTGATCGTGGCCACGTGCCCGTCGAGCTCGTAGTGGACCGCGTCGTTCATCGTCGTCCTCCTCGTCTTCCTCGAAGGGCCGTCACGCGGGGAACAGCAGCCCGAGCACGAACGCGGCGAACCCGATGGCCGTCACCGCGATCGCGACCGGCAACAGGTCCGACCGCGTCGGTGCGCGCAGCACGCGATCCGGCGCCAGCCGACGGCGCGCGTGCCACGCGGCGACCACGTAGCTGACCACGCCGAGCCCGAGGATCACCGCGCCGACCGCGACGTTCGTGCGGGGGAAATTCTGCAGCGTGAGCCCGCGCATGATCACGAGGCCGCACGCGACCAGCGTGAGCCCACATCGGTTCCAGGCCAGGTCGGTGCGCTCGTCGGCGAGCGCGGCGCCGGCGAGCTGCCGGCGACGCGCCGCCTCGCCATCGGCCGTCATCCCGAGCCCTCCACGATGACCAGCACCAAGCCGATGGCCGCGACCAGCGCCACCACGATCGCGACGGCGAGCGGCAACCAGGAGCGGGGGAGCGGCCGGTCGTGCCGCATCGCCTCCTGGTTCTGGTGCCACTCCCAATAGCTCACGGCCCCGATCACCACGCCCAGCGCGATGAGCGGCAGGCCGATGAGCCGTCGGCCCCCCGGGAAGTCGAAGGAGGGCAGGAGCTGGGTGATGGCCAGGCCGGCGGTGATGAGGCCGAGCGCGGTGCGCTCCCAGGCCAGGAACGTGCGCTCGTTCGCGAACGACAACTGGATGTCGGGCTCGTGGCCCTCGGGGTCGGCCGCCTCGCGCGGCCCGTCGGTGGGTGAACCCGGTGCCATGGGCGCTCATCATGGCCCACGGCCCGCGCGTGACGTCGACGGCGCGGGGTAGCGTCACGCCCGTGAGCGAGATCGTCGTCAACGGGACCGGTGCCGCGGCCGTCGCCGGCGCGGTGGCAGTGGTGGCGGAGGGCATCGAACGCGGCCTCCATCTCGGCGCGCAGGTCTACGCGTCGGTCGACGGCAAGGTCGTCGCCGACCTGGGGATCGGTGACGCGCGCGCCGGCGTGCCGATGACGCCCGAGTCGATGGTCGTCTGGTTCTCGATGACGAAGCCCAGCGTGGCCGTCGCGGTGGCGCAGCAGTGGGAGCGGGGCGCACTCGAGCTCGACGACCGCGTCGCCGAGCACCTCCCCGAGTTCGCGACCCACGGCAAGGACGAGATCACCATCCGGCACCTGCTCACCCACACCGCCGGC
>DATBBL010000329.1:0-7914 GCA_036271015.1 Acidimicrobiia bacterium
CGACGACCACGCCCAAGAAGATCGACACCATCCCCGGGATGCCGGGCGTGCCGGACCCGTCGAACCTCTACAGCGAGACGGCCGCCGGCAAGATGAGCGACGCGGTCAAGAACGCGTTGCCGCGCGTGTACGTGCCGAACCGCGTGTCGAACACGGTGTCGGTGATCGATCCGTCGACGATGAAGGTCGTCGACACCTTCGACGTGGGGTTGAACCCGCAGCACGTGGTGCCCAGCTGGGACCTCAAGACGCTCTGGGTCACCAACAACGCCGAGGGCACGACCGACGGCTCGCTCACCCCCATCGACCCGACCACGGGCAAGCCCGGCGCGCCCGTGGCCGTCGACGACCCCTACAACATGTACTTCACGCCCGATGGCAAGTACGCGATCAATGTGGCCGAGGCCCGGAAGCGACTCGACTTCCTCGACCCGCACACGATGAAGGTGGAATCGTCGCTCGACGTGCCGGACTGCGCGGGGGTGAACCACGCCGACTTCACCATCGACGGCCGGTACGTGATCTTCACCTGCGAGTTCGCGGGGAGCCTGGTGAAGATCGACGTGCTGAACCATTCGGTCGTGGGCTACCTCAAGCTGAGCCAGGGCGGGATGCCGCAGGACATCCGCTCGTCGCCCGACGGCAACACGTTCTACGTCGCCGAGATGATGCGCGGCGGCGTCTACACCATCGACCCGAACTCGTTCACCGAGACCGGCTTCATCCCCACCGGGATCGGGACGCACGGGCTCTACCCCAGCCGCGACGGGACGAAGCTCTACATCGCCAACCGCGGCAGCCGCCAGGTGGGCGGCCCGCCGGGTGGGCCGGGCAGCGTGTCGGTGCTCGACTTCGCGACCAAGGCGGTGACCGTCACGTGGCCGATCCCGGGTGGCGGCAGCCCCGACATGGGGAACGTCAGCGCCGACGGCAAGGTGCTGTGGCTCAGCGGCCGCTACGACGACGTCGTCTACGCCATCGACACCGCGTCGGGGAACGTCACCAAGATCCCGGTGGGCAAGGAGCCGCACGGCCTGACCGTCTGGCCCCAGCCCGGCCGCTACTCCCTCGGCCACACCGGCAACATGCGCTAGCCGCGTCGCGCCAACCCTTCGCTCCAACCGGCGTCGCAGGGCGCCGACCACAGGCGACGCCGGTTCGCTCACGGGGTGGTCGGGCGCAGCCGGGTGAGCGGGGCGCCGTTGGTCCACGCGGCCGGGTCGCCGGGTTCCCAGCGGCGGCCTGCGCCCTCCTGGGCGATGCGGTCGCGGGCGAGGTCCTCCGCGGCGCGCTGCGGGGTGACGCCACGGTCGCGTGCGGCCCGGAGCACACGCGACGTCGTCTGCTCGATGCCGGCGGCATGCTCGAGGGCACGGGCGCGGTCGTAGCCGACGAACTCCTCGGCGATGTTGATGATGCCGCCCGCGCTCGCCACGAAGTCGGGGACGAACAGCACGTCGCGTGCCGCCAGCTGCTCAGCCGCGCGGTCGCTCCCGAGCTGGTTGTTCGCCGCACCCACGACCGCGCGGCAGCGCAGGCGCGGGATGGTGGCGTCGTCGAGCATCCCGCCGAGCGCGCACGGCGCGAGCACGTCGCAGGCGACGTCGAGGGCGCGGTCGGGCGCGTGCACGGCCACGCCGTGCCGAGCGACGACGGCGTCGACCCGATCGGCGAACACGTCGCTCACCGACACCACCGCACCCGCGTCGACCAGCAGGCCGACGAGCGGCGCGCCGACGTGCCCGACGCCGACGACGTGCACGCGGCGACCGTCGAGGGTCGGCTCGCCGTCGAGCTCCTGCACCGCCGCGCGCATCGCGCACACCACGCCGAACGCGGTCACGGGCGACGGGTCGCCCGAGCCGCCCGCCTGCACGTCGACCCCCGTCACCCACGGCGTGACGCGTGCGAGCGCGTCCATGTCGGCGGTCGTCGCGCCCACGTCCTCGGCCGCCAGGTAGCGCCCCCCGAGGTCGTCGACCGCACGGCCGAGCGCCTCCAACAACGCCGCGGGCCGGGGGCGGTCGGGATCGTCCCACTGGACGACCGCCTTTCCCCCTCCCTGGTGCAGGCCGGCGAGCGAGGCCTTGAGCGACATCGCCTCCGACAGCCGGAGCGCGTCGGCGAGCGCGTCGACGTCGCGGTCGTAGCGCCGGAACCGGACGCCGCCGAGCGACGGCCCGAGCGCGGTCGAGTGGACCGCGATCACCGCGCGCAGGCCCGCGGGCGCGTCGGCGACGAACACGACCTGCTCGTGCCCGTGGCGGGCCATGAGCTCGGTGACCGTGCGACTCCCGACCGACGGCATCAGCGCACCCTCACGATGGTGACCGTGGCCAGTGGTGCGCGATCGACGCCCTGGCCGCCGACCACGTCGATGCGCCCATCGATCACGACCGCGGCGGCGTCGGAGATCGGTGCGGGGAGGTGCCCGACCGGGGTCGTCACGCGCGTGGCCGGATCGAAGCGGAGGATCTGATCATCCAACCGGGTGCTGTCCGTGTACCCACCGAGCAGGTAGACGCGGCCGCCGAGCACGGCCGCGGTGGCGTGCGACAGCGGGGCCGGGAGTCGCGCCACCTGGGTGACCGAACCCGACACTGCGTCGAGGCGCTGCACCGCGTCGGCGTCGATGCCCCGCGCCGAGTCGACGACGCCGCCGAACACGTACACGGCCCGCCCCACGACCGCGACCGCCGGGTACCGCACGGGGACCGGCAAGCGGCCGACCACGGTGAACCGGGACCCGTCGGTGGTACGGAGGACGTCGCCCAGGATGTTGGCGCCGTCGTACCCGCCGAACAGGTAGGTCGCGCCGCGCACCCGTGCGGCCGCGAGATCGGACCGCGGCTGCGGCAACCTGCCGCTCACCGTGGTCGCTCCGGTCGGGGCGACCGACTGCACGTCGGCCGTCCCGTTCTCGCTCGGTCCGCCCCCGCCGAACACTTCGATGCGCGACCCGACGCGCACGCCGGCCGCGTCGTGCACCGCCTCCGCCAGCGTGCCGGCACGACGCGACCCACCGGTCGCGGGGTCGACCTCGACGACCGACGCGGTCGAGAACTTGCTGGCGTCGAGACCCCCGACGACCGTGAAGCGCCGGCCCGATGGCACCACGACCTCCCGCGCCACCGGCGCCGGGAGCGTCCACGACGCGTTGCCGGCGACCACGGTTCCACGAGTCGGTGGCGTCGTGGATGACGCCGCCGCGGTCGTCGCCGCGACCGCGACCGCGAGCAACGTGACGCCGAGCGCGCGCCAGGCGGGCCGCCTCACGCGTTCCACACGCGCAGGACGTGCTGCGCGCGCTCACGGCCGAGGTAGCTGAGGCTCGCGGTGTCGAGACCGAGGAGCGCGCCGTCCGGTGCGGAGAGGCCGATCCAGCGCGTCCCGAGCACGCGCAGGAAGTGCCCGTGGGAGAACATGGCCACCACGCCACCGGCCGCTTCCGCCCGCGCCAGCACCCGGTCGGCGCGCGCGGCCACCTGCTCGGCGGTCTCGCCGCCCGGCGCGCCGTGGGTGAAGATCGTCCAGTCCGGGACCTCGGCCCGGATCTCGGCGGTGGTGCGGCCCTCGTACTCGCCGTAGTCCCATTCGGCGAGGTCGTCGGTGACGTCGCCGCGGTCGCCGAAGCCGGCGAGCTCGGCCGTCTCCTGCGCGCGTCGGCGCGCGCTGGTGAGGATCAGCGTGAAGTCGATGCCGGCGAGGCGGCCCGCGAGCGACCGCGCCTGGTCGCGTCCGCGCTCGGTGAGCGGGACGTCCGTGTACGAGGTGTGGCGCCCGGAGCTGCTCCACTCCGTGTCGCCGTGGCGCACGAGCACGACGACGACGTCGGGAGGCAGCCCCATGAAGCGTTCTTTCTACTCCCACTAGCCTTCCGTCGTGGCCAGCGCGGATCCAGCCGAGTTCGGTACCCGCGTCGCCGCCGCCTACGCCACCGACGGCCCCGCCGTGGTGCTCGGGCGTGGCCTCCTCGGCGGCTCCGTGGTCCCCGAGGCCGTCGTGCAGGTCCCGGCCAGCATGTGCAACCGGCACGGCCTGATCGCGGGCGCCACCGGCACCGGCAAGACGAAGACGCTCCAGCTCATGGCGGAGCAGCTCTCGGCGATGGGGGTCGCGGTGTTCGTCGCCGACATCAAGGGCGACCTCACCGGCCTGCTGAAGCCGGGTGAGCCCAACGACAAGGTGACCGAGCGTGTGAGTGAGCTCGGCGTCGAGTGGGTGCCGAGCGGCCATCCGGTCTCGTTCCTCTCCCTCGGTGGCCTCGGCCCCGGTGTGCCGGTGCGCGCCGCGGTCTCGTCGTTCGGGCCCCAGCTGCTGGCCAAGGTGCTCGGCGCCAACGAGACCCAGTCGTCGTCGCTGTCCCTGGTGTTCGACTACGCCGACCGGGCCGGTCTTGCGCTCGTCGACCTCGACGACCTGCGGGCGGTGCTGCAATTCCTCACCGGCGCCGAGGGCAAGGCCGAGCTCCAGGGCATCGGCGGGCTCTCGTCGGCCACCGCGGGCGTGCTCCTGCGCAAGATCATCGAGCTCGACCAGCAGGGCGCGGAGGCGTTCTTCGGGGAACCGGAGCTCGACACCGCCGAGCTCCTGCGGACCACCACCGACGGCAATGGGGTCATCAGCTGCCTCGAGCTGAGCGCGGTGCAGGACAAGCCGCGCCTCTTCTCCACCTTCCTCATGTGGCTGCTGGCCGACCTGTTCCAGACCCTGCCCGAGATCGGCGACGTCGAGCGTCCGAAGCTCTGCTTCTTCTTCGACGAGGCGCACCTCTTGTTCGACGACGCGCCGAAGGAGTTCGTCGCCCAGGTGGCGCAGACCGTGCGGCTCATCCGGTCGAAGGGCGTCGGCGTGTTCTTCGTGACCCAGCTCCCCGACGACGTGCCCGGCGACGTGCTCGCTCAGCTCGGCAACCGGGTCCAGCACGCGCTGCGCGCGTTCACGCCTCGCGACGCCAAGGCGCTCAAGGCCGCGGTCACCACGTATCCGAAGACCGACGACTACGACCTCGAGCAGGACCTCACGCAGCTCGGCACCGGCGAAGCGATGATCACCATCCTGTCGGAGCGGGGTGCACCGACCCCGGTGGTCTGGACGCGCATGCTGCCGCCGACGTCGCTCATGGCCGCGATCCCGCCCGCCGAGGTCGACGCCACCGCCAAGGCCGACGCCATCTGGGCCGCGTACGCCACCGAGATCGATCCCGAGTCCGCACGCGAGAAGCTCTCCGCGAAGCTGTCGGCGTCGACCGACGTCGCGGCCCCGACCGGCGAGGCCGCGACGACCGGATCCGCGCCGAAGCCCCAGGGCGCGGCGGCGGGCAAGCCGAAGGGCAAGCCCGGCGCCAAGGGGAAAGCGCGCAAGGCACCGGCGTCCGACGACGGGAACGTGGTGACCGACTTCCTGAAGTCGCGCGAGGGACGCGCCACCGTGAACAACGTGGTGCGCGGCGCGTTCGGTGTGCTCAAGGGTTTCATGAAGTAGCCGTCGCCGGCGCGGGTGTACCCTGCGGCCGACAACAACTGCATCCCCGGGGAGCTCGGGACAGCCGGGCTGAGAGGGCGACCGCAAGGCGTCGCCGACCCCTCGAACCTGAACCGGGTAATGCCGGCGGAGGGAACCATGGGACGAGCCTCCACCGCGTTGGTGTTCGCGGGCGGCGACCCACCGGCGAGGGCCGCACTGCGCGACCTGCCCGCGATCGATCTCGTGATCGCGGCCGACTCCGGCCTCGCGCACGCCCGCGCCCTCGACGTCGGGGTCGACCTGGTCGTCGGCGACCTGGACTCGGTGGACCGTGCCGACCTCGACGCCGCCGTCGCCGCCGGCGCAGTCGTCGAGCGCCACCCCACCGCGAAGGACGCCACCGACCTGGAGCTGGCGCTCCTCGCCGCGCGCGACCGCGGCGCCGCGGAGATCGTCGTCGTCGGTGGCCACGGCGGGCGGCTCGACCACTTCCTCGCCAACGTGCTGCTCCTGGGCGCCGCGGAGCTGGCCGGCGTGCGCGTGTGGGCCCGTCTCGGTGACGCCACCGTCACGGTCGTGCGCGACCGCGCCGAGCTGGCGGGCTCCCCCGGGTCGCTCTGCTCTCTGCTGCCGGTCGGCAGCCCGGCCGAGGGCGTCCGCACCGAACGGCTGCGCTACCCACTCGATCGCGAGACGCTGTTCCCCGGCTCGACCCGTGGTGTCAGCAACGAGTTCCTCGCCACCACGGCCGCGGTCACGCTCGAACGGGGCGTGCTGCTCGCCGTGGTGCCCCACTCCGGAAAGGACGCCTGATGCCCATGCGTCGCGCCCGGTCCCTCACGCTCACGCTGGCGCTCGCCCTCGCCGTCTGCGCCACGAGCTCGGTGCTGACGGCGGCCCCGTCGTCCGCCGCGTCGACGACCACGATCACGTTGGTCACCCACGACTCGTTCGCGGTCTCGAAGCGCGTGCTGCAGGGGTTCGAAGACCGGACCGGCATCCACGTGAAGGTGGTGCAGGCCGGCGACGCGGGCGCCGCGCTCAACCAGGTGATCCTGACCAAGTCGAACCCGATCGGCGACGTCTTCTTCGGCGTCGACAACACGTTCCTGAGCCGCGCGCTCCAGTCCGGCGTGTTCGCCGAGTACCGCTCGCCCGCGCTCTCGACCGTGCCGGCGGCGTACCAGCTCGATCCGTCGCACCACCTGACGCCGGTCGACCACGGTGACGTGTGCATCAACTACGACAAGCAGTGGTTCGCGAAGCAGAAGCTGCCGGTGCCCACGACCCTCGCCGATCTCACCAAGCCGCAGTACAAGGGCCGGCTCGTGGTGGAGAACCCGGCGACGTCCTCGCCCGGCCTCGCCTTCGAGCTGGCGACGATCGCGCGCTTCGGCACCGATGGTTGGCGCGACTACTGGACGAAGCTGCGCGCCAACGACGTGAAGGTCGACGACGGCTGGGAGAGCGCGTACGACGGCGACTTCACCCAGGGCGCGAACCACGGCACCTACCCGCTGGTCGTCTCGTACGCGTCGAGCCCGCCCGCGGCCGTGTACTACTCGAAGCCGCAGCCCACGACGTCGCCGGTCGGCACCATGCTGGACTCGTGCTTCCGGCAGGTCGAGTTCGCCGGCGTGCTGAAGGGCACCGCGCACGCGGCCGCGGCGCGCAAGCTGGTCGACTTCATGGTCTCGGCGCCCTTCCAGGCCGACGTCCCGCTCCAGATGTTCGTGTTCCCGGTACGCGAGGGCACGCCCCTCCCCGCGGTGTTCGCCAAGTTCGCCGAGGTCGCGCCGCATCCCCTCACGCTGCCCGCGGCCGAGATCGGCACGCACCGTGACGCGTGGATCGAGCAGTGGACCGAGACCGTGCTGCGGTGACGTTGTCGCGCGGGGCGCGGATCTCGCTCGCGCTCGTCCCGCTCGCATTCCTGGCCGTCTTCTTCTTCTACCCGGTGGCGGCGATCGTCGGGCGCGGTCTGTCCCCCGACGGCCACGTCGACCTCGATCCACTCGGCAAGGTCGTCACCGACGCCGCGCTGCGGCACATCGTGTGGTTCACCTTGTGGCAGGCCACCGCGTCGACGATCCTGACCCTGCTGATGGCGATGCCGGGCGCGTACGTCCTCGCGCGGTACGAATTCCCGGGGCGACGGATGGTGCGGGCACTGGTGACGGTGCCCTTCGTGCTCCCCACCGTGGTCGTGGGCTCGGCGTTCGTGGGCCTGCTGGGACCGGGCGGCCCGCTCGCCGGCCTCGGACTCGACCAGACCGTGTGGGCGATCCTCGTCGCGCACGTCTTCTTCAACTACGCGGTCGTGGTGCGCACCGTCGGGGGACTGTGGTCGCACCTCGACCCGCGCGCGGAAGAGGCGGCGCGGATGCTCGGTGCCGGCCGCGCCCGCGCGTTCCGGGAGATCACCCTGCCCGCGCTCCGGCCGGCGAT
>DATBBL010000330.1:0-27335 GCA_036271015.1 Acidimicrobiia bacterium
CGTCACCACCTGGCCGCCGTGCGCGGTGCCCATCAGACGCGCCGCCCGGTTCACCGCGCTGCCGTAGTAGTCACCATCCCGCACCTCGACTTCGCACGTGTGCAGCCCCATCCGTACCTGCAGCGCGTCGAGCGGGTCCCACGACTGGGCCTGCACGGCCACCTGCCCATCGGCGGCGGCGCCCAGCGCATCGCGAGCGTGAGCGAACACCGCGTGGAAGCCGTCGCCGGTCGTCTTCACGACGTGCCCGCCGTGGGCGGCAATCGCGCTCCGAAGCACCTCGTCGTGGCCGGCCAAGGCCAGGCGCATCGCGTCGGGGAACTCCTCCCACAGCCGCGTCGAGCCCACGAGATCGGTGAACAAGAACGTGACCGTCCCCGACGGCAACTCCGCCACCCCGACCCCCTCCAGCGACGGCTCCGGCCACGCCAGTAAACCAGGCAAACCGGACGACGGTCATCAAGGGGCGAGGCCGGCCGAACCCCGTCATGAGCAGCCGAGCGCGCTCCGGAGCTTGACCAGGTTGTCGTCCATCACGCTGACGTAGTTCGCGCCGTGGTGGAGCTCGGTGTCGGTGAGCCCTTCGAGCGGATTCAGCGTCTCGGTCTTGACTCCGGCTTCCCGCGCCAGGGTGTCGGCGATCCGAGGCGAGACGAGCGCCTCGGTGAACACGACCGTGACGCCCAGGCGCTTCACCAGGTCGGCGAGCTGCCCGAGGCGCTTCGCGTCAGGCTCGGCGTCGGGCGAGAGCCCGGCCACACCCTCCTGGCGGAGGGCGTAGCGCGCGGCCAGGTAGCCGAACGCCTCGTGCCCGGTCACGACGACCTTCCGCGTGCACGCCGCGAGACCCTTCGCGTAGCGCGTGTCCAGCGCCGCGAGCTCGGCGAGGAACCGCTGCGCGTTCCGCGCGTAGACCGCTCGCCCCTTCGGATCGACCTGCGTGAGGCCCCGCTGGACGGTGCGCACGATCCCCTCCATTCGCACCGGGTCGAGCCAGATGTGCGGATCCTTGGTGCCGGGGCGCAGCAGGGACACGCTGGGACCGTCGCGTTCCCCCGCCGCCTTCTCGACCGCCGGCTGGAACCCCTGTCCGAGGTCGACGACGAGGTCGGCATCGAGGATCTTGTCGATCTGGTCGGGATTGAGCTCGAGGTCGTGCGGCTCGGCGCCCGCCGGGGTGAGGTTGGTGACGTCGACCCGGTCACCTCCGACGCGCTGCGCCGCGTACGCGACCGGATAGAAGGCGGCGACCACCGACCGCTTCGAGGCGGCAGCCGCGACCCCGGGGACGAGTCCGAGCACCAGCGCGGCCGCCACCCCCGTCGCGAGCCCGCGACCCGCCTTCCTGAGAATCATTCTCAGCAGACTAGACGATGGTCGGGCGCGCACGTCCAGCGCGGCACGCACCGATCCGCAGCGAGATCGGTCGCCGCGTGCGCGATCTCCTCGAACAGCCGGCGACGGCTCGGAGCTGAACCGACGACCTGTGCAAGGCTGCACCGATGCCCGAGGAAGTCTTCACGGCGGATCCCGGACCGTTCGCCGACGTCGAGAGCCGCCACACGAGTGACTACTTCCTGCTCGGATTGCAGCAGCAGATGGTGCAGCTCACGGGCCAGGCCGACCTCAAGGGCAGCATCATCATCACCGCGGCGTCGATCGTCGTCAGCGTGAGCGCCACCCAGTTCAGTGACCCCGACCTGCGCTGGAGCCTGGTCACGTTGGTGGCGTTCTCGCTGGTCGCGCTGCTGAGCTCGATCCTGGCGGTGTTCCCCAAGTTCAAGATTCACCCCGACCCGGGCGACCAGCTGCCGGACGGCTTCAACCCCTTCTTCTTCGGTCACTTCTCGCAGATCAGCAAGGAACGGCATCGTGAGGTGATGGCCGACGTCCTGCGCGACCAGCACACGACGTACCGGTTCATGGTCGAAGACATCTACGACCAGGGCGGGTACCTGCTCAGGAGCAAGTACCGGTTCCTCCGCTTCAGCTACGCGGCGTTCCTCGTCGGCTTCGTCGCTGCCGCGACGCAGTTGACCATCACCGTCATCGTGACGTAGGGGCGCGAGCATCGTCGGATGCCCGACTCGCCCGCCGAGCGACCACACCACTTCAACCGCCAGGACTACGCCGAGCGCTTCGCACGGGGCGACAGCTACGGCTTGTTGCTCGCGCTGCTCGTGGTGCTCTACGTCGTGATCGCGGCGGAGAACCATCGCAGCCTCTGGGGTCGCTTCCTCATCAGCGTGCTGCTCGGCGCCGTGCTGCTGCTCGCCTTCCACACGTCACATGTCCGAGCCCGGGGTTTTGCGATCGGGGTGCTGCTCGTCGTCATCGCCGACACGTCGAACCTGCTCCAGGCGTTGCTCAACCGCCAGGGCGGCGACGGCTCCACCTTCATCATGTTCGCGCTGGTGCTCATCGCCCCGGTGGCGATCCTCAACCGGATCATCCGCCACGAGACCGTGGGCCTGGAGACCATCCTCGGCGCGATCTGCGTCTACGTGCTGATCGCCATCGCGTTCGCAGGGATCTACGCGGGCGTGAACGACGCCGAGCCCAGCGGCTTCTTCGCCCAGCAGGTGACGCCCACCAACGTCGACTTCCTCTACTTCTCGTTCGTGACCATCACGACCGTCGGCTACGGCGACCTCACCGCGGGCACGAGCACGGGGCGGGTCCTGGTGACGTTCGAGGCGCTGATCGGGCAGATCTTCCTCGTCACCCTCGTGGCGCGTCTGGTCAGCATGTACGGCGTGAGCCGCCGGCCGACACGCGCCGGTCCCGACGACCCGGGCTCAGACGAGGAGTAGCTCGGCGAGCTGCACCGCGTTGAGCGCCGCTCCCTTGCGCAGGTTGTCGCCGGTGACCCAGAGATCGAGGGTGTTGGCCTGCGACGGGTCCTCGCGCAGCCGACCGACCAGCACCGGGTCGATGCCCGCGCCCTCGAGCGGGGTGGGGTGGCCGGCGCCGCCGTCGACGAGCTGCACGCCGGGCGCGTTCGCCAGGATCTCCACCGCGTCGGCGCGCGACAGGGGCCGCGCGAACTGCACGTTGGCGGTCATGGCGTGCCCGACGTAGACCGGCACGCGCACGCACGTCGCGGTGGCGCGGAGCTCGGGCGCGTGGAGGATCTTGCGGCTCTCGCGCACGAGCTTCCACTCCTCGCTCGTGTAGCCGGCGTCCTTGACCGACCCGGCGAGCGGGATGACGTTGCCGGCGATCGGGCGGTCCCACACCTCACCCGCCTCGAGCGCGTCGGCATGGGTCGCGGCGCGTGCGTAGCGATCCATCTGGCCCGCGCCCTTCGTCCACTGCTCGTCGAGCTCGTGCATGCCCGGCTGCCCGGCACCCGAGACCGACTGGTACGTGGACACCACCATGCGCTCGATGCCGGCGGCGCGGTGCAACGGCGCCAGTGCGGTGACGAGCACCATCGTGGTGCAGTTCGGGCACGACACGATGCCCTTGGGCAGGGAGCGCACGTCATCCGGGTTGACCTCGCTCACCACCAGCGGTACCTCGTCGTCGGTGCGGAAGGCGGCGGAGTTGTCGACGACGCGCGCGCCGCTCGCGACCGCCCGGGGCGCCCACTCCAGCGCCAGCGGATCGTCGACGTCGATCACGACGAGGTCGAGGCCGTCGAAGCAGCCGTCGGCGAGCACCTCGCACGTGACCTCGCGGTCGCCGAACGGCAACGCACGCCCTTCGGAACGAGGCGAGGCGTAGGCGCGCAGCTCGGTGACGGGGAACGCCCGCTCCTCGAGCAGCCGCAGCATCTCGGTGCCGACCAGACCGGTGGCCCCGACCACTCCCACTCTCATGGCGCAGTGGCCTCGAGCTCGAACGCGGCGTGCAGCGCCCGTACCGCGCGCTCGACGTCGTCCTCGTGCACGACGCAGGAGATGCGGATGGTCGAGGTGGAGATCATCTCGATGTTGACCTGCTCGGCGGCGAGGGTCTCGAACATCTGCGCGGCGACGCCGGGGTTGGTCTTCATGCCCGCGCCCACCAGCGACACCCGCCCGATGGCGTCGTCGAAGTTGGCGCCGCCGGCATCGATCTCGACGACCATCTTGTCGACGATCTCCATCGTGCGGGAGAGCTCGTCGCGAGGCATCGTGAACGAGATGTCGGTGTGGCCGTCGGTCGACACGTTCTGCTCGATCATGTCGACGTTCACGTTCTCGTCGGCCAGCGCCCGGAACAGCTTCGCCGCGATGCCGGGCCGGTCGGGCACCCGGAAGATGGTCACCTTCGCCTCCGACGTGTCGTGTGTGACCCCGGAGATGATCGGCGCTTCCATACCTCGCTCCTCTTCCTTCACCCACGTGCCGGTCTCCCACGTGAAGCTCGACCGCACGTGGACCGGCACGCCGTAGTTGCGCGCGAACTCGACCGACCGCAGCGCGAGCACCCGCCCACCGGTCGCCGCCATCTCCAGCATCTCGTCATACGACAGGCGCTCCAGCCGACGGGCGTCGGGCACGATGCGGGGATCGGCGGTGTACACCCCGGCGACGTCGGTGTAGATCTCGCAGACGTCGGCCTCGAGCGCGGCCGCCAGCGCGACCGCGGTCGTGTCGGAGCCGCCGCGGCCGAGGGTCGTGATGGCCCGCTCGGTGGAGACGCCCTGGAACCCGGCGACGACCGCGACGTTGCCGCCGGCCAGCGCCTCGCGCAGCCGGTCGCCGCGGATCTCCAGGATCTTCGCCTTGCGATGGGCGGTGTCGGTGACGATCCCGGCCTGCGACCCGGTGAACGAGACCGCCGCCTCGCCCTGGTCGATGACGGCCAGGCACAAGAGCGCGATCGAGATGCGCTCCCCCGAGGTGAGCAGCATGTCCATCTCTCGCGCCGACGGGTCGCGCGACACCTCGTGGGCGAGCCGCTCGAGGTCGTCGGTGGTCTTGCCCATCGCCGAGACGACGACCACGACGTCGTCGCCCGCGCGGCGGGTGCGCACGATGTGCTCCGCCACGGCGCGGATCCGGTCGGGGTCGGCGACCGACGTGCCGCCGAACTTCTGCACGAGCAAGCTCACGACGGGCCATGGTACCGGGAGGCTCGCCTGATCCTGCCTCCGCATTCCACCTCGGTAGACTCCCCCGCCGTGCCCAAGGCCACCAAACGCGAGCGCCAGCGCCAGAACCGTGACGCCCGCCGGCAGGCGATGCAGGAGGCGGAGAAGCGCAAGAAGCGCAACCGCACGATCCGCAACGCCGCGCTGCTCCTCATCCCGCTCGTCATCATCTTCGTCATCATCCAGGTCACGAACAGCGACGACAGCTCCAGCAACTCGGCGGCGACGAAGCGCACGTTCTCCAAGGCGCCGGCGCAGACCATCGACCCTGCGGCCAAGTACACGGCGACGATCGACACCTCCGAAGGCACGATCGTCGTCGACCTCGACGCGTCCACGTACCCCACGTCGGTGAACAATTTCGTCTTCCTCGCCCGGCAGAAGTTCTACGACGGCCTGCTCGTGAACCGGGCGGCGAAGGACTTCGTCTTCCAGACCGGGAGCCCGTCGAACACGCAAGCGGGCGGCCCCGGGTACACCGTGCAGGGCGAGGTGCCCACCACGACACCGGCGTACCCGGTCGGTTCCGTGGCCTTCGGCAAGACCGGCGCCGACCCGGCGGGCACGGCAGGCTCGCAGTTCTTCGTCGTGACCGGGTCGGGCAACGCCGGACTCCCCGCCGACTACGCGTTCATCGGAACGGTGACCCAGGGTCTCGACGTCGCCCAGAAGATCTCCGACCTCGCTCCGGCAAGCGGCGACGGCACACCCACGAAGAAGGTCACGGTGAAGAAGGTGACGATCACCGAGGTGCCGGCGGCCACGAGCACGAGCGCGGCGCCCACCACGGCGGCGCCGTGACCCGGTCGTGTCCGCGGTGGCGCCGTCCGGCCGCCGGAACCGGCGCCGTGCCGGTGAACACCGGGCTGTGAGCCCGTCCGCCGCCGGCCGACTTGACGGCGAGGTTAGGTTCCCTTAACCTTGCGAGCGTGTACGTGTGCCACTGCCGAGCGGTGACCGACCATGAGATCGAGGACGAGGTCGCGCGGGGTGCCACCACGATCGAGGAGCTGACCGTCCGTTGTGGCGCGGGCGCCGAGTGCGGTGGGTGCTGGCCGGCCTTGCAGGAGCTGCTCGAGCACCACTCGCTGCTCCACCGATCCCGTGAGCTCGTCGACGTTCACCGCTAGCCTCGGCGCATGCGACGAGACGCCGAGATCACCGAGCTGCTGAACGAGGTCCTCACCGCGGAGCTCACGTCGGTGAACCAGTACTTCGTCGACTACAAGATGCTCGACAACTGGGGCTACGAGCCGCTCGCGCAGCACTACCGCGACGAGTCGATCGACGAGATGAAGGACGCCGACGAGCTGATCGGCCGCATCCTCTTCCTCGAGGGCGTCCCCAACCTCCAGCGGCTCGCCACCGTGCGCGTCGGTGAATCGGTCCCCGAGAAGCTGCAGCTCGCGCTCGACCTCGAGTACGAGTCGATCGAGCGGCTCAACCGCGGCATCGCCCGCTGCCTCGAGCTCGGCGACAACGGTTCCCGGGAGCTCCTGGAGGACATCCTGGAAGGCGAGGAGGAGCACGCCGATTGGCTCGAGACGCAGCTCGGACTCGTGGCGAAGCTCGGCGAGACGCACTACCTCGCGCAGAACCTGCGGAGCTGACGGGCGACGACCCGCGGATCAGGCGGGAAGGCCCGCCACCGCGTCGCCGGCGGTGTAGGTCGGCGTCCCCTCGATGCCATAGAGCGTGACCGTGCCCGCTCCGGCGACGCTCCAACCGTCGGCACCTTTGATCAGCGCGGTCTCCTCGTCGACGCCGGCGAGCACGGCCGAGCGCGGGAGCAGGTCGATCGAGCGCTCGCGCAGGTGGTCGGCGGCGCTGCCGTGGTACGGGAACACCGCGAGGTTCTTCACCACCCCGAGGCCGACGGTGTACGCGCCCCCACGGGGATCGACCATCGGATCGCACAGCAAGGTCGCGCCCGCACCCGAGGCCGCCAGCACCCCGCCGCCCTCGTAGGCGGCGACCAGCGCGTCGAAGAGCATGGAGCCCTTGAGCACCGAGCGCAGGTGCAGCGGTGAGCCGTCGGCGAGGTACACGAACCGGGCCCCGCGCACCCGGGCGGCCAGATCGGCATCCTCGGCCTCGGCGCGGTGCAGCACGGGCAGGGTCCGGGCGGTCGCGCCCAAGCCGGCGAAGTACTCGGCGGCGCGCTCCTCGACCCGCTCCGGGTGCTCGAACGCGGCCGCGGTGGGGAGCACCAGCACCTCCTCGCCTCCGCTCCGGGCCAGCAGGTCGGCGTCGAATTCGCGTGCGCCGGGGCTCCACTCCCGGCCGCCCACCAGCGCGAGCGAACCGGCGGCACGGCGCGGGGTCATGGCGGCGGAGCCTACCGGCGGGTCCGAGGCCGCCCGATGAGGCCGGGGAAGTTACCGCGCGGTAACCTGGGTCCCTTTCCGGACGGGGGGGACGTGATGGGCGTGAAGCGGATCGGTGTGGTCGGCTCCGGGATCATGGGCGCGGGGGTGGCTGAGGTCGCGGCGCGATCGGGCTTCGAGGTGGTGCTCCGCAGCCGAACGCAGGCGGGGGTCGACGCCATGCTCGGTGGGCTCGACGCGTCGCTCGCCCGCCAGGTGAAGAAGGGCCGGCTCGAGGAAGCGGTCGCCAGCGAGGTGCGCGACCGGGTCAGCGGCGTCAGCGAGCTGGCCATGCTCGCCGCCTGCGACCTCGTGCTGGAGTCCGTGGTCGAAGACCTCGCGGTCAAGCAGGACCTCTTCGCCGAGCTCGACCGGGTGTGCGCGCCCGGTGCCATCCTCGCCACCAACACCTCGACCCTGCCGGTGGTCGAGCTGGCGATGGTGACCCAGCGCCCGGATCGGGTCTGCGGCATCCACTTCTTCAACCCGGCGCCGGCGATGTCCCTCGTCGAGGTGATCCCGGCGATCACGACCTCCGACGCCACGCTCGACGAGGCCCGCGCTTTCGTCGTCGCGTGCGGCAAGACCGCGGTGACGGTGAAGGACCAGGCCGGGTTCGTGGTGAACGCGTTGCTCTTCCCGTACCTCAACAACGCGGTGAAGCTGTTCGACGCCGGCGTCGCCTCGCGTGACGACATCGACACCGCCATGAAGGGCGGCTGCAACTTCCCGATGGGGCCGCTCGAGCTGCTCGACCTCGTCGGCCTCGACACCAGCCTCTCGATCCTCGACGCGCTCTTCGCCGAGTTCCGGGACCCGAACTTCGCGCCGGCACCGCTGCTGAAGCGCATGGTCGCCGCCGAGCGCCTCGGGCGGAAGTCCGGCGCCGGGTTCTACGACTACGAGGGCTGAGAGGTTTCGGTCCGCCGTCCCCCGTGGGGGAGAATGTGACCGTGCGGGACAAGCCCTGGTTGATGCGGACGTACTCCGGGCATTCGTCCGCGCGGGCGTCCAACGAGCTCTACCGGTCGAACCTGGCCCGGGGCCAGACCGGCCTCTCGGTCGCGTTCGACCTGCCCACCCAGACCGGCTACGACGCCGACCACCCGCTCGCGGCGGGCGAGGTGGGAAAGGTCGGCGTCCCGGTTCCGTACCTCGGCGCCATGCGGACCCTGTTCGAGGACATCCCCCTCGACGAGATGAACACGTCGATGACCATCAACGCGACCGCGATGTGGCTCTTCGGCATGTACCTCGCGCTCGCCGAGGAGCGCGGCGTCGACGCGGCGCGACTGGCCGGCACCACCCAGAACGACATCGTGAAGGAGTACCTGTCGCGCGGTACGTACATCTTCGGCCCCGAACCGTCGCGCCGGCTCACCGTCGACCTCGTGTGCCACGCGGTGCGCCACGTGCCCAAGTGGAATCCGATCAACGTCTGCTCGTACCACCTGCAGGAAGCCGGTGCCACGCCGGTGGAAGAGGTCGCGTACGCGCTCGCCACCGCGATCGACGTGCTCGACGCGGTGCGCGAGTCGGGTCAAGTGAGCGACGAGGAATTCCCGGAGGTCGTCGGGCGCATCTCGTTCTTCGTGAACGCAGGAATCCGCTTCGTCGAGGAGATGTGCAAGCTGCGCGCCTTCGGCGTGCTGTGGGACCGCATCACCGCCGAGCGCTACGGCGTGAGCGACGACAAGCTCCGTCGGTTCCGGTATGGCGTGCAGGTGAACTCGCTCGGGCTCACCGAGGCACAGCCGGAGAACAACGTGCAACGCATCGTGCTGGAGACGCTCGGTGTCACCCTGTCGAAGGGCGCGCGCGCCCGCGCCGTACAGCTCCCGGCGTGGAACGAGGCGCTGGGGCTGCCGCGGCCGTGGGACCAGCAGTGGTCGCTGCGGATCCAGCAGGTCCTCGCGTTCGAGACCGACCTGCTCGAGTACGACGACATCTTCGCGGGGTCGCACGTCGTGGAGGCCACGACCGCCGAGCTCGCGGGGCTGGCGGAGGTCGAGCTGGAGTGGGTGCTCGACGGCGGCGGGGCGTTCGCCATGATCGACGCCATGAAGCAACGGCTGGTGCAGAGCAACGCCGAGCGGGTGCGCCGCATCGAATCGGGCGAGATCACGGTCGTGGGAGTCAACCAATTCGTCGAATCCGCCGATTCACCTCTCATGGAGTCGCTCGACGGCGAGAGCAGCATCCTGGTGGTCGACGAGCAGGTCGAGCGCGAGCAGCTCGCGCTCCTGGAAGAGTGGCGCGCCACCCGTGACGCCGACGCCGTCGCCCGCGCCCTCGACGCCGTGCGCGAGACCGCTCGCGGGACGGACAACCTCACCCCGGCGACGATCGAGCTGGCGCGCGCCGGCGGCACCGTGGGCGAGTGGGCCGGCGCCCTGCGGGACGTGTTCGGCGAGTACCGCGCCCCCACCGGGGTCGGTGGCGTGCGGGCCCCCGTGGGCGACGCGATGGTCGCGGCGCGGGCGCGGGTGCGCGATCGCGCCCAGGCGCTCGGCCGTCCGATCCGGATCCTGGTCGGCAAGCCGGGGCTCGACGGCCACTCCAACGGCGCCGAGCAGATCGCGGTCGCGGCGCGCGACGCGGGCATGGAGGTCGTCTACCAGGGCATCCGGTTGACGCCCGAGCAGATCGCGGCCGCCGCACGCGACGAGGACGTCGACCTGGTCGGGCTCTCCGTCCTGTCCGGGTCGCACCGCAAGCTGGTCCCCGAGACCATGGCGCAGCTGCGCGCGAACGGCGTCGACGCACCCGTCGTCGTCGGTGGCATCATCCCGGAAGCCGATCGCGACGCGCTCCTCGCCGCCGGGGTGGCGCGCGTCTACACACCGAAGGACTTCCGCGTGAGCGACATCGTCGCCGAGCTGGCCGAGCTGGTGACCGTTCCGTCGTGATGCCGGCACCGATGCAGGGCACCGACCACCGCGGCGTCGCGGCGTGCGCCGCGCTCGCGGTGGTCGCGGTCATCCTCGGGATCACCGCGGTCGTCGCCGACGAGGCGACGCTCGGGCTCGCGGCCGCCGTGGTGGGCGTCGCCGCCGCCGGCGTCGGCGCGCTCGTCGACGTCCGCCGCAGCCGCGCCGAGGACTCGCTCTGGGAGGCGCGCTCGCAGGCCCGTCGCCTGCGCCGGCAGCTGGAGACGTTGCAGGTCGCGGTGGCCGAGGAGCATCGGTTGGCGTCGGCGCGGGCGGCGCAGGTCGACCTCCCCGAGGGGACCGACACCGCCGACTGGGAGATCGACCCGGTGTCGGGGCTGATCCGCGAGCGTCACCTCCCCGTCCTGCTCCAGCAGGTGGTGGCCGCCGCCCGCCGCAAGGTGCTGCCGGTCTCGGTCGTGTTCTGGGAGCTCGACGGCCTGCAGACGGCGCCGCTCGAGGCGCGGGAGCAGGCGCTCACCGCCCTGGGGGCGGTGGCGTGGCGGACCCTGCGCGAGAGCGACACCGTGTTCCGGCTCGGCGACGCGGTCGCGGTCGCGGTCCTGGTCGACACCGCCGAACCCGGTGCGCGGATGGTCGCCGATCGGGTGCGGGAGGCGTTGCGTGCCAGCCCGGTGGGCGATTCGCTGACGGTGTCGGCCGGCATCGCCTGCTATCCCAGCCACGCGCTCGATGCGGCGGAGCTCGTGGCCCGCGCCGGTCATGCGCTCGAGCGGGCGCGCGATGCCGGGCACGCCCGCGACTACATCGCGGTCGCCGACCAGGGCTGAGCTACTCGCGGTAGAAGGCGGCGATCTCGTTCGCGTACTTCGCCGCGATGCCGCGGCGCTTCAGCTTCATCGTGGGGGTGAGCTCCTCGGAGTCGGGGAGCCACTCGTCGGGGAGCACGGTGAACGCGCGCACCGCCTCCGCGTGGGAGAAGCGCTCGTTGGCGACGTCGACTTCGCGCTCGACCTCCGCCCGGACCACCGGGTCCTTCGCCAGCTCGGCGAGCGTCGAGCCGGTCGCACCGTGGCCGGCCGCCCACGCGGGCACGACGTCGGGATCGAGCACGATCAGCGCGGCGATGAAGGGCTCACCGTCGCCCACGACGCACGCCTGGCCGATGAGCGGTTGCGCCTTCAGCGCGGCCTCGACGTTCGCGGGTGACACGTTCTTGCCGCCCGCGGTGATGATGAGCTCCTTCTTGCGGTCGACGATGCGCAGGTAGCCCTCGTCATCGAGCGTGCCGATGTCGCCCGTGTGGAGCCAGCCGTCGACGTCGAGCGCCTCGGCGGTGCGCTCGGGGTCGTCGAGGTACCCGCGGAAGATGTTGCCGCCGCGGCCGAGCACCTCGCCGTCGTCGGCGAGCCGCAGCTCCATGCCGGGGATGGCGCGTCCCACGGTGCCCGGCTTGACCCGCACCGGGTCCCAGGTCATCGGCCCCGTCGACTCGGACAGGCCGTACAGCTCCGACAGCGGCACCCCGACGCTGCGGAAGAATTGGAGCACCTCGACCGGGATGGGCGCGGCCGCGGTCACCGCCAGCCGCAGCTCGTCGAGCCCGAGCAGCTGCCGGGCCGGCCGCAGCGACTCGCCGTCGACCCGTTCGTACTCCGCGTTCAGTTGTACGGACAGCGCCTCACCGCGCGCGCGGTGCTCCGCGACCCGCCCTCCGACCTCGAGGGCCTGCGCGAACACCTCGGCGCGACCAGGATCGGCGGCGAGCACGGCCTGCACCGTGCTGTGGATCTTCTCGAATGTGCGCGGCACACCGAAGAGGATCTGCGGTCGCGTCTCGGCGAGCATCGCGCCGAGGAGACGGATGTCGGCGCACGTCGTCACTTCGTACGCGAACGCGATCCCGCCGTAGTGGGTGGTGATGCGTTCGGCGATGTGGGCCATCGGGAGGTACGACACGATGCGTGAGCGGTCGGGGGCGAAGCCGAGCGCGGCGCGGAGGCTGTCGACCGTCCAGCAGATGTTGTGGTGATCGAGCATCACGCCCTTGGGCGCTCCCGTGGTGCCCGACGTGTAGATGATCGTGGCGAGGTCGTCGGGCGCGGCGGTGGCGGCCGCCCGTTCGAGGTCGAGCGGCGCGCCCGCGAGCAGGTCGTCCCACTGCTCGACGCCGGGGTGATCGACGCGTTCGATGACGATGACATGACGCAGGGCGGGCAGGTCCGCCCGCGCCTCGAGGATCCGCGCCAGGTACCCGGCGTCCTCCACGATGGCGACCGACGCCCCGGCGTCGCCGGCGAGGTACCGGATCTGGCCCGGCGACGACGAGTTGTAGATCGAGATCGGCGTCGCCCCCAGCAGCAGGACCGCCATGTCGGCGACGTGGAACTCGGGCCGGTTGCCGATGAGCATCACGACGCGGTCCCCGCGGGCGACGCCGAGGTCCCGGAGGGCGGCGGCGAGCCGGGTCGCCCGGTCGGCGTACTCGCCGAAGGTCAGCCGGCGGAAATCGTCGCCGACCTTCTCGCGGATCGCCACCTCGTCCCGCCACCGGCCGACGGTGGCGAGGAACCGGGCCGGGATGGTGTCTTCCACGGGCGTCACGTTATCCACAAGTGGAGGTGGAGAACTCCCCGTCGTGAGTGGAAAACCTCGCGCCGATGGGGAATACTGGCGCGCAGCTCGTCCCGAGGAGATCGTTGGGGCACCGCCACCGTGCGGGCTTCTCTACGCCGACTCTCCTCGGGACGAACTCTCGTGCGGGCTCAACAATCCCGCACCCCCCGCCGATACACGGGCATGCAGTTGCGCCGCGCACTGGTCGCGGGTGCGCTGGTCACTGCAATCCTCGTCCCGGCCACTGCGGGATTCGCCCAGGAGTCGCCGTCGACCACCACCTCGTCGACCACCACCTCGTCGACGACCACCACCACCACGACCACCACCGCGCCCTCCACGAGCGCGCCCGGCTCCACCACCCCGACGCCCGATCCCGACGCCTTCGCCGCCCTGGCCAACCAGGTCAGCCAGAACCAGGCGATGCTCACGCAGCTCAGCGCCCAGGTCGCGGAGGCCACGCAGAAGCTGGCCGCGCTCGCGGCCGAGATCGACACCACGCAGCAGAAGCTCGACGCCACCCGCGCCGAGATGGCGCGACTCAGGCAGATCGTGCGTGACCGCGCCGCGTACATGTACTCGCACGCCGACACCCCGAGCACCGCGGTGGTCGACATCCAACACGTGGTCGACCTCGACGCGGGCAAGAAGTACGCGGAGTCGGCGACACAGACCGACGGCGCGAGGATCAGCGACCTGACGCGCGTCTCGGCCCAGCTCGACCAGCACCGCCAGGAGCTGGAGAACGCGCGCGCGCAGCAGCAACAGGAGAAGAGTCGGCTCGACGAGGCGCAGGCCGCGCTCGAGGCGCTCACCGCGCACCAGAAGAAGCTGCTCGACCAGGCCGGTGCCGTGCCGGTGATGGGCGACGCCGAGCTCACCGCACCCGAGATCACCGCGTGGTTCGAGTCGCGCGGCGTGAAGTACCGGCTCGCCGGTGGCATGCCGATCGGCGACCTCGTGCAGATCTACATGGACGAGGGCAAGGCCGAGCACGTCCGCCCGGAGCTCGCCTTCGCCCAGTCGATCATCGAAACCGGCTCGTTCGGCAACGCGCTCGACAACAACTACGCCGGCATCGGGGCCTGCGACAGCTGCCAGGGCGAACCTGCGTTCCCCTCCCCTCGCGACGGGGTGCGGGGCCAGATCCAGCTCCTGCGCAACTACGCCGACCCGACGTCACGAGCGGCGAACCTCGCCAACCCGCCGTCGCCCACAATCTACGGCGCCGATCCGGTGCGTGCCGCGCAGCTCTACGACACCTTCTTCGCCAAGGGCCGCACCCCGACGTGGAACGTCATGGGCAACGGCAACTGGGCCACCGACCCGGGGTACGCGCAGAAGGTGCTCACGGTGTACTTCCAGATGGTGAGCTACGCGGCCAAGCACAGCTCGTCCTGACGCTGCGCCGCTCGCGGTCCGCCCTCGTTCAGAAGAGCTGGGTGTAGCACCGGTCGTCGATGGTGCCGAGCACGAGGTCGCGGTAGATGCCCTGGATCATCGTGCGTCCCAGCTCCGACCACTCCCGCGCCGCCGACGCGGCGACGCGACGCATCACCTGCGTGTAGCCGCCCTCGTAGACGCGGTATTCGGCCCACGCACCGGGGTAGTCCTTGGTGCAGGCGACCTCGACGCACGGCACGTCCCGCGCGCGCGGGTCGCGGACCACGCGGTTGCTGTGGGTGTGGCCACTGAGGTAGCCGGCGATGTTCTCGCGCCGCGCGATCAGCGCCAGCAGCGCCTCGTGGTCGGCAGGTGCCAAGCCGTAATTCGGATCCGGGTTGAAGCTCGGATGGTGCGCGAACACGAGCACGGGGTCGGGGGTCCCGGCGGCCAGCTCGTCGAGCCAGTCGCGCTGCGCGATCGGTAGCGCGCCGCCGACATGCCGCGGCAGCGTGGTGTCCAGCACCGCGAGCACCACACCGTCGAGCCGGAGCGCGTACGGCGCGTCACATCGCGCCAGCTGCGGGTCGCGCATGGCGTCGTGGTTCCCGCGGACGTGGTGCATCCGCGCGCCGAGCCGCCCGTAACAGGCGAGGAACGCCGCGTACTGCTCCTCGCGCCCGGACTCGGTGAGGTCGCCCTTGACCACGACCGCATCGGGGTCGAGCGCCAGCATCTCGTCGACCACGGCGCCGTTCATGACCTCCGGATACGGCGGGGCGCCGGGTGCGCTGCGCAGGATGGGGCCGATGGCGTCGGTCGCCGGGTCGCCGGTGCGGCCACACTCCGTCTCGCCGAAGTGCACGTCGTTGGCGGTCGCCAGCGTGGCGAGGAGCCGCCCCGCGGGCTGCACCAACGTGCGCACGCGCGCCGGCAGCCAGCGGTCGGCGGGTGTGCCCTCGACCGCGAGGGGGTACTCGGTGTCGGCAGCGAGACCGGTGACCCGGGCGGTGTGGTGCGGCCCGGTGGTCACCACCACGGCGTCGCCGACGCGCGTGCGCACCTCGACACCCGGCTCGGTGGTGAAGGTCACCACCACTTCGTCGGGGCCCACGCTCATGAGCTCGGCGTGGGCGACCGCCATCGTCAGGCGCGACTGCGGCGACCGATGCGACCGGACAGTCGCCACGGGCCCCGCTGCAGCCCCGCCCGGTGGGACCGCAGGCGGGCGGCGCGCACCCATTCGTGGAGCGTGTCGTCGCCGTCGTCGTCGCTGACGACCGCCGGTTCGAGGGAGGCAATGGCGGCCAGGATGGCGGCGATCTCCTCGGGCGTCGCGTCCGGCGACACCGAGCGGAGGCGGGCGGCCATCAGAGCGGCACGTTCCCGTGCTTGCGCGACGGCATCTGCTCGCGCTTGGTGCGCAGCATCGCCAACGACCGGGCGAGGACCTTGCGCGTCTCGCGCGGATCGATCACGTCATCGACGTAGCCGCGCTCCGCGGCCACGTAGGGATTCGCGAACCGCTCCTCGTATTCCGCGATGAGCTCGGTCCGCTTGGTCTCGACGTCGTCGGCGGCCTCGAGCTCCTTCCGGTGGATCAGGTTGACCGCTCCCGGCGCGCCCATCACCGCGACCTCGGCGGAGGGCCACGCGAAGGCGAGGTCGGCACCGATCGACTTCGAGTTCATGACGACGTACGCGCCGCCATAGGCCTTCCGGGTGATGATCTGCACCCGGGGAACGGTGGACTCGCAGTACGCGTACAGCAGCTTGGCGCCATGACGGATGATCCCGCCGTACTCCTGGTCGGTGCCGGGCAGGAACCCGGGCACGTCGACGAAGGTCACGAGCGGAACGTTGAACGCATCGCACGTGCGCACGAAGCGGGCCGCCTTCTCGGACGCGTCGATGTCGAGCGTGCCCGCGAGGTTCGACGGCTGGTTCCCGACGATGCCGATCGCGTGACCGTCGATGCGGGCGAAGCCGCAGACGATGTTCATCGCCCACAACGCGTTCACCTCGAAGAACTCGCCGTCATCGACGACCTCGGCGATGACCTTCTTCATGTCGTAGGGCTTGTTCGGCGCGTCGGGGATGAGGTCGATGATGCCGTCGCACGTGCGGTCGGGCGGATCCTCCGACTCGTAGTACGGCGGGTCCTCCAGGTTGTTGGCGGGAAGGAACGAGAGCAGGTAGCGCACCTGGGCGAGCGCGGTGGCCTCGTCGTCGTAGACGAAGGCGGCCACGCCCGACTTCGCCGCGTGCGTGAGCGCCCCGCCGAGCTCCTCCTGGGTGACGTCCTCGCCGGTGACCGTCTTCACCACGTCGGGCCCGGTGATGAACATGTGCGAGGTGCCCTTCACCATCACCACGAAGTCGGTGAGCGCGGGCGAGTACACCGCCCCGCCGGCGCAGGGCCCGAGGATCACGCTGATCTGGGGGATCACGCCCGACGCCTTGACGTTGCGGGAGAAGATGCCGCCGTAGGCGTCGAGCGACACGACGCCCTCCTGGATGCGGGCACCGGCGCCGTCGTTGAGCCCGACCATGGGGGCCCCGACCGACTCGGCGAGGTCCATGACCTTGTGGATCTTCTCGGCGAACACCTCGCCGAGGGCGCCGCCGAACACGGTGAAGTCCTGGCTGAACACGAACACCTTGCGGCCGTCGACGGTGCCCCAGCCGGTGACGACACCGTCGGTGAGCGGCCGGGTCGCCTCGATGCCGAACCCGTGCGCCCGGTGGCGGGCGAGCATGTCGAGCTCGACGAACGAGTCGGGATCGAGCAGCAGGTCGATGCGCTCGCGAGCGGTGAGCTTGCCCCGCTTGTGCTGGCGCTCGACCGCGGCGTCGCTGCCGGCGTGCAGCGCCTGCTCCCGCAGCTCCGCGAGCTGCGCCAGCCGCTCCTCGATCGGGTGCGGCACCGGTCGGGGGCTCGGCGGCTCGTCGCCGTGCAGCGCCTCGGCCTCCACCTGGGTCTGCAGCGCTTCTTCCTCGGCAGCCATATGCGCCGAGGTTACCGGCGCGCGGGACGGCCCCGCCGGAGCGGCGGGGCCGTCGTCAGCGTGCGGCGGAGATCAGTTGGTGGCGCCGGCCTCGATCGGCTCGGGGGCACCGACGTGGATCTCGACCTTGCGGGGCTTCGCCTGCTCGGCCACCGGGATGGTGAGGGTCAGGACACCGGCGTCGTAGGACGCGTCGAGGTGGTCGGCGTCGAGGGACTCACCGAGGGTCACCTGCCGGGTGACCGCGCCCTGCGACCGCTCCCGGACCAGGACCTCGGCACCCTCGGCCGGCGCCCAGGAGCGCTCGGCCCGCACGGTGAGGACGTTGCGCTCGACCTCGACGTCGATCGACTCGGGCGAGACGCCGGGCAGATCGAAGCGGAGCTCGACGTGGTGGTCGTGGCGGACGGCGTCCATCGGCATCCAGCTGCGACGGGCGGCAGGGCGGTCGAACGTGCGGAAGGGGTCGTAACGGACGAGCATGGGAAACCTCCGGAATTGTCGTTGGGTTAGCGACAACCGAAGGCCGGAAACGGGCTATTCCCAGGATTGACAGAAAACTTGAGTCGAAAGGACTCAAGTCATTCCTGGACCAGCTCGACCAGCGTGCCGAAGGCCCCCTTGGGGTGCACGAACGCCACCGTCGTGCCCCGACTCCCCGGCCGCGGCTCCTCGTCGATCAACCGGCCGCCCTCGGCCCGGACCCGCTCGACCGCGGCGGCGCAGTCGTCGACCCGGTACCCCACGTGGTGGAGCCCCTCCCCCTTGTTCTGGAGGAACTTGGCCACGGTCGAGTCGTCGCGGATCGGCGTGAGCAGCTGGACGTACGAGTCGGCCACCTTCAAGAGGGCCTCCTCGACGCCGTCGCGCTCGACCACCTCCCGATGCTCCACGTCGACCCCGTAGGTGTCGTGGTAGTAGGCGATCGCGGCGTCGAGGTCATTGACGGCGATGGCGATGTGGTCGATCTCGGTGAGCATCACGGTGTCCTCCGAAAGAGCGTGATCTGGTCGAGGTGCCGCTCGCGGAGCTCGGCGTCGGTCACGCCGAGGCCCTCCCCGGGCGCCAGCACCAGCACTCCGAGCTTGCCCTCGTGAAGGTTGTGGTGCACCTGGTTCACCGCCTCGGCGACCTCGTCGAAGGGGAAGACGGCCGAGAGGACCGGATGGATCCGGCCCTCCGCGATCAGCCGGTTCGCTTCCCACGCCTCCCGGTAGTTGGCGAAATGGCAGCCCTTGAGCGTCTTCTGGTTCATCCAGAGGTAGCGGTTGTCGTACTCGATCATGAAGCCGGTCGTCGCCGCGCAGGTGACGATGGTGCCACCGCGCGTGCAGACGAACACCGACGCGCCCATGGTCGAACGACCGGGATGCTCGAACACGATGTCGGGATCACCGCCGACGAGCTCCCGGATCCGCTTGCCGAACCGTCGCCACTCGGCGGGATCCTGGGTCTGGCCGTCCTTCCAGAACTCGAAGCCCTCGGCCTTGCGGTCGATCACGTGCTCGACGCCCAGTGCGTGGAGCAGCTCGGCCCGCTCGGGGCTCGACACGACACCGATCGGCGTGCCGCCGCCGTTGAGCACGTACTGGCACGCGTACGCGCCGATCCCGCCGGTGGCCCCCCAGACGAGGACGGTCTGGCCCTGCGCCATCTGCGCGCCGTTCGGGCTCACGAGCATGCGGTAGCTGGTCGAGTTGGTGAGCGCGTTGACCGCCGCCTCCTCCCAGGTGAGGTGGGCCGGCTTCGGCATCAGCTGGCTGGCCTTCACCAGGGTGAGCTCACCGAGACCGCCGTAATTGGTCTCGTAGCCCCAGATGCGCTGGTTGGTGGCGAGCATCGAGTCGTCGTGCGCGCTCGGGTCCTGGTCGTCGACGTGGTTGCAGTGGACGGTCACCGCGTCGCCGGGCTGCCAGACCCGCACCGCCGAGCCGACGCGCAGCACGACGCCGGCGGCGTCGCTGCCGACGACGTGGAACGGCTGGTCGTGCCGGGCGCCCCAGACGCTCTCACGCCCGAGTCGGTGCAGGAATCCGAAGGTGGGCACCGGCTCGAAGATCGACGTCCACACCGTGTTGAAGTTGATCGACGACGCCATCACCGCGACCAGGGCCTCGTCGGGGGCCAGCTCCGGCAACGGGACCTCGTCGAGGTGGAGCGACTTCCGGGGGTCCTTCTGGTCCGACGGCACGCCCGCGAACAGCTCCTGCTCGTCGGCTCGCACCACGGCGCCGCAGTACGAGACCGGCAGCGGGAGGCCGCCGAGCTCCTCGGCAGGGGCGCCCTGGACGATTGCGTCCCGGATCGCGCCGATCTCCGTCATGGCGGGCGACGGTACCATCGCGGGTCGATTGCCACTCTTTCGGGGGGTTCCCATGCCCGGTTCGGTCATCGTCTCGTCGGCCCGCACACCCATCGGCAAGCTCTCTGGCGCGCTGGCCTCCTTCGAGGCCACCGACCTCGGCGGCCACGCCATCGCGGCCGCGCTGGAGCGGGCCGGGATCGGGGGCGACCAGGTCGACTACGTCCTGCTCGGGCAGGTGCTGCAGGCCGGCGCGGGGCAGATGCCAGCCCGCCAGGCGGCGGTGAAGGGCGGCATCCCCATGTCGGTGCCGTCGATGACGGTCAACAAGGTGTGCCTCTCCGGGATCGACGCGATCTACCTCGCCGACCAGATGATCCAGGCCGGTGACGCCGAGGTCGTGGTCGCCGGCGGCATGGAGTCGATGACGAAGGCGCCGTACCTCTTGAAGAAGGCGCGCGAGGGCTACCGGATGGGCAACGGCGAGCTGCTCGACTCGATGATCGACGACGGGTTGTGGTGCGCCTTCGACGCCGTCCACATGGGCGCCGGCACCGAGCGCTACACCGGCGAGATGGGTGGCATCACGCGCGACATGCAGGACGACGTCGCGGCCAAGAGCCACGAGCGCGCCGCGGCCGCCATGAAGGAGGGCCGGCTGGCGGAGGAGATCGCGCCGATCGAGATCCCGCAACGCAAGGGCGACCCGATCCTGGTCGACACCGACGAGGGCGTGCGGCCCGGGACGACCAGCGAGTCGCTCGGCAAGCTGCGCCCGGCGTTCGCCCAGGACGGCACCATCACCGCCGGCAATGCGTCGCAGATCTCCGACGGCGCGGCGGCGGTCGTGGTCACCTCGGCCGCGAAAGCCGAGCAGCTCGGCCTCTCGCCCCTCGCCGAGCTGGTGAGCTTCGGGATGGTCGCGGGTCCCGACCCGTCGCTGCTGACCCAACCGTCGCGCGCGATCAACCGCGCGCTCGACCGGGCCGGTATGAAGGTGTCGGAGCTCGACCTGTTCGAGCTCAACGAGGCGTTCGCCCCGGTCGGGCTGGCGTCGATGGCCGATCTCGGCATCACCGACGAGGTGACCAACGTGAACGGCGGCGCCATCGCCCTCGGCCATCCGATCGGCATGTCGGGCACCCGGGTCGTCCTCACGCTGGTCAACGAGCTCCGTCGCCGCGGTGGCGGGATCGGCGCCGCGGCGCTGTGCGGCGGTGGCGGTCAGGGCGAGGCGGCGATCGTCCGCACCCTGTAGCCGGCCGTGCCCTCGTGCCCGTTGCGCGCCCTCACCGGCGTGCCGTGCCCGTTCTGCGGCATGACCCGGGGCACGATCGCCCTCGTCCACGGCGATGTGCTCCACTCGCTCGCCCTGAACCCCGGCGTGCTGCTGGTCGTGGTGACCGCGGCCTTCCTGCTGTGGCGACGTCCACGCCTGTCGCTTCCCACCTGGGTACCGTGTGCCGTCGTCGGCACGCTCTGGGCCTTCCAGCTGCTCAAGTACGCGACGGGCCGCCCCCTCTGACCGAAAGGGAGACTCCATGTCGATGGAACAGCCCCCGCCGCCCCCGCCGCCCCCTCCCGGCTCCGGAGGATACGGCGCGACGTCGCCCGCCAACTTCGCGATGGGTGATGCGCTCAGCTACGGGTGGAACACGTACTGGAAGAACATCGGTCCGATGCTCGTGATCGCGGTGGTCGTCGTCCTCATCCAGGTCGCGTTCGGCGCGGTCGCGAGCGCCATCGATTCCACGGTGCCGCGCGTCCTCGTGCAGATCGTCGGCAACCTGGTGGGACTGCTCATCACCCTCGGGTGGCTGCGAGTCGCGCTCGGGATCACCGACGGCGTGAAACCCGACCTCGCCGACGTCTTCAAGGCGGAGGGCTACGGGATCTTCCTGCTCGCGTCGATCCTCTTCTACCTCGGCACCCTGATCGGCCTTTTCCTGCTGATCGTCCCCGGCATCATCTTCATCGCGACGTTCGGGTTCTACGGCTTCGTCGTCGCCGAACGCGGCGACGGCGTGGGCGTGTTCGAGTCGCTCCAGCGCTCGGCCGAGCTCACGCGCGGCCACCGCTGGACGCTTTTCGGGATGGCGATCGTGCTGTTCCTCGTGAACATCGTGGGCCTGATCGCGTGCTTCGTGGGCGTGATCTTCACCCTCGGGATCACGCTGATCACCTGGGCGTACCTCTACCGCGCCCTCAACGGCCAGAGCGTGACGGCCTGGCAGTAGCTCCGGGGAGCTACTGCAGGCTGAACGGCGGGTACTTGTCGGTCAGCAGGAAGACGTACGCGTGCACCCGCGTGTACCAGCGGGCGACGCCGATGACGAATTCCCGCATCGACTCGTTCCACTTGCCCGTGAACAGCACCACGAAGAAGTTGATCACCAGCACGACGAACACTGCGATCTCGAGGAGCCACAGCACGATGTAGTGCGGGATCGCGAGCAACCACTTGACGAAACCGAGGAACCGGTTCATGTCACCCGGATCCTCGACGGTGACCACCGCCGCATCGGGCACCACCGCGGCGTCGTCGGTCGCGAAGTCGAACGGCGGGTACTCGTCGCGCATGAACCCCGTGAAGCTGGCGACCCGCCAGTAGTAGCGGAGGTACATGGTCTGGAACCCGACGAACGGGTTCCGCTCCGTGAACAGGACGACGAAGAGCGAGACGATCCAGAGCACGAACGCGGCGATCCCGAGGACGTAGAGCACGATCCAGTGCGGGATGGCGAGGATCCAGTTGACCAGCGGTCGCCAGTTCGCGACGTGGTCGTCGCGGTTGAACTCCAGGTCCACCGGGTAGCCGCCACCGGGGCCGGGTCCCCCACTGGGCACCGGCGGCGGCGTCGGCGGAGTCGGCGGAGTCGGAGGAACGGGCGTCTCGTCTGCCATGTTGGATCCTTTCCTCGTGGTCGGGGGCCCGGCTACTCGTAGAGGCGGTTCATCGCGCCCTGGACCTTCACGATCCAGATGATCCAGCCGATCAGCGGGAGGAAGTTCCAGAAGCCCGTCACCCCCGTGACCGGCTTCGGGCGGCCCATCCTGGAGTAGGTGTTGCCGATCTCCGCGGGCAGCAGGAACCAGTTCACGATGCCCAGGAGGATCGCGAACAGCAGGCCGATGCCGCCGCCCACTCCTTCACCGCTGAAGTCCTTGTTCTCCTTGAAGACCTTGTAGGACCACACCAGGAAGTAGATGCCGAGCGTGATGATCGAGAAGAGGATCACCGCGAGCGGGTCGCGCACCTTGCCCTTGGGCCCCCACCCCGACGCCGGGACGGGCGGCGGTGGCGGCGACGCGGGCGTCGTGTCGGACATCGGTTGACCCCTCCCAATCCCGGCGTGACGCCGGAGTCCCGGGCCACAGGCTCGCGCGAATTCCGGGAGGATGGGCGGATCGCGTCAGGCGTCGACTTCTCGCCGCCCCTCCAGGGCCCGCCCGAGGGTCACCTCGTCGGCGTACTCCAGGTCGCCGCCGACCGGGAGCCCACTGGCGATGCGGGTCGTCCGCATCCCGAGGGGCTTGAGCAGCCGGGCCAGGTACATGGCCGTGGCCTCGCCCTCGATGTTGGGGTTGGTGGCCAGGATCACCTCGGTGACGCCCTCGGCGTCGACCCGGGCGAGCAGCTCCTTCACCCGCAGCTGCTCGGGCCCGATGCCCTCGATCGGGGAGATCGCGCCCTGGAGCACGTGGTAGCGACCGGTGAACTCGTGGGTCCGCTCGACCGCGACGATGTCGCGCGGCTCCTCCACCACGCACAGCAGCGTGGAGTCACGCCGCTCGTCGAGGCAGTACGCGCACAGCTCACCCTCGGCGATGTTGAAGCACCGGCGGCACCAGGTGACGCGCTCCTTGGCCTCGGTGATGACCCGGGCCAGGCGGTTGGCGTCCTCGGGGGCGGCCTTGAGCAGGTAGAACGCGATCCGTTGCGCCGACTTCGGCCCGACCCCGGGGAGGCGGCCCAGCTCGTCGATCAGGGCTTGGACGGACGCGGCGTACGGGCTGCTCACGCGTCAGCCGAGCAGACCACCGAGGTCGCCCAGGCTGCCGAGGTCGAGTCCGCCGGTGACGCCACCGAGGCGCTCGCTCTGCATCTCCTGGGCCCGCCGCAGGCCGTCGCCCACGGCGGCGAGGACGAGGTCCTCGAGCATCTCGACGTCGTCGGGGTCGACGACCTCGGGCGCGATGTGCACCGACTGCACCTCACCGGAGCCCGTCACCACGACCTTCACCATGCCGCCCCCGGCAGAGCCTTCGACCGTCGCCGCGGCGAGCGCGTCCTGCGCCGCGGCCATGTCGGCCTGCATCTTCTGCATCTGCTTCATCATCTGGTTGAGCTGACCGCCACCGCCGCCGCCCGGCATCGGTGGTCGGCCGCCTTGACCCTTCGGCATCGTCTTCCTCGTCTCAGTCGCGGGGGACTTCCTCGACGACCGTGGCGCCGAGGCTCTGGGTGATGAGGCTCACCGAATCTACCGCCGGTACCTCCGTGGCATCGTCGACCATCTCGGAGAGGTCGAGCATGTCGTCGTCGGGAGGTTCCTCGTCGAGGGGGGCAGGCTCCTTGACCGGATCGGCGTCGAAGCCGTCGTGCGCGACCGGCTTGAACATCATGCGGCGGCCCAGCTTCTGCGACAGCGCGGCGCGGATGTTGTCGGCCTCCTTGCGGAAGCGCGGGAGCGCGGTCTCGTAGTGCGCCTTCGGTACCCCGAACGTGATGACGCCGTCGTCCACCGCCAGGGGTTGCGCCTCCCGCACCGCGGCGCGCGTCGCCGGCGGCAGCTCGGGAAGGATCTCGGCCCAGGCCACGATCACGTCGTCGATGTCGACCTCGCCCGCCGGAGCCTCGGCCGCCGGAGCCTCGCCCGCCGGAGCCTCGCCCGCCGGAGCCTCGGCGGGGGCGTCGGCGGGGGTGTCGGCGGGTGCCCCGGCCGGCGGGGCGGGCTCGGCGACCGCCACCGCCTCCTCGACCTCCGCGCCCGGGGGCGCCGGCGACTCGGCCGGGGGCGGCGGGTCGGTGCCGCCCCGGAGGCGACGCAGCTCCGCGAACGACCGGCCACCCCGTCCCGCGGCCGCACGCTCGGCGGAGGCGCCGGGCGCCGGGTCCGGAGCCGGGTCGGCGGTGCGGGTCGCCGGCGTGCCGCGGCTCCGCTCGAGCCGGTCGACGCGCTCGGCCAACGCCTGCACCGGCGTCCCGGCCTCCCGGCGCGCCAGCCGCACCAGCGCGATCTCCAGCACGAGGCGCGGGTCGGCGGCGTCGGTGCCCCGCATGTCGACGACCGCCTGACCGAGCGTCTCCAGCGTGCGGACGAGCGTCGGTGCGCCCAGCTGCTCGCCCAGCGCGCCCAGCGCCTCCTGGTCGTCGGCGGGCAGGTCGACGCGCACCCGCCCGCGCGCCGACGTGAGGAGGAAGGCATCGCGCACGGTCACGAGCAGGTCCTCGGTGAGGCGGCGGGGCTCGTGCCCGGCGTCGAGGAGCTCCCCGAGCGCGACGAGGGCGCCGGCGACGTCCTCGTCGGCCACCGCGCGCAGCACCGCCAGGCGACCGGCGAACGCGGTGCCCCCGAACAGCGCGTTCACCTGCTCGACATCGATCCGCCCGTGGGCGATGGCCTGGTCGAGCAGCGACAGCGAGTCGCGCATCGAGCCCGCGCCCGCGCGGGCGATGACGGTGAGCGCCTCGCGGTCGGCCTCGACGCCCTCCTGCTCGCAGACGTCGGCGAGATGACCGACGAGCTCGTCGACGGTGTAGAGGGTGAACTCGTAGTGCTGGGTGCGGGAACGGATGGTGGGTGCGACCTTGAGCGGGTCGGTGGTGGCCAGCACGAAGACCACGTGCTCCGGCGATTCCTCGAGCGTCTTCAGCAGCGCGGCCTCCGCGCCCGTGCTGAGCATGTGCACCTCGTCGAGGATGTAGACCTTCTTGGCGCCCCCGGCGCTCAGGTAGGCCACCCGCTCCAGCAGGTCGCGCATGTCGTCGACCTTGCTCCTCGACGCCGCGTCGACCTCGATCACGTCCAGGGACGAGCCCTCGGCGATGGCGACGCAGCTCTCGCAGACGCCGCACGGATCGCCGTCGTCCCCGAGGTTGGTGCAGTTGAGCGCCTTGGCCAGGAGCCGGGCGGTCGTCGTCTTGCCGGTGCCCCGCGGCCCCGAGAACAGGTAGGCGTGCCCGACCCTCCCGTCGCGCACGGCGTTCCGGAGCGCGGTGGTGACGTGCTCCTGCCCCACCAGCTCGGAGAACCGCTGTGGGCGGTACTTGCGGTACAGCGACTGGTAGGCCACGGGCCGACTGTAGCGAGCGTGAACTCCCGGAATCGGGGGTGGAAGCGCGGTGAGGGCGAGTCGCAGGGGACGCGCGTGTCCTGACCAGCGCATCGGGTCAGGACACGGCCGGAAGCTCCCCGTAGCGACGCAGCGCGATCCCCGACCAGATCAGCTCGACCACCCCGAAGGGCCAGGCGCCCGAGAGGAACCCGTACGCGCTCGAGAGCACGCACCCGAGCGCGAACAGGAGCACGAACCGCCGCCCACGCCCTTCGAGCGCGTACATCACCATCATGAAGGTGAGCGCGGCGACGCCGTAGAGGGTGACCGCCATGGGACCCAGTCTGCCCGGCGGTTGACAGGCAACCATTTGGTTGCCTATAGTGGGCTCGATGGACGCGGTGTTCAAGGCCCTCGCCGATCCCCACCGCCGGCAGCTGCTCGACCGTCTCAACGCCCGCAACGGCCAGACCCTCCAGGAGCTCTGCGCCGACCTCGACATGAGCCGGCAGGCGGTCAGCAAGCACCTCGCGGTGCTGGAGGGCGCGCTGCTGGTGACCACGCTGCGGCGGGGTCGGGAGAAGCTGCACTACCTCAACGCGGCGCCCATCCACGAGATCGCCGACCGGTGGATCCACACCTACGACCGGGCGCGGGTCACCGCCCTGGCCGACCTCAAGCGAGCACTGGAGAGCCCCGCCATGGACAAGCCCGAGTTCGTCTACACCACCTACATCCGCACGACGCCGGAGCGGCTCTGGGCCGCGCTGACGGAGCCCGCGTTCACCGAGCGCTACTGGGACACCGAGATCGACACCGACTGGAAGACCGGTTCCCCGATGGCCTGGCGCCACGGCCCCATCGTGGTGCGCGACGCCGAGCAGGTCGTGCTCGAGTCCGATCCCCCTCGCCGGCTCTCGTACACCTGGCACACGTTCTCGGAGGAGTGGGCCCGCGCCTGGGACATCGACGAGGAGCTGCGTGCCCGGATCGCCGCCGAACCACGGTCGCGCGTCACCTTCGAGCTCGAGCCCGACGGCCCGCTGGTCAAGCTCACCGTGGTGCACGACGGCTTCGAGCCCGGCAGCACGGTCGCCGAGATGGTGAGTGGCGGCTGGCCGCGCGTGCTCGCGGAGATGAAGTCCCTGCTCGAAGGAGCCACCAGCGACGGCTTCTCCACGACCGAGGTCGCACACGCGTCGGCCGGCGCGGTGTACGCCGCCCTCACGACGCTCGACGGGCTCGCGGGATGGTGGATGCCCGACATCGTCGGCACGCCGGAGCCCGGGGGCGAGATCACGTTCCGGTTCGACGGCGAGCACGTCACCATGCAGGTGGTGTACGCCGAGCCCGCGTCACTCGTCGTGTGGCGGTGCACCGAGTCGACGAAGTTCCCGGAATGGGTCG
>DATBBL010000331.1:0-2805 GCA_036271015.1 Acidimicrobiia bacterium
GCGCCCGCCAGCTCGGCCAGCGTGGCGACGTGGCCGGGGTCGAGCCCCTCCTCCCGGAGTGAGGGTCCCACCCGCACGTCCTCGATCGGAAGCTCGGCATCCCCCGCCACCACGGGGCGGGTCGGTGTGGCGCACCTGCTCGGCATCTGCAGTCCCCCCAGGGATCGGCAATTCAAACCGCGGTTCGATTCAAATACAGTTGAATGATTGTGTCAAGACGACGACTAAATGGAGAGTCCCCGGGAGACGGCCACGTCGCGGTCGGACTGACCAACTGGGGCCACTTGTAGGGTGATCGGATCCGGCGCCGACGAAGGGGAGGACACCGTGGCGGTCGCCCCCGAGCGCCGTCGACCCATCGGCGAAGGCGGCCGCCCTCCCGGCACGTTGCGCCCCGAGCGGTGGAACGAGATCGTCGACGCGGCGGGTGACGTGTTCGACGAGAAGGGCTACGCGGCCGCCCGGATCGAGGACATCGCGGCCCGGGTGGGCCTCCTGAAGGGGAGCCTCTACTACTACATCGACAGCAAGGAGGACCTCCTCTTCGCCATCGTCGACGGCAACCACAGCCGCGGCATCGCGGTCGTCGAGCAGGGCGCGGCCCTCGAGTCGGCCGATCCGCCCACCCGGCTCGGCGCCTTCGTCGATCGCTGGATCGGCATCCTCAGCGCGAACCCGGGCTACGCCGCCATCGCCGAGCGCGACCTGCGCCGGCTCGACCCCGAACGCCAGGCGATCGTGATGGACAAGCGGGCGCGCATCCACCGCTTCGTCCGCGACATCGTCGAGGACGGGATCGCCCGGGGCTGCTTCGACGCCGGGATCGATCCGGGCATCGTCACCAACAACCTGTTCGACGTGCTCAACGGCATCAGCCAGTGGTTCCACCCGGCACGTCCATTGACCTACGAGCAGCTCGCCGAGCACGTCCGGCGCTTCGTGCTGCGCGGCCTGGGTGCCGATCCGGACGCGAGCGGCACGGCGCTACCGTGAAGTCCCCATCCCAGCGAACCAGGCGGTCATGACATGCGCGACGTCGTAGTGGTGGAAGCGGTGCGGACGCCGGTCGGGCGCCGCAACGGTGGGCTCTCCGGCATGCACTCCGCCGACCTCCTGGCCGAGGTACAGCGGGCGGTGGTCGAACGCTCGGGCATCGATCCCGCCGAGGTGGAGCAGGTCGTGGGCGGCTGCGTCGGACAGGTCGGCATGCAGGCGGCCAACGTCACCCGCACCGCGTGGCTGCAGGCCGGGCTCCCGCTGGAGGCCGCCGCGACCACCGTCAACACGCAGTGCGGCTCGTCGCAACAGGCCACCAACATGGCCACCGCCCTGGTCGCGGCGGGCGTCGTCGACGTCGCGGTGGCCTGCGGGGTGGAGGTGATGAGCGCGGTGCCGATGGGATCGACCGTCCCGAAGGACCCGTTCGTGGGCAAGCCCATCAACAAGCACTACTGGGAGCACTACGAGAACACGTCGCAGTTCGAGGGCGCGGAGCGCATCGCCGAGACCTTCGGCGTCGGCCGCGACGAGCTCGACCGGTTCGGCAAGCAGTCGCAGGACCGCGCCGCGGCCGCGTGGGCCGAAGGGCGCTTCGACACGCAGATCGTGCCCGTCGAGGCACCGACGCGTGACGAGCAGGGCGAGGTGAACGGCACCCGCACTGTCGACCGCGACGAAGGCCTGCGCGACACGACGCTCGAGGCGCTCGCCAACCTGAAGCCGGTGCTCGATCGCGACCCCGCGTTCCACACCGCGGGCACCGCGTCGCAGATCAGCGACGGAGCCGGTGCGCTCCTGCTCATGACCGCCGACAAGGCCGAGGCGCTCGGGCTCGAGCCCCGGGCCCGCATCGTCGACACGTGCATCCAGGGCAGCGACCCGGTGTTGATGCTCACCGGGCCCATCCCCGCGACGGAGCACCTGCTGGCGCGCAACAAGCTCACCATCGACGACATCGACCTGGTCGAGATCAACGAGGCGTTCGCGTCGGTCGTCCTCGGGTGGCAGCGTGCCACCGGGGCCGACATGGACCGCGTGAATCCGAACGGGGGCGCCATCGCGCTGGGGCACCCGCTCGGCGGCACCGGCACCATCCTGCTCACCAAGGCGGTCCACGAGCTGGCGCGGTCCGGGAAGCAACGCGCGCTCGTCACCATGTGCTGCGGGGGCGGGCTCGGGACGGGGACCATCGTCGAGCGGGTCTGAAGCCGGACGCGTAGATTCCGAGCCATGACTTCGACTCCTCTCTCGCCGGTCGCCGCGCGCTATCTCGGGCAGTCCGTAACCCGCAAGGAAGACCAGCGTCTCCTCACCGGGCACGGGCTCTACGTCGACGACGTGAAGGTGTCGGGCACCCTGCACGCCGCCTTCCTCCGCAGCGACCTCGCACGCGCCGCCATCACGCGGATCGACACGAGTGCGGCCAAGGAGATGCCGGGCGTGGTCGCCGTCTACACGTGGGAGGACTTCAACGGGATCACCGGGCCCGGGTACCACGCCATGCTCGGCGAGGAGCTCGTGGTGCCGCCACCGCTCGCCATCACCGACGTCCGGTACGTCGGCGACCCGGTGGCCGTGGTCGTCGCCGAGTCGCGCTACCTGGCGGAGGACGCGTGCGAGGCGATCGAGGTCGACTACGAGCCCCAGCCGCCGGTTGTCGACTACATGACCGCCGCCGCCGACACCGACAACATCGTGCACGCAGGCTGGGGCCTGGAGTCGAACGCGATGGCGGCGGTGCCCTTCATGCCGCTCTCCCCCGACCTCGACGAGGTCTTCGCCGGCGCCGCGCACGTCGTGGAGTGC
>DATBBL010000332.1:0-16631 GCA_036271015.1 Acidimicrobiia bacterium
TCGGTGTCGATGAACGCGCGCATCCACGCGAGCTGCTCCTCGAACTCAGGATCGGTCTCGAAGTCCCAGGCCACGGATCAACCGCCTGCCCCGGGAAACGCGGCCAGCATGCCGGTGACGCGCGCTTCGACGGTCGGCCGCAGGTCGTCGTGGGTGATGATCCAGAACTCGCCGCCGCGCACCGCGTCCAGGACCCGTTCGGCGACCTGGGCCGGGGTCTGACCCGTCGGGCCGGTGAAGCCATCACGGATCATCAGCCGCACCGACTCCGCCATCTCGCTGCGCTGCTCGACCCCGGCCGCCGCCGGCCGGTTGCGCTCCGACTCCATCACGTTGGTGTTCACCGAGCTGGGGCACAGCACGCTCACGCCGATCGGCGTCTGGTCGACCGCGAGCTCCTGCACGAGGGTCTCCGACATCGAGACCACCGCGGCCTTCGTCGCGCAGTACGGGCCGATGAAGGCGGTGCCGCTCAACAACCCGCCGATCGACGCGGTGTTGACGACGTGCCCCCGCGTGCCCTGCTCCCGCATGAGCGGCACGAACGTGTGGAGACCGTGCACGACGCCCCAGAAATTCACGTCGACGACCCATTTCCAGTCGTCGAGCGTCTGGTCGCGCATCAGGTTGAAGGTCGACACCCCGGCGTTGTTGCAGAGCACGTGGACGTGCCCGTAGCGGTCGACGGCGGTCGCAGCCAGGCGCTCGACCGCGGCGATGTCGGCGACGTCGACGGTCGCCGCGAGCGCGTCGCCACCGGCGTCGCGGATGCCGGCCGCGACGCTCTCGGCCCGGTCGCCCTCGAGGTCGGCGACGACGACCGCGGAGCCCTCGCGGGCGAAGGTCTCGGCCATCGCCCGACCGATGCCACTGGCCGCGCCCGTGACCACCGCGACCCGGCCCGGGCCGATCACTCCACCATCTCCGTCGGTCATGCGTGCAGTCCCCCGTTCGGTCAGCCGCCGTCGAGCAGGATGAGCTCGCCGGTGAGGTAGGACGATGCGTCGCTGGCGAGGTAGAGCGCCGTCCCCACGATCTCGTCGGCGTCGGCGATGCGACCGAGCGCGACGCCCGCAGCCATCTGCGCCTGGCCTTCCTCCGTCGGCATCGACGCGTGGAAGCTGTCGGTGTGGAACGTGCCGCACACGATCGCGTTGACGCGGATGCCGCGCGGCCCGAACTCCTGGGCGGCGGCGCGCGTGAGCGCGTTGAGCCCAGCTTTGGCCGCCGCGTACACCACCGTGAAGGACGACGGGTGCAGTGACGCCTTCGAGCTCACGTTGATGATCGCCCCGCCGGCGGGCATGTGCTGCGCGGCGAGCGCGGTCAACCGCAGCGGACCCTTCAGGTTCACCGCGATGGTCTTGTCGAAGAGCTCCGCGGTGACGTCGAGCAGCGACGGCGGGACCGGCGCGATGCCCGCGTTGTTGACCAGCACGTCGACATGCCCGAACTCGGCGACGGTCGCGTCGATCAGCACCTCGCACTGGTCCCAGTCGCCCACGGGGGCGGCCACCGCGAGCGCGCGCCGACCCTGCGCACGCACCTCGTCGGCCACCGCCTCGCAGGCCTCGAGCTTGCGGCTGGCAACGACGACGTCGGCGCCGGCCTCGGCGAAGCCGAGCGCCATCGCCCGGCCGAGGCCCTTGCTCCCGCCGGTGACGACCACGACCTTCCCCGTGGCGTCGAGGGTCGGGATGGTCACGGCACCATCACGAGCTTGCCGACGACGCCACGGTCGGCCATCCGCTGCAGCGCCTCGGGCAGCTCGGCGAACGACACCTGGCCGGTGACGGCGTTGCGGAGCCGCCCGTCGCGCACGAGGGCGGCGAGTCGGGCGTGGATCTCGTCGAGCTCGTCGCGCGAGTACCCGCCGGCGAACACCCCCACCAGCGACCGGTTGGTGACCACGAGCTGGTGTGTGTCGAAGCGGGGCCACGCGCCACTGGCGAACCCGACGGCGAGCAGTCGGCCGTGGCGCGCCAGGGCACCGGCTGCGTCCTCGGCCAGCGCGCCGCCGACCGGGTCGTACACGAGGTCGACGCCGCGGCCCCCGGTGAGCTCGCGCAGTCGCGCGGCGACGGGGCCGTCGCGGTGGTTGAGCGTCGCGTCGGCCCCGAGCCCCCGACAGAACTCGGCCTTCTCGTCGTCGCTCACGACCGCGATCACCCGTGCCCCGAGCGCACGCCCGAGCTGCACCGCGGCGATCCCGCTGCCGCCGGCCGCGCCGAGCACGGCCAACCAGTCACCCTCGACCAGGCGGCCGCGGTCGACCAGCCCGATCCAGCCGGTGAGGTGCGGGATCCAGAAGCCGGCCGCCTCGGCGTCGTCGAGGCCCTCCGGCACCGGGAACGCGCCCTCGGCCGCGGCCAGGCACTCCTCGGCGAACGACCCGTTGCCGCCGATGAACGAGGTGACGCACATGATGCGGTCTCCGACCGCCACCCGGTCGACCCCCTCCCCCAGCGCGGTGACCACGCCGGTGGCCTCCTGCCCGGAGGTGAAGGGCAACGACGGCGTGAGCGGGTAGGTGCCGCGGCACATGAACACGTCGGGCAGGCCCAGGCCGGCTGCCGTGACGCGGATCCGGACCTCGCCGGGACCCGGCTCCGGGGGCTCCCGTTCGATCAGGTGCAGCACCGCGGCCGGCTCGCCCGCCGCCCGCACCTGCCAGGCCCGCATCAGGCGCCCCCGCCGCGATCCGTCGTCCGCTCGCGCATCGATGACACCGTAATCACGGTGGGATTCACGGCGCAAGCCCCGGCCCGCGAGGTGCACTGGGCGCCCGCACCTCCGCGGTGCTCACGTACGCTGCCCCGGATGGGTGACGGTGTCATCGAGCGGTACCTGCAGGCCCTGGTGGACGGCGACTGGGCGACGTTCGCGTCGTGCCTCGCCGACGACGGCTTCACGCGCGTCGGGCCCTACGGCGACACGTACTCGACCAAGGCCGACTACGTGGCGTTCCTCGCCGACCTGATGCCGACGTTGGCCGGCTACGAGATGGAGGTCACGCGCGTCACGTACGCGGGTGACGGCATCGCGTTCGCGGAGCTGGCGGAGACGGTCGAGGTCGACGGGGCCCCGCTGCGCACCCCCGAGTGCCTCACCTTCGCGCTCGCCGACGACGGCCGCATCCGCCGCGTCGAGGTCTTCACCCAGTCGCGGGCGCCGGTCTGAGGCCCGACGAGAACGGGCATGGGTTCGTGACCGCACCCACCAGGAGCACCCTCGCCCGCGAGATCGGCGTCTTCACCGCGCCCGAGTACGACGGGCTCCCGTCGTTCTTCGCCGAGCACGGGTTCGCGATCATGCGTGGCCTCTACCCCGACGCGCGCCTCCGGGAGCTCGAGGTCGAGTTGGCGCGCCAACAGCAGCGGCTCCTCGCCGGCGAGCTGCCCGAGGTCTGCGGCACGGTGATCCTCGACGACCCCGACGCGGTGATCGACGGCGAGGCGTTCGCGCACTACGTGTGCCACCTCACCGAGGTGTCGCCGCTCGCCCGCGACGCCGCGTACCACCCGGCACTCGTCGCCATGATGTCGCGCCTGCTCGGGCCGGAGGCGTGGCTGTTGGAGGACGACCGCTTCGGCGTGGTGTACCAGGACGCCCGTCCCGGCGCGCAGTCGGGCTACTCCCGCATCGGTTGGCACTCGGACCGGCAGTCGGGGCCGCACCTCCGCGTGTGGCCGTCGGTCGCGTTCACCATCCACGTCGACGCCACGTCGCCGTGCAACGGCTTCCTCCGCATCGTCCCCGGCTCGCACCGGGGCGGCACCGACGAGATGCCGCTCGGCTTCGAGCATGTCCCCGGCGAGATGGCGCTCTATTGCGAGCGCGGCGACGTGCTCCTGCACCACTGCGATCTCTGGCACGGCGCCGCCCGCGCCACCGACGACGGCGACGCTGCCATTCGGCGTCACGTGCGCGGCGCGTGGTACGGCGGCGAGCGCCTCGCGCCCAATCACGGCCTCGACGACTTCGTCAAGAATGCCCGCCGCTGAGCGCGCGTCTCCCGCGCGCCCCTGGAATCGCGGGGGCAATCGACACGCGCGACGATGCTCCCCGTGACGGCTCCCACCACCCGCGACCTCCGCGCGCTCCCGAAGGCCCACCTCCACCTGCACCTCGAGGGCGCGATGCGCCCGTCGACCCTCGCCGAGCTCGCCGACCGGGCGGGGATCGCCGTTCCCGAGATCCGCGGCTATGGGTCGTTCACCGCGTTCGCCGACACCTACCTCGCCGCGTGCCAGGTGCTCCAGACCCCAGAGGACTTCGCCCGCCTGGTCTACGAGGTGGTCGAGGACAGCGTCCTCGACGGGGCGGTGTGGGTGGAGCCGTCGTTCTATGCCCCGCACCACCGCGATCGCTTCGGCGCCGACGAGGCCATCATCGACATGGTCCTCGACGCCGCCGCCACTGCGGCCGGCAAGCTCGGCGTCGGCGTGGGCGTGATGGTGGCGTCGGACCGGACCGTCGAACCACCGGTCGCGGTCGCGCAGGCCCGCATCGCCGCCGGCCGGGCCGGCGCGGGCGTGGTCTCGTTCGGGCTCGCCAACGACGAGGCGATCGGACCGCCGGAGCCCTACGCGGAGGCGTTCGCCATCGCCAAGGAGGCCGGCCTCCTGTCGGCGCCGCACGCCGGCGAGCTGGCCGGGCCGGCGTCGGTGCGGGGCGCACTCGACACGCTCGACCCGGATCGGCTCCAGCACGGCGTCCGGGCGATCGAAGATCCCGAGCTGGTGCAACGCCTCGCCGACAGCGACATCGTGCTCGACGTGTGCCCCACCTCGAACCTGCTGCTCTCCGTCTACCCGTCGCTCGCCGAGCACCCGCTCCCCCGCCTGCTCGACGCCGGGATCCGGTGCAGCCTCAACGGCGACGACCCGTTGTTGTTCGGGCCCGGCCTGCTGGCGGAGTACGAGCTCGTGCGCGGCGAGATGGGGCTCGACGACCGTGCGATGGCGACGATCGCCCGGGCCTCGATCGACGGCTCGGGCGCGCCCGACGAGCTCAAGGCGTCGGCGCGGCTGGGGATCGACGACTGGCTCGCGACGGCCTGAACGCCCACGCCACGCCGAGCGCGGTCGCCGTGGCGACGATCGCGACCACCGGCAGCGGCCAGGCGTAGCTCCCCGTCTCCACCAGCACGCTCCCCAAGACCGCGATCCCCAGCGCGCCCGACGCTTCGACCAGGGTCTCGTTCACGCCCGACGCCGACCCGGCGCGTTCGGGCCGCGCCGACGACATGATCAGCTCGACGCCCGACACCGCGGCCATCCCGATGCCGACGCCGACCAGCGCGCCGGCGGCGACGACGCCGGGCATGCTGTCGGCCACCACCGACGCGGTCGCGACGATCGCACCCGACGCCATCGCCACGAGTCCGATGGCGGCCATGACGCCGTAGCCCCGTTTCGCCGCCCATCCCGGGCTCAGCAACGAGAAGACGAGCGCGGTCAGCGCGGTCGGGACGAAGTACAGCCCCGCGGCGAGCGCGCCGTGGTGCTCTGGGCCCTGGATCCACTGGGTGAGCACGAACTGCGTGCCCATGACCCCGAAGAACAGCGCGGTGATGGTGGCCGCGCCCCAACGCAACCGCGGGTCGCGGCGCGTCGCGTCCTCGATGAGCGGCTGGGGCGAGCGCTCCTCGCGCCGGCCGAACGCGACGAACAGCAACACGCCGGCGACGGCGGCGCCGAGGACGAGCGGCGACCCCCACCCGCGCTGGGGGCCTTCCACGATGGCGACGATCACCGCGGTCAGGGCGCCCCACCAGAGCAACGCGCTCCACCGGTCGACCGGTGGCGACGCGGGGTCGTGCGAGCGCGGCACCCACTTCGCCGCCAGCACCAGGGTCACGAGCACGACCGGCACGTTCACCAGGAACACCGAGCCCCACCAGAAGTGCGCCAGCAGCAGGCCTCCGACCACCGGACCGATCGCGGTCGCGGTACCACCGACCCCCGACCAGATCGCGATGGCGCGCCCCCGCTCCTGCGCCGGGAAGATGTTCCCGAGCACCGAGAGCGTCGACGGCATCGTGCACGCGCCGCCGACGCCCATGACCCCGCGCGCCACCGCCAACGCGGTGGCGGTGGTGGCGAACGCCGCCGCCACCGACGCCGCCCCGAAGATCACCAACCCCAACATCAAGAGGCCCTTGCGACCGCGCCGGTCGCCGACGACGGCGAGCGGCAGCAGCAGGCCGGCGAGCACCAACCCGTACGCGCTCCCGATCCACTGGAGCCCGGTCTCGTCGGTGTGCAGCCCGCGCTGGATGCTCGGGAACGCCACCGCCAGGATCGTGTTGTCGATCACGATCACCGACAGTGCGAGGCAGAGCACGCTCAGGGCGCGCCACCGGCGCGGGGACCCACCCGGGTACGCCTCCACCGGGATCACCGTAACCAGCTCCCCGCTCCGCCGGGATCGTCGGCGCCGCCCGTCCGGCTGACGTACGGTGACAGCTCCACCGATTCCATGCAGGGGGACACGACCGTGGAGTACAACCCGTTCGCTCGTGACACGCAGACGAACCCGTTCCCGGTGTACCGATGGCTGCGTGACGAGGCGCCCGTCTACCACAACGCCGAGGTCGGCTTCTACGCGCTGTCTCGCTTCGACGACGTGCTCCAGGCCCACCTCGACCCCGCGACCTTCGTGTCGTCCCACGGTGTGACCATCGAGGGCTACGACCAGGGTCAGGACCTCCTCATCACCAGTGACGCGCCCCGCCACAATTGGCACCGCAAGCTCGTCTCGCGGCTGTTCACGCCGCGCGCCATCGCCGACCTCGAGCCGAAGGTGCGTGCCATCGCGGCCGAGGTGCTCGACCGTGCCCGCGACCGGGGCGAGATCGACATCGTCGCCGAGTTCTCCACCCACCTCCCGATGATGGTGATCGCCGAGATGCTCGGATTGCCGCCCGAGACCCGTGCCGACCTCCGCCGCACGTCCGACCGGATCCTCGACCGCAGCGAGGCCGACGAGCTCGGGAACACGACCGACGACTCGCAGCTGGCGATGATCGAGATGATGACGCTCCTGACCGAGATCGTCGACGACACGTCGAAGCACCTCGGCGACGACATCGCTTCGATCTTGCTGAGCGCCCGCGTCACCGACGACGACGGCAACGAGGTCGCGCTCACGCACGCGCAGGTCGCGTCGCGGTTGCTCGAGATGACCATCGCCGGCCACGAGACCACCGCCAAGCTGATCGCCAACGGCGTCGTGGCGCTCACGTGGTACCCCGATCAGCGCGCCGAGCTCGCCGCCGAACCGTCGCTGATCCCGAACGCGGTCGAGGAGATGTTGCGGTGGGACCCGCCGTCGCACTACCAGGGCCGCTGGGTCGAGCGCGACGTCACCCTGCACGGCGTCACCATTCCCGCCGATTCGCGGGTCATCCTCCTCACCGGCGCGGCCAATCACGACGAGCGCGCGTTCGCCGATCCGGAGTACTTCGACATCCACCGCGAGATCGAACGCCACGTCGGCTTCGGGTTCGGGATCCACCTGTGCATCGGCGCCGCCCTCGCCCGGCTCGAGACGCGCATCGCGTTCGAGGAGCTGCTCGCGCGCTACCCGAACTACGAGGTCCGCCAGCCGATGGTCCGCGCCTACTCGAGCAACGTGCGGGGGCTCTCCAACCTCCCGCTCGCGCTCGAGCCCGCCGCCTGAGCGGCCGGTGCGCGCCTGGCGAGCGGTCGAACACGGCGCGCCGCGCGACGTCCTGCGCCTCGACGAGGTCGACGAGCCCGTGCCCCAGCCCGGGGAGGTGCAGATCCGGGTCGACGCGGTCACGCTGAACTTCAACGACATCGACGGCATCCACGGGCGCTATCGAACGGTGCCGGTCCCCGCCCCGTACATACCGGGCATGGAGGTCCTGGGCACCGCGGTCGCGGTCGGCACCGGCGTCGACCGGTCGTTGCTGGGCACCCGGGTCGTCGCGATCCCGAGCGGGGCCCACGGCGGCTACGCCGAGGTGGCGGTCGCACCCGCGACCATGACCTTCCCCATGCCCGAGTCGGTTCCGCTTCCGGGCGCCGCCGCGGTCCTCATGCCCTTCCACCTCGCCGCCCTGTCGCTGTTCCGGCGGGCCGGGGTGCAGCCGGGCGAGACGGTCCTGATCCACGCCGCCGCCGGCGGGGTCGGGTCGGCCGCGGTGCAGCTGGTCCGGGCGGCCGGCGCCCACGTGATCGCGCTGGCGGGCTCGGCCGAGAAGGCCCGGTTCTGCGCGCAGGAGCTCGAGGCCGATGTCGCCGTCGACACCAGCGCGGCCGACTTCGTCGCCGCCGCGTTGGAGGCGACGGGCGGGCGCGGCGTCGACGTCGCCTTCGACACCATCGGTGGTGAGATCACGACCCGCACCTTCGGGTGCATGGCGTTCAACGGCCGGCACGTGCTCGCCGGGTTCGCGTCCGGGATCGAGGCCGAAGACGAGGGTGGCCTCGTGCCGCGCCCGATCCTGTTCGGCAATTTCTCACTCGTCGGCGTCTGTCTTGCGTACGTCGACGACCCGATCGCGGTGAAGCAGGTCGCGGGCGCGAACTTCCTCTCGCGGTCCGACGCCGAGGTGCTCCACGCCGAGATCCTCGAGCTTCTCGCGCGTGGCGACGTACGGCCGGTCGTCGGCCTCGACGTGCCGTTCGCGGAGCTCCCGATCGCGCTCGACGCGATGGAGCGACGTCAGACCGTGGGCCGGATCGTGGTGCGGGTGCGCGACCTCTGACCCACGATCAGGAGCGGCTACCCGACCGCGTGTGCAGCGGTCTCCCGTGCCTCGTACAACTTGCGCCACTCCGCCCGCGACTTCGTCGAGGTGTCGACGTCGGGCGCCTGCGCCCGCAGCGCGCCGACGGTCGAGTCCTTGCGGTCGATGTGCTTGAACGGGTCGTAGTCGAAGTGCCGGCACGAGTTCTGCCACGTGATCTTGTGGATGTCCTCGTCGGAGGCGCCGGCGTTGTCGAGCTCCGACAGCACCACTTCGGGTGCGTCGGGCCAGATCGAGTCGGAGTGCGGGTAGTCGCACTCCCAGGCGATGATGTCGATGCCGATGTCGTGGCGCACCTTCAGCGACACCGGATCGGTCACGTAGCAGGCCAGCGAGTGCTCGCGGAAGATGTCGCTCGGCAGCTTGTCGCCGAAGTCGTGGCCCAGCCACCGCTGGTTCGTGTAGTGGCGATCGCAGCGGTCGAGGTAGAAGGGGATCCAGCCGATCCCGGCCTCCGACCACGCGACCTTGAGGTCGGGATAGTTGTGCATCGCACCACCCCACAACAGGTCTTGCGCCGCGAGCGCCGACACCTGGGTCGCGAGGATGATGAGGTTGTCGATGGGCGCGTCGGGCGCGCTCTTGATCGCGTTGAAGCCCTGTCCGATGTGCAGGCACATCACGACGCTCTCCTCCGACACCGCACGGAAGAAGGGGGCCCAGTAGTCGAGGTCGATGTAGCTCGGCAGCCCCTGGATGTGCGGGAGCTCCGGCATCGTGATGGCGCGGCAACCCTTCGCCGCGACCCGGCGCACCTCGTCGGCGACCAGCTGCGGATCCCAGATCGGCGGGATGGCGAGCGGGATGAAACGGTCCGGGTACGCCGCGCACCACTCGTCGATGTGCCAGTCGTTGTACGCCTGCACGGTGGCGAGCGCGAGGTCCTTGTCCTGCGCCTCCTGGAACATGCCGCCCGCGAACCCGGCGAAGGTCGGGAAGCACATCGACGCGAGCACACCGTTGCGGTTCATGTCGCGCACGCGCTCGTGGATGTCGTACGCGCCCGGGCGCATCTCCGCGAACCCGACCGGGTCGAAGCCCCACTCCTCCTTGGGCCAGGTCACGACCGCGTTCAGGCCCATGGACCCGACGGTCTGGCCCTCGAACAGCCACTTCTCGGTGCCGTCGTCGCTCATCTCGACGTGCGGGACGCGGTCGCGGTACTTGGCCGGCGCGTGCCGCTCGAACATGTCGGGCGGTTCGACGACGTGGTCGTCGATGCTGACGAGGATCAGGTCGTCGAGCTGCATGGTTCCTCCCGGGCGTGCGGCGTGACCTCACGGTATCCCGGCGCGACCGTCGACCCCAGCCCGCCCCGACCCGCCCATTCGGCCCTTCTCACCTGCCCCCATCACTTGATTCAATCACTCGATTGAGATAGTGTCCCCGGCGTGACCCCCACCGCCACCCTCGAGCCGACCCAGGTGCGGCTCCTCGACGCGGCCGAGCGGCTGATCGGCACCCGCGGCGTCGAGGGGGTCTCGCTGCGGGCCATCAACACCGAAGCGGGCAGCAACGTCGCGGCCGCGCACTACCACTTCGGCTCCAAGGAGGGCCTGGTACGGGCGGTGCTCGCGCGGCGGATGTCGGTCCTCGCCGAGGAGCGCTACGCGCGGCTCGGTCCCCTGGAGCGCGACGCGACGCCGTCGCCCCGTCGGGTGGCGGAGGTGTTCGCGCTGCCGCTCCTCGAGCTCTCGCGGGAGGACACCGGCCTCGACTACGTGCGCTTCCTCTGCGCCCTCGACCGCAGCGGCGGTGCGTGGTTGCACCTCCTCGACGAGGCGTTCGCGCCGCAGCTGGCGCGGCTGCTGCCGGTGCTGGCGCGCGCCACGCCCGACCTCGACGAGTCCCGGCGCATCCTCCGGCTCGGCGTCGCCGGCGCCACGCTCCTGCACATGCTGGCGAGCGCCGACCGCTACGCCGGACGGCTGGACGCCGACGACTACCGCGACGAGGTCGTCGGCACCATCACATCGATCCTGTCCGGGCCCCCGGCCCGGTAGCGAGGAGGCGACATGTCGGCAACGTCGATCACCGCGACGGTCCCCGGGCTCGGCGAGGTGCGCACGCTCACCGGTGCCCTCGGGGCCGAGGTCCTGGGGGTCGACCTGGCCCACCTCGACGACGTGCAGTGGGACGCGCTCTACGCGACCTGGCTCGAGCACCTCGTGCTCTTCTTCCCCGGGCAGTCGCTCGGTGCCGACGCGCACGTCGCCCTCGGCCGGCGGTTCGGCACGGCGGAGATCCACCCCTACATCCCGAAGCGCGACGACGAGCACCCGGAGATCGTGGTGATCGACACCGTCGGCGGCGGGGCCGAGTTCTGGCACACCGACGTGACCTTCAGCCCGACGCCGCCCATGGCGTCGATCCTGCAGATGGTGATGAACCCGGCACGCGGAGGCGACACCCTCTTCACGAACCAGTACCTGGCGTACGAGACGCTGTCGGACCCGATCCGCGATCTGCTCGAGGGCCTCACCGCGGTGCACCACGCCGCGCCGTTCGGCCATCCCGAGCAGCACGCCGCGCATCCCGTGATCCGCACCCATCCCGACACCGGACGCCGATCGCTGTTCGTCAACCGCACGTTCACGTCACACATCGTCGAGTTGCAGCGGTCCGAGAGCGACGCGCTGCTCGAGTACCTCTACACCTGGTCGGAGCAGCCGCGCTTCCAGTGCCGCTACTCGTGGAGCGAGGGCACCATCGGCATCTGGGACAACCGGTGCACGCAGCACTACGCAGTCCCCGACTACGAGGAGCGTCGCATCATCGAGCGGGTCACGGTGATCGGTGACGCGCCGGTGGGCGGCGCGCCCCGCTGGCAACCGTTCGTGCGGCGACACGGCTACCAGAGCGGCTCGCTGGCCGAGTCGCGCCGCATGGAGCCCGACCCGCGCGCCAACTCGATGTCGAGCTGACGGTTACAGCCCGAGCCGGGTCGCGGTCTCGGCGCACGACGCCAGCGGGCGGCCGGACTTCTCGATCACGGCCACCGCCTCGGCGACGAGCTCCTCGTTGGTCACGGTGCGGCCCTTGTGGTCCTCGAGCCCCACCCGCAGGTGCCCGCCGCGCTCGAGCGCGAGCGCGGGGAAGTCGGACTCGAAGATGTCGCCGCCGAGCACCGCCACCGACCACGGCAGCGGGCAGTCGCCGAGCAGCTCGAGGTACGCGTCGAGCGCGGCCTCGGTGGGCTGCAGGCCGAACCAGAACCCGCCGTCGGCCTCGAGCTCGGCGCCGCCGAAGTAGAGGCGCACCATCGTCCCGGGGGGCAGCTTGCCGGCCCGCCAGTAGGCGAGGGTGGCGCGCAGGAACCCCGGCTCGAACACTGCGATGGTGGGCACGAGCCCGTTGCGGTCGCACAACTGCCACTGGTGCTCGATGTCGGACCCGGAGTTCACGTACGCGAACCGCGCGCCGAGGTTCACCGAACCGGGGTCGATGGTGCCGATGCGCAGCGGAAACGACTCCGCCAGCGGCGTGACGTGGGAGTACCGCTCCTCCACCGTCCCGATCCCGTTGATCGTCGGGTACACGAGCGCGTCCGGCCGCCGCGCGACCACCGGCTCCCATCCCTCGCGGTAGCGGGCCGCGACCTCGGCCGCGTCGCCGGTGAGGTCGATGTGGTTGTGGACGATGGCGGCGCCGGCGTCGAAGCACGCCAGGGCGGTGGCGCTGATCTCCTCGGGCGACCGCGGGGCGTCCGGATTGGCGCCGTTGATGGCCGCTTCGAGGATGACCGGGGTGCTGCCGGCGTCGCTCACCGCCCGGCCGACGGGCGCACCACCCGCCCGACGTTGCCCGCGTCGGTGCGGGCGCCGTCGACCTGGACGGGCGTGCCGTTGACCACGACGTGCTGCATCCCGACCGGCTGGTCGGCGGTGAGGCGCTCGGCGTCGGCCGGGAAGTCACGTACCCGCCGCACCGGCCCCGGTGCCACCGTCGCCGGGTCGAACACGGCGACGTCGGCGCACAACCCGGTCCGCAGGTAGCCGCGGTCGGCGAACCCGAACACGTCGGCCTGCAGGCCGCTGAGCTTGCGGATGGCCAGCTCCATCGGCACCACGCCCTTGTCGCGCACCCACTTGCCGAGGAGGTCGGTGGCCTGGGGCGCGTCGCAGAGCTGGCCCGCGTGCGCGCCGGCGTCCGAGAGGCCGAGCACGACGTGGTCCTCGACCAGGAGATCGGCGACGCCCTCCTCGTCGTCGTTGGCGATCACCGTGCGGACCCGGAGCGCGAGGCCGGGCTCCTCGAGCGCGAGATCCAGGAGGCAGTCGAGCGGTTCGATGCCGAGCTCGGCGGCGACGTCGACCAGCTTGCGGTCGACGAGGTCGGGGTGCACCTCGCTCTGGCCGATGGTGTAGGTGTCCCACCGGAGACCGAAGTTGCCGGTCGTGCTCCAGCCGCTCATCATGCGCGCGCGCCACGCGGGGTCGGCGTAGGCCCGGGTGCGCTCGTCGATCGATGCGTTCTGCAGCGCGGCGAAGTGCTCGTTGACCGCGAGCGGGTACGGCGAATCGAGGGTGAACTGGAAGGTGAGCGGCCGGGGCGTCACCTGCGGCCACACCTCGCAGCCGCGCTCCCAGCCCGCTCGGTTCGCCTCGAGCGCCGTGTGGTGGTGACCGGTGGGCGACGTGAGGAGCGCGCCCCACGTGAAGGGCACGCCGACCTTCATCTGGAGGTCGAACATGTCGGCGGGTCCGCACTGCTCGCCGGGGGCGATCGACACCACGCCCCGACCGACCTCCCCCATCGTCTCGAGCAGCGCCTCCAGCTCGGCCCGGTCGGCGAACCGACTGGGCACCGGCTTGCCGTCGATCCCGCGGTGCGGGAAGGCGAAGCTCGTGGCGAAGCCGGCGGCGCCCGCGTCCATCGCCTCACGCAGCACGTGCTGCATCGCCGCGATCTCCTCCGCGGTGGCGGTGCGCTCGTAGGCGTCGTCGCCCATCACGAACAGCCGCAGCGCGGTGTGACCGATGTAGGCCGCGAAGTTGATGCCGACGCCGTGGTTCGCCACCGACGCCAGGTACTCGGGGAAGGTCGCGAAGTCCCAGGGGATGCCGGCGGCCAGCGCGGCGACGTCCATGTCTTCGACGTTCTCCAACGTGCGGGCGATGAGCTCGTGGTGCTCCACGCGCGTCGGTGCGATCGAGAACCCGCAATTGCCGGCGACCACCGTCGTCACGCCGTGGAAGCAGGACGGCGTGAGCGCGGGGTCCCAGAACACCTGCGCGTCATAGTGCGTGTGGATGTCGATGAAGCCCGGCGCCACCACACAGTCGCCGGCGTCGAGGATGTGGTCACCGTCGAGGTTCGGCCCCACCTCGGTGATGCGGCCGTCGGCGATGCCGACGTCGGCACGGGTCCCGGCCGAGCCGCTCCCGTCGTGGACGGTTCCGCCCTTGATCACCAGCTGGTTGGCCATGTCGTCGACTCCCCGTCGAGATGCGTGACTGCAGGGTAGATCAGGTCTCGGCCGGGACGCCCGCCCCCTCGACCGCACCACCACCCAGCGGCGGCGTCGGGATGTAGGGCTCGGGTTGCTTGCCGATGAGCCCGCGCGACACCCAGTTCCGCTTGTCCGCCCAGATCAGCATGGGCGGCAGCACGACGAGCGCGCTGAGCAGCGCGACCGCGACGTTCATGGCGACGATGCGACCGAAGTCGCGCAACAGCGGCAGCGACGAGAACGAGAGCACCGCGACGCCGGCGATGGCGGTGAGGGCCGAGACCACGAAGGCGCGTCCCGTCCGCGACGCGGCGACGTCGACCGCCTCCCGCGGCGTGTACCCGCGACGCCGCTCCTCCACGTACCGCAGGAGGATGAGCGAGGTGAACTCGGTGCAGGCCGCGACCACGAGCGGCCCGCCGACCGCCGTCAACGGGCTGAGCTCGAGGTTGAAGGCGTACGCGACCAGGGAGGAGATCCCGACCGCGATGAGCACCGGCACCAGCGACAGCAGCGAGCGGATGACGGAGCGCAGCCGGACGGCGAGGAACAGGAAGACGAAGAGGATCGCGAGGTACGTGAGCTCGATCCGGTTGGCTTCGAGGTTGTCGAGGAGCCCGACCCCGACGACGGCGAGCCCCGACGGGGTGGCCCGGATGCCCGCCGGGGGATGCGTGTTGGCGCGGATGCCGCGCACGACCGGCGCACGCTCCTCCAACGAGCCGGGGCCGGTGCGGAACAGGATGTTGAACGCGCGGCCGTGGTCGGTCACGGTCGACGCCCGCACGTCGCTCGGCGCCACGTCGTAGGTGTTGCGGACGTCGATCCCGCGGGGCGCGAGGTTGGACCCGCCGGGCACGTCGTTGACGATGTCGCCGATGGCGGTCTCGATGCTCGAGCCGGTGAGCAGCTTCTTGGGGTACTGCCGCAGCGTGTCGGTGGTGAAGTCGTGGGCGAAGGTGGCGAACTTGTCGGAGAAGACGTCCTTGCTCGTGGCGAACACGCCGAGCTCGCTCGATCCACCCGTCAGCTTCTCGACCTTGTGGATGTCCTTGATGGTCTGGCTGTCCTGGTTCACCCACTGCACCGGATCGGTCTGCAGGGTCAGCTTGTTCTCCACCGCGACGCCACCGATGAAGATGCCGACGCTGGCCACCGCGAACAGCACCGCCGCCCGGGCCGGGACGCTCCCGAGCCACACGACGAGGCGTCCCAAGGGGCCGGCGCGGAAGTCGCGTCCGCGGGTGGGCGACTTGAACTCGCGGATGCCGAGGATGGCGAGCGGCAGGATGATCGAGCCGATGCAGATGGCGGCGATGCCGACCGCGAGCAGCAGTCCGAAGTCGCGGAGCATCGGCACCTTGGCGAAGTGGAGCGCGGCGAAGGCGAAGATGGCGTCGAAGGTCACCACGAGCAGGGCGGGGCCGAGGTTGCGGGCGGTCTCCTGGATCGGGTGCTCGGCGCGGTCGATCACCACCTCCTCCTCGACGCGCGCGTGCATCTGGATCGCGTAGTCGATCCCGATGCCGAGCATCACCGGGAGCCCGGCGATGGTCACGATGGTCAGCGGGATGCCGAGGTAGCCCGCCAGGCCGAAGGCCCAGACGACGCCGACGAGCACCACGAGCAGGGGCAGCAGCCGCCATCGCACCTGGAAGAGCACCAGGAGGATGACCACCATGATCAGGACCGCAATGGCGCCGAGGGTCAGCATCCCGCCGCGCAGGTAGTCGTTGATGTCCTTGAGCAGCACCGCGGCACCGGTCGTGACCGTCGTCGCGTTGGCGAAGTGGAGCTTCGCCGCCTCCCGCTGCACCAGCTCCGAGGCCTTGCCCTCGTTCTCGAGGGACGCGTTCCCCGGGAGCCGGGTGACGATCTGCGCGGTGTGGTCGTTGACGAAGACCGAGCGCAGGGCCTTCCGCACCTCACCCTCGTTGTTGTAGAGGAGGAACTTCACCCACTCCGGGTTGTCGAACGTGCGCTCGGCCGCCGGGATCGCGGTCAGGCGGCCCAACGTCTTCACCGCGTCCTGGCCGCGTGCGACCGCCGCGGGCGACCCGGGCTGCTCCTTCGCCTGCGCCGCGAGCAGCGCCTTCGCCGCGACGCTGTTGGTCGGGTTGCCGTCGGGGCTCGACACCAGGGCGTCGGAGAATTGGAGGATGGTGAGCGGGCTCACCACCGCCTCGACCTCGCCGCTCGCCTTCAGCCGGTCGTGGAAGTCCTGCAGCTGCTTGGCGCCGTCACCGGTGAAGAGCTCGTCGACCTTGTGACCGGGATCCATCGAGATCACGGTGAGCATCGCCTCGCCACCGAACAGCCGTTGGTAGACGACGTTGTCCTTGTAGACCTGGTCGTTCTTGTTGAGGTAGCTGTCCTGCCCGGTGGCGAAGTCGAGCT
>DATBBL010000333.1:0-2694 GCA_036271015.1 Acidimicrobiia bacterium
AGACGTCGCCGGTGCGGTCGTGCGCGTTGAAGTAGCAACGGTCGTAGAAGTTCTTGTCGCTGGTACCGACCTGGCTCATCGGCAAAGGCGTCTGGTGGACCGGGAACTCGTCGAGAGGATGCAGCATGGCGGCGAAACTACTTCTCCCGGTCAACCAACGTCCCCGGGCCCGGAAGCGCGGACCCGGCGGATCCGAGCCCTTGCGGCCGTCGGTCCCGGGGACCGTAGAGTGCTCGCACGATCCCTGCCGGGGAGTTGGACCATGGACGAGACGACGATCACGCCCGCCCTCGACGAGCTGCGGGGCCTGGTGCAGGCCGACGGTGCCGACATGACCGTCACCGGTGTCGACGGCAGCACGGTGAACCTGCAGCTGGTCGTCGAGACCGCGAGCTGCGTGGAGTGCGTGATGCCGCGCGAGATCCTGGAGCAGGTCGCCCTCAACATCTTCCAGCGCAACGGCGTCGCCGCCGACACCGTCGTGATCGACGACCCGCGCGAGCATCCCGACTTCGTGATGCCCGAGCACTGATCGACTTCAGGAGGGGACCAGCACATGCGACTCGAGAACCGGGTGGCGATCGTCACCGGCGGGGGGAGCGGGATCGGCACCGCCTACACACGTCGGTTCCTCGCCGAGGGGGCCAAGGTGATGATCGCCGACATCGGCGAGGAGCAGGGTCGCAACGCGGCGCGCGACCTCGCCGGCGACGGCGACGTCGACTTCGTCCGCACCGACATCGCCGACCCCGCGAGTGCGCAGGCCGCGGTCGACGCGACCGTCGAGCGCTTCGGGACCGTCGACATCCTGGTGAACAACGCCGCCATCTACGGCGACTACAACGGCACCGACAACAGCCTCGAGTACCTCAAGCAGGTCTTCGACGTGAACCTGCACGGCCAGTGGGTGATGGCCAAGGCGATCGCGCCGCATCTGGTCCGGCAGCGCTGGGGCCGCATCGTCAACATCGCGTCGATCGCCGCGTACCTGCACCAGCTCAGCGCGGCCGCCGACCCGGACGACTTCCAGCTCAGCAGCTACGCGTACATGCAGTCGAAGTGGGGCGTGTTGGGGCTCACCCGCCACATGGCGGGCCAGCTGGGCCAATTCAACGTCACCGTCAACTGCATCGCGCCGGGGCTGGTGAACACCGAGGCCACCGAGAAGCAGGTGCCGTCCGACTTCCAGCCGATGTTCGCCACCATGTCGGCGATGCGGCGCAACACCGAACCGGAGCACATGGTGGGTCCGGCCGTGTTCTTCGCCTCGAGCGACGCCGACCTGGTCAACGGCCAGGTCCTCGTCGTCGACGGCGGCAACGTGATGCCGGTCTGAGGAAGGGGACACCGATGGGAGCCGACGCCGAGATCCGTACCGTCCTCGCGCGCATCGCGCAGCTCGCCGACACCGGCGACCTCGAGGAGTACCTGACGCTGTTCACCGAGGACGCGGTGTGGGGCATGCCCGACAACCCGGCGGTCGGCATGACCGCCAACGAGAAGAAGGGGCACGCGGAGATCCTGGCCGGCGCGCAGGAACGGCGCGCCAGCGGGCTGCAGGGCCCCGGGACCGAGAGCCGGCACGTCCTGACCACCATCGCCATCGACGTCGAGAGCGAGGACCGCGCCACCGCGCGCTCCTACTTCATGTTCTTCGACTCGACCTCGACCACACCGACGCTGCGCACGATGGGCCAGTACGACGACGTGCTGGTGAAGGGCGAGCGCGGCTGGCAGCTCGCCCGCCGCCGGATCACGGTCGGCTGAGCCGGCCCCTGCTCACACGATGCGGCGCTCGGTCGCCCAGCGCGTGAGCTCGTGACGGTTCGACAGCTGGAGCTTGCGCAGCACCGAGGACACGTGCGACTCCACCGTCTTGGTGGAGATGTCGAGTTGCCGCGCGATCTCCTTGTACGCGTACCCGCGCGCGAGGTGACGGAGGACCTCACGCTCGCGGGCCGTCAGCTGATCGAGCTCCGGGTCGACGGCGTCGAGTGGGACGTGGGAGAACGCGTCGAGCACGAAGCCGGCGAGACGGGGTGAGAAGACCGCGTCGTCGGACGCGACCCGGCGGATGGCGTCCACGAGCTCCGGTCCGGAGATGGTCTTGGTGACGTAGCCGCGCGCCCCGGCTCGGATCACGGCGATGACGTCCTCGGGTGCGTCCGACACCGACAGGGCCAGGAAGCGGACGTCGGGATGCTGCGCGAGCACACCGCGGATCACGGCCTCGCCCCCGCCGTCCGGCATGTGGACGTCGACCAGCACGACCTCGGGCGTCCGCTCGCAGATCATCTCGATGGCGGCGTCGACCTCCGACGCCTCACCGACGATGTCGGCGTCGTCGCCGAGCTCGGCGCGCACGCCGCTGCGGAACAGGTGGTGGTCGTCGACCAGGAAGACCCGCAGCCGCGGCGGGGTCACGCGGGGACCCGTTTCATCGAGAGCTCCACCTCGGTGCCCTGACCCGGTCGTGAGCGGATCACCGCGACGCCCCCGTTGCGTTGCATGCGACCGGTGATCGACTCGGCGAGGCCCCCGCGGTTGGTCGGGATCGAGGCGGGATCGAACCCGCGCCCGCGGTCGCGCACGAACACGGTCACCTGGTCGGTCTCGACCTCCTCGTAGACCGCGACCACCGGCGCGCCGGAGTGGCGGGCCGCGTTCACGATGGCTTCCTGGGTCGCCGCCACC
>DATBBL010000334.1:0-20670 GCA_036271015.1 Acidimicrobiia bacterium
CGAGCCCAAGCCGCGCTTGGTACCCGGCTTCCGTCGGTGGCGCGGGCTCAGGCGACCCTCGTGTTCTATCGTGGCGAGTTCGACGAGGCACGACGTCATGCCCAGGAATGGGTCGAGCTCGCGCGGGCATCCGGGGACGCTGGCGAACTTGCACACGCACTCCTCATGCTCGGAGGCGCGCTCCAGATCACCGAACCGACGCTCGACGCCGCGAGCGCCGCCGTTGACGAAGCGGTGCGCGTCGCCCGTGCCGCCGGCATCGACACGGCGCTCGCGATCGGCCTCCTACTCGTCTCGATTTGGCTCCCGTACGAGGAGTCCGAACGCGCCCTTGGGCTGCTCGACGAAGCCATCGAGATCGGTACCCGCATCGGTGACCGTAGCGGCGTCTCGAACGCGATGGCAGCCAAAGCGAGGATCGCGATGCGACGTGGTGACTGGCCAACAGCCCTCCAAGGGGCCGTCGACGCCGCCGAACAGACGCTCGAACACGGTGATCATGGTGTTGCGAGTAGGTCCCTCTACACGGCTGGTGTCGCGTTGTGCGCGCTCGGGTCTTGCGAGCCGGCAGCCGTCCTCTTCGGGAAATCCGACGCGATGGCGGGACGCTGGGGCCTGGATTGGAGCCTCGAAATGCTCACGGCGACCGAGGTCGCCCTCCTCGAAGCCCTCGGCGAACAACAGGTCGCGACGCTCGCCGCACAGGGCGCAGCCCTCGACATCACCGACACCGTCGCCTACCTACACACCGAAGCCGACCGAGCCCTCGCCGCGCCGGAATACGGCGACAAAACGCTCATACGGCAGCCTCGATAGGCCGCCCCGAACGTTCACCAAGTTGCCCCGCAGGGAGAGGAATGCGGCCTCGGCGAGCGCGCTCTCGAAGGTGTTGGGCGCCGGAACGTGTGTGTCGTCCACACCAGCACGCGCGGGCAGGTGGGCGGCGTAGTCGCCGAGAAAGACCTTCGGGCCACCTCGTGGATACGCGTCGTAGCGGTCGGCTTGGCCGATGACCCGTGCGGGTGACTGGTAGAAGTGTCACGATCGACTGACACAGCGACCGGGGGAATCGTGCGAGGTCGAGTCAAGGCGGCCACGATCGCCGCGATGGTCATCGCGTTCTCGGCGCTGACGCAGGCGCCGTCAGGCGCGCAGTCGAGCAACGAGAAGCCGAAGGCGACGGAAGTCGGCATCAGCGAGACCGAGATCCACATCGCCGTACTCGCCGACGTCGACACACCGCTGGCCCCCGGGCTCTTCAAGGGCGCGGTCGACGGCGTGCGTGCCGCCGCCAAGTACTTCAACAGCACGGCCGGTGGTGGCGGCATCGCCGGGCGCAAGGTCGTTGTCGACTTCACCGACTCGAAGCTCAATCCGACGGCAGCGCGCAATGGCATCATCACGGCGTGTCAACAGGACTTCGCGATGATCGGCAGCGCAATGGCGTTCGCGACCAACGTCGACGACGAGGTGACCTGCAAAGACAAGGCGGGCGCAGCGACCGGTCTTCCCGATCTTCCCGGGTTCGCGGTCAGTGTGACGCAGAGCTGCTCGCCGGTGGCGTTTCCCGTGAATCCATCGCAGCTCGATTGCGCAACCAAGGACCAGTCGCCCCAGACGTACCGGAGCGCCGACGGCAGCACGAGGTACCTGATCAAGAAGGTCGGCAAGGCCCTGCATGGCGCGTTCCTGTTCGGAAGTGACACCAAGGACGGAGTGCGTGGGAGTCGCGTCGTCGACGACGGCAATATCGCTGCCGGGATCAAGGCCGATCAGCAGATCGGGGTGGGCGGCTCCCAGCCGCAGAGCGCGTACACGCCGATCGTGAACAAGATGAAGCAGGACGGATCGAACTTCGGGACGGCAGCCACTGACACCAGCATGATCCTGCTGCGAAGCGAGGCGCAGCTCCAGGGTCTCGGTTCCGACGTCGTGTGGTATTGCGGGTGCTACTCGCAGGCGGACGCGGCCAATCCGGTCCTTGACGGCACCTGGGTGGACTTGATCTACCTGCCGGTCGAGGAGGCATCGTCGAACCCGATGTTGAAGACGTTCCTGCAGTACGTCGGCCGGGACAATGCCGATCAGTTCGCGGTGTACGCATGGGCGGCGACCATGGAGTTCGCGGAGGCGGCGAAGGCCGTCGTTGCGAAGAGAGGCGTGAACGGTCTCACCCGCAAGGCGCTGCTTTCCGACGGCATCCCGACGCTGACCAAGTTCGATTCGGGCGGGATGATCGGTGTGAGGAACATCCCCCAGAGGAGCTCGTCCTCGTGCTTTGTCATGATGCGCATCGAACACGGCAAGTACGTCCGCCAGTACCCGGCGAAGAAGGGCACCTTCGACTGCGATCCGAAGAGCAACCTCACGATCAAGGCCGACTACGTCGGCTGAGGCGCCGGTTCGCGAACGACCGTCGTAGACGTCGGATTGCCCGCTCGGGCGCAGTGACGCGGGGATGCACCTAGCCCAGCTCGGCCAGACGCGCGGCGGCGAACGCGCCCCCTCACGTTCGAGTGGTGACTCACGACACACCCCCGAAGTTCAGCTCAATACGCCGCGCCGAACTGGTCGATCCATCGTCCAGGTCTGTTGCCCGCAACCGGTCACCAGACGGGCAGCAGGGACGGAACATGGAACGACGACGGGCGATACGCCACACCGTCGACTGGTACGCCGTCTATCGCCTCAATGCAACGTCGGAGTGGCGACCATGCCGCCTCATCGACCTGGCCACGACAGGCGCCACCATCGAACTCCTCACCCCCCTCGACGACGACTCGCTCCAGCACGAGATCCAGATCATGTTCGAGTTCCGCGGCGAAACCACCGAAGGCTTCGACCTACTCGGCGACATCCGCCACCAAACCCCGACCACCGTTGGCCGCGCCCACCTCGGCATCGAGTTCAAGAACCTCACACCGATCGACGTCATGATCCTCGAGCTGATCGAGCGGGTGCTCGACGCCTTCACCTGACCGCACGACAGAGCTAGCGCGGCTCGCGCTGTCGGCATCCGCGACCTTGCTGCAATCAGAGCGCCGCGCTCGACGCGCGCTGTGATGCCGTCGATGTGCTGAAGGCTCGTCGAGGCAGCCCAGACGAAGGAGTGCGACGTACGAACGAAAGAATGCGGTCCGGCCCGACCACGTTCCCGTGATCGCCACCATCGCCTGACCCCTCCACTGCGACCGGCACGCCTTCGCCCGTCCCCGAGCTCACAGGTGACATCCGCATCGCTGTCTCACCCCTATGCCAAGGTGCTGGCATGGAAGCAAGTGGTGCGGTCCGTTACCGGCGCGGCATGATGCGAGCCGTGACGCCGACGGCCATTGCCGAGCAGCTCGCTGAGGTCCGGCGAGCCGCCACGGCCTTTGGCGTGGGTGCCGTTGCCGAGGCCCTAGAGCGTGCGGCACGAGAAGCCCTTGCTGTCGCCCGCACCGAAGAGGAAGCCGAGTTGGCCCGTCAACTCCTCGGTGTCGCGCGGCAGGCGCAAGTCCGGCGCAGTCTCCGCCGATAGCCAGCCGGCGCTGCACTCAGCGGCATCCACTGCGTCGAAAGCGGAGGGACCAATACGGTAGTCATGCGGTCCCACCGATCACGGCAGTGTGTCTCCTGTCGATCGGATTCCGATTCTGGACAGCGATGTGTGACCCGCTTACGGTGCGCGGCGCGGCCGACGCGGGGTTTTGCCCGGACACGGGAGGACGAGAGTCGTGGCTCATCGAGCGGATCGTCACGGGCGCGGGACAGGGTGGATCGCTTTCGCTGGCGTGCTCATGCTCCTGGCTGGCGGCAACATGTTCATCAACGGCCTGTGGGCGCTTCACGCGAGCAACCAGGAGGAGAAGGCCGTCGGCGACACACTGCTCTTCGCTACCAGCAACCTGGATACGTGGGGTTGGATCTACGTGATCGTCGGTGCGGTCGTCCTCGTGGCCGGGATCACCGTGTTTTTCCGTTCCCTCTTCGGGGTCTGGGTCGGGATCATCGCGGCGTTGGGGCAGGCGTTCCTTGCGTTCTTCTGGATTTTCTCGCCGTACTGGCCGGCCGCGTTGGTGATCATCGCCCTCGATTTGCTCGTGATCTATGCGCTGAGCAGTCCGATTCTGACGAAGGACTACGTGGTCACGGCCTCGGGCGTGTCTGAGGTGTAGTCCGGCGAACGAGCCGTAGTTCAAGCCCCATCGGCCTTGACGCAGCGCCACGCGGCGAGCCCCGTGAAGGCGTAGTCGAGGCCGCGAGTGAGCCTGCTCTTCAGCGCGAACGCACAGGATTTTGAAGCGCGACAGATTGCCGCTTTGGCGCAGCGACGCCTCGAGTGGTCACAGGCTTGTTGGTAGCGAGCCAGCCTGTACGCCGGATTCTGTGCGGACCGAGGTCCGTGGTGGCCATCCATCTGGGCCGCCGGTCTCCCGACGGCTCGAGCGGCCTACCCGGGATCGAAGGACGGGCCGTCCTCACCCTGCTTGGCCTTGCTCCCGGTGGGGCTTGCCGAGCCACCCGGGTCACCCCGGGCGCTGGTGCGCTCTTACCGCACCGTTTCACCCTTACCTGTGCGCCGGGCGAACCCGGCGCCATCGGCGGTCTGCTCTCTGTTGCGCTGTCCTGCGGGTCACCCCGACTGGGCGTTACCCAGCACCGTGCCCTGCGGAGTCCGGACGTTCCTCGGAACCGGTCATGCCGGTCCGCGGCCACCCGGCCGACTCGCTACCGCCCACCAGCCTACGACGCGTTGCGGCGCGCCCGGGCGGCCGATCGGGAACCGAAGAACCCGCCGAGCATGCCCAGCCCCGCTGCGATCACCAGGTGACCGAAGAGCTGGCCCGGCCGGAGCGCGGGACTGTGGCCGCTGAACAGCCCGCGGTTCTCGTCGCGCACCAGCCAGATGGCGATCCGGACCGGGATCCAGAGGACGAACGCGCCGACGCCGGCGAGCGCGCCATTGGTGAGGAAGGCATCGGGCGCCACGCGCCCGGCCTGCCAACCCCCGAACGCGTAGCCGATCAGAATCGCGACGAACAGCGGGTAGATCCACCCGCTGTCATTGAACGAGTCGACGTTGCGGTCGAGGATCGCCTCGACGACGCTCGCCCCGGCCAGGACGCACAGGCCGAGCAACGCGCCGCGCAGCACCGCCGGCCAGTGGACCAGCGGGCCTTCGTCGATCGGCGTCTCGGGGGAGTTCACGCTCACGATCTTGCCTCGTCGGCCGCTTCTTCGTGGAACAGCTCGTCGACGGGCACGACCAGGCCGTCCCGGACCAGTGGCTTCAGGTACGCGCGCTGCTGGACGAAGATCCACGCCGCGAGCACGAGGTAGACCGCGCCGACCCCGAGGCGTTCGAGCTCGCGCAGGTCGTCGGGCAGCACGCCACCCAGCACGAACTGAGAAACGAACAGACCGAAGAGCATCCACGCCTCGCGCACGCTCATGCGGCGGTTGGCGAGCACCGCGATCGCGAACACGGATTGCGCGGCGGTCAGGAACAGCTCCTCGCGCTGGAGCGAATCGAGCGGGAGTCCGGAGAGGTGACCGGCCGACACCGCGTACACGATCGGGAGCGAACCGACGAGCAGCGTCCACTGGTTCACCTTCGACGACAGAAGTGTGCCGAGCCCGGCGCTCGTGTTCAGCCGCCACGCGAACAGCGCCGCGACGAGCAGCTCGGGGGCCTCCGATGCGAGCGGCGCCACCCACTGCACGAGGAGGAAGGTGCTGATCCCCGCTTGCTCGCCGAGGTGCACGAGCGAGTCGGCAAAGGGCGCCGCGCACAGGAAGATGACCGCGGCTGCGTACACGAGCAGGCTGCCGACCACGACGCGCCGCTGCGTCGCGGGCAACCGGCCGATCAGACGCGCGGGACCGACGAGATGCGGTTCCTCCGACGGCGCCCGGCTGATGCGAATCACGAACACGACGAAGATGCCGATGAGGATCACCGAGTCGACGACGGTGAGTGTTCGCTTCAACGCGAGCGTGAGCGAGTAGAGGGTGGCCAGCGCCAGGAACGTGATCTCGATCGCGTGCGGTCGTTCGAGATGCACGTCGGTGTCGAGCTCGCCCTGGTAGCCCTGCTTGCGGGCGATGCTCGTCATGCGCCACGCCGCGAGGAGGACGACGAGCGGCCAGCCGACACCGATGAGCAGCCGGTTCCCGCCGGTCATGTTGGCGAGCGCGAGCGGCGCGAATTTCTCCGGGTTCTGGCCCGCTTTCGCCGCGAACGTGAAGTCGACCGCGTACTCGGGGAGCACCGCGATCAGCGCGAGGACCGTGAGCGCGAGGCCCTGGGACACGTCGAGCTGCAGCGCTTCCGCCGCCCAGGCCAGGAGGAAGGCCGATCCGAGGATGGCGAACCCGAAGACCACCGGCGCGGTCACCTCGCCCAGGCCGCCGCCGGTGATGCGGGCCAGGGTCCCTGGGACGGTCAGCACGAGCGCCGCGACCAGCGCCAACAGCTGGCCTCGAGGGCCCCGGAACGCGGTCGGGGTGCTCTCCGGGACCGTCGGCGTCACCCGCCCCATGCTACGGGAGGCCGTTTCGCGGCTTCCCGGTGGCGCTCGCGGGCCACCTGACCACTGTGACGAAAACGGAGAATGAACTCTCAGGAACGGGGGAAGAACAGCCGAAGCTGAGGGTGTTGGATGAGGCCTACCGGCCTCTCCCCGGCTCGGAACACGAAGGCACGAATCGCATGACGAACCACTGGCGCCAGTACGCACGATGTCTGGGAGCCGACCCTGAGCTCTTCTACCCGCCGCCCGAATCGGAGGATGGTGGCGAGGCGGCCAAGGAGATCTGCGCGGTCTGCCCCGTCCGTGAACCGTGCCTCGAGCACGCCATCACCGCCCGCGAGAAGCAGGGCGTGTGGGGCGGTCTCGACGAGCGTGAGCGGCGGCGGCTGGTTCGCCAGCGGCGCCGGAGCGCTTAGTCGAGCCTCCAGGTGCGGGCTCGTCCCGTACCGCCGCCGGTAGCATCCGGCGGATGAATGCAGCGCTGTGGCCCGAGGTGATCGGGCGCCTGCTCCGGCGCGAGGACCTCCCTGACGACCTCGTCGAACAGGCGATGTCGGAGATCCTGTCGGGCGATGCGACGGATGCGCAGATCGCCGCATTCGGAGTCGCGCTCCGGGCCAAGGGGGAGACCGCAGCCGAGCTGGCCGCGCTCGTGCGGACCATGCTCGACTTCGCCGAGCACGTCGACCTCACCGACCTCGGTGTGCCGCTCGTCGACACGTGCGGCACCGGGGGCGACGGCGCCGGCACCGTGAACGTGTCGACCATGGCCGCCATCGTGACCGCCGCCTCCGGGGCGCGGGTCGCCAAGCACGGCGGTCGGGCGGCGTCGTCGAAGTGCGGGTCCGTGGACGTGCTCGAGTCGCTCGGCGTCGTCATCGACCTCGGTCCCGAGGGCGTGAGCCGCTGTGTGCGCGAGGTCGGCATCGGCTTCTGCTTCGCCCAGCGGTTCCATCCGGCGATGCGCTTCGCGGCGCCGGTGCGCCGCGAGCTGGGCACGCCGACCACGTTCAACTTCCTCGGCCCCCTCGCCAACCCGGCGGGCGCGTCCCGCCGCACCGTCGGTGTCTCCGATCCGGTGATGGCCGAGCGGGTGATCCGCACGTTGGCCACCCTCGGTGTCGAGCGTGCGCTCGTCTTCTTCGGGCACGACGGCCTCGACGAGCTCACGGTCACCACCACGTCGACCGTCTACGAGCTCGAGCACGGCGCGGTGCGCATCTACGACATCGACCCGCTCGATGTCGGCATCCCGCGCGCCGATCTCGGCGCCCTCGCCGGTGGCGACGCGGCGGGCAATGCCCAGGCGGTCCATCAGGTGTTCGCGGGGGCGAAGGGGCCGATCCGCGACATCGTCCGGCTCAACGCGGCCGCCGCCCTGCTCGCGGCGGACGTGGTGCCGGACCTCGCGACCGGCGTCGACCTGGCCGCCGAGCTCATCGACGACGGACGGGCCGCCGCCACCCTCGAGGCGTTCGTGCGGGTCAGCGTGGCGGCGCGGGAGAGCGGGGTCGGCTGATGGCCCGAGCCCTCGAATGCCCCGCCTGTGGAGCCCGCCACCGGCTCGACCACATCCCCGACGCGCCGACCTTCCGCTGCGACCGCTGTGGGCAGGTGCTGAAGGTGCCGCCGCCGGTGAGCACGGGTGGGCCCCTTCCGCCTCCGCGCCGGAGCAACGGTGGTCCGGCAACCGTCGCGCCGCCGCCGCGGCGCCGCGATCCGAACGCGCCGGATGTCACCACCGCCGACCCGGCGACGCGCGCCGCCCCGGTCACCACCGCGGCGGCGGTGTCGGCGACGGTCTCCGCGGCCGGACCGGCCGAGGACGCGAGCGAGGACGGGCGGCGCCGGCGGGCGCCCAAGACGTCCGCGCCGGCGCCGCAGAGCAAGCGTGTCTCGTGGTACTGGCGACTCCTCGCGTGGGTGGTGGCCGTCCCGCTCGGCTTCGTGATCACCGCGTGGCCTGCCTACGAGCTCGGCTTCATCAAGAAGGACGACGTGCTCGACATCTTCGTCGGCACCGGCAGCGGCCGTTACGTGCGCCTCGCGATCGCCACCGCGGTGTGGGCGTTGATCACCGCGCTGCTCGTGCAGCTGTTCGTCGAAGGCGGACGCGCGTGGGCCGCCCGCCGGCGCTCCCGGACGGCGGTGCCGGCGTGACCACCCGGTTCCGGTGCTCCGCGTGCGGCAACCTCACCCGGTTCGATGTCGTCGCCTCCCGCCGGACCCGCGCCTTCCATCACTTCAGCGTCGGGGGCGAGCTGACGGTTGAGGACGAGGAGGTCCTGGAGGAGACGATCGAGGCCGTCAGCTGCCGCTGGTGCGGCGCGTCGGGCGCGAGCATCGAGCAGCTCTCGATCGAGGTCTGACCAGCCGGGAGAGCGCTCAGCCGGTGAAGCGCGGCGCGAGCACGATCGGTGCGGCCACGACGACCTCGACCGCACCGATGTCGCAGCCGTCGCCTTGCGGACGGGTGACGTCACGCTCGTCGGTCGTGACCCCGGCCGCCGAACCGGCCTGGCACGCATCGAGGGGCACCGCGTCGAGCAGCGGGCTCCCGGGCTGGGGCACCTGCGTCGGCGCGAAGCCCCCGTTCGCCCCCAGCGCGCCGAGGCCCGGGTCGCCGGCGCTCTGGCGGTCGCCGGTGCCGGTGAACTCGCACGTGCCGTCGTCGGAGTAGTTGTCGCCCTGGCTGTCGACGCGGGCCGGATCGACCGAGCAGTTCGTCTCCCCGCCGAGCGGGAGGGCGACCACCGAAGCGAACGAGGTGAGCGCGTCGCCGGCTGGCGGGCTCCCCGTCTCGGCGTCGAGGACCAACTGCGCGTCGCCGGGGCTGATCGCCGACGCCTGGCCACCGGTGTGGCCGCTTGCCCCGGTGATCGCCTGGCTGCACGACGGCGCGTTCCCCTCACCGAAGCCGTTCTGGACGACGGTGGAGTAGGTGAGGGTCAGGTCGCTGCCCCCGCCTTCCAACCCACCGGCGGCGTGGGCGGTGTTCCCGCTCAGCGTGGAGTTGAGCATCGACGTGGCGGAGACGCCGGCCCAGATCCCACCGCCGAACCCGCCGGAGAGGTTGTTGGCGATGGTCGACTGCGTGATGGTGAGGGAGTGCCCTTCGTAGTCGAGGCCGCCACCGTCGCTGCAGTTGACGTTGCCCACGATCGCGACGTGGTCGAGTGCGAGCGTGCCGCTCGAGTCGTAGAACAAGCCGCCACCGAACCCGCCCTGGCTGTTGCTCCCGCCGGTGATCGTGACGTGCTGGACGATGCCGTTGCCGCCCGTGCTGTTGACGTGCAACACGCGGTCGCCCGCACAGGTCTGGGTGATGGTGTGGCCCTGGCCGTCGAGCGTGAAGGGCGCGGTGCCGCTGCGCACCGCCTCGCCGCCGCCGCCACACGTGAGCGTGATGTCGGCGTCGAGGGTGATGGTGGTGTCGGTGTTCCATGCGGTGCGGAACGAGGCCTCGTCGGCGACCGTGGTCGCGCCGGCGGGCGCGGCCTCGATTGCGGCGAGCGCCAGCGTGCCTGCTGCGCCACCGGCACCGAGGACGAGGGTGGCGCCGAGGGCCGCGACGGCGCGACCGACACGCGAAGAGTGCGTGGACATGGGGGCTCCTGCTCCTGCTACAAGAACTGCGGGAGCGTAGCGGTGTGCGCGCGCGAAACCGCGGATCGCGGTCAGCTCGGGCGAATGAGGGGTTTCACGGCTTTCGCGTCATCCGGGGGTGGGAAGGCCGGAGCTGGCCGTCACCGTCGCCGTCGCCGACGACGGTGTGGCTCCGATGAGCGTCACACCCCCGTGTCACGCTGCCCGCATGCTGACCATCGATTGCGACCAGTGCGTGATGCGGAACACCGGGGCCTGCGACGACTGCGTGGTCTCCTTCGTGGTTGATCGCGAGCCCGGCGAGGCGCTCGTGATCGACGTGGAGGAGGAGCGGGCGGTGCGCATGCTGGCACGCGCCGGACTGGTGCCGCGCCTGCGTCACGTCGCGGGGTAGCGTCCTCGGCGCCGGGCCCGACGGTCCCCGGATGGGGACGAGTCCCGACAGGAGGCGCACATGTATCTGGGCAGCGACGCCGCGAACTTCGCGGTCTTGCTGGCGCGGGTGTGGGTCGGGATCATGATCTTCGCCCACGGCTGGCGGCACGTGAAAGCGATCCAGTCCGGGCCCGGAATGGCGAACTGGTTCGAGAGCCTCGGCCTGAAGCCCGGCCCGATCCATGCCTGGACCGTCACGATCACCGAGGTGACGATCCCGTTCCTGCTCGTGCTCGGCTTCTTCACCCCGGTCGCGTACGGCGGGGTGTGCGCGCTGATGATCGTGGCCTGGCTGACCAATCACCTGAAGAACGGGTTCTTCCTGAGCAGTGCCAAGGAGGGCTACGAGTACGTCGCCACCGTGGCGGTCCTCTCGATCACCCTCGGCACGGTGGGTCCGGGCAAGTGGTCGCTCGACCACGCCTTCGACTTCGTGTTCCCGTTCGATCCCGGGAAGGCGTTGCTCATCACCGCCATCGTGGGCGTCGGCGGCGCGGCAGTGTTCCTCGCCACGTTCTGGCGCCCACCGAAGAAGGACCAAGCCGCCGCCTGACCGCGGCGCACCCGGACCGTCGGACCGGACGAAGAGAGGCGCCGCAGATGGGTCGGGTCGTCCTGGACCACGTGTCGAAGCGGTTCGACGACGTCGCCGCCGTCGACGACCTCTCCCTGGAGGTGGCCGACGAGGAGTTCCTGGTGCTGCTCGGCCCGTCGGGCTGCGGCAAGTCGACCGCGTTGCGCATGATCGCCGGCCTCGAGGAGCCGACCGCGGGGTCGATCACGATCGGTGACCGAGTGGTCGACGACGTCGAGGCGAAAGACCGCGACGTGGCCATGGTCTTCCAGAGCTACGCGCTCTACCCGCACATGACGGTCCGACGGAACATCGAGTTCCCGTTGCGGTCGCGCAAGGTGCCGGCAGCCGAGCGCACGCGACTGGTGCAGGAGGCGGCCGAGAGCCTGTCGCTCGACGCGCTGCTCGAACGGAAGCCGGCACAGCTGTCGGGCGGTCAGCGCCAGCGGGTGGCGCTGGCGCGGGCGATCGTGCGCCGGCCGCAGGCGTTCCTCATGGACGAGCCGTTGTCGAACCTCGACGCCAAGCTGCGGGTGCAGACGCGCGCCGAGCTGGTGGAGCTGCAACGGCGCCTGGCGGCGACGATCGTCTACGTCACCCACGACCAGGTCGAGGCGATGACGATGGGGCACCGGATCGCGGTGCTCGACGCCGGAGTGCTCCAACAGGTCGGCGCGCCACAGGACGTGTACGCGAAGCCGGCGAACCTGTTCGTCGCCCGCTTCATCGGGAGCCCACCGATGAACACCGTGAACGGCCACCTCGACCGCGTCGGCGAGACGCTGGTGGCACGGCTCCCGGGCGGTGCTGTCCCCCTCGCCCCTGCGGTCGCGCAGGCAGTCGGGAGGAGTGGCCCGGACGAGGTGGTGATCGGCGTGCGGCCGGAGGACCTCCGGTTCGCCTCCGCCGAGGGGATCCCGGCCACCGTGAGCGTGGTCGAGTCGCTCGGTCACGAGCGGCACGTGGTGTGCCGCCTGGTCGACCAGCAGCTGGTGATCGTGCGGCAGGACGCGCACGAGGCGGCGCCGAAGGAGGACAGCACCACGTCGCTGGTCGCCGACGCCGGCGCGCTCCACGTGTTCGACCCGGTGTCGGGCGCCCGGATCGGCGACTGACGCGGTGGCCACCACCGAGCTGCCGACGGGGACGCCCGCGTCGGCACCCGCGCCGCCGCGCCCGCTGTCGCCCGCGCGTCGACGGTTGCGTCGCCGCGAACGGGGCCTCGCCTACCTGCTGCTGATCCCGTCGCTCGTCGTGTTCGGCGTGTTCGTGTTCTGGCCGCTGGTCCACAACGTGTACCTGGGCTTCTTCCGCAACCCGCCGTTCCCCGGACTGCCCAAGCACTACGTGGGGTTCGATCAGTACCGCGAGGTGCTGGGGTCCCAGACCTTCTTCGACAGCGTGAAGACCACCTTCCTGTTCGCGATCCTCACCGTGCCGGCGGGCATCGCCCTCGGGCTCGGGTTGGCCGTGCTCGCGCACCAGCAGCTGCGTGGCATCGGCATCTACCGCACGCTGTTCTCGTCAACGGTGGCGACATCGGTCGCGGTGGCGGCGGTGGTCTTCGGGACGCTCATGAACCCGTCGGTCGGGTTGCTGCCGTGGCTCGGGCTCACGACCAATCCGACGATCCTGCAGAACCCCACGTGGGCACTCGTCGCGGTGGCGGTCGTCACCGTCTGGCAAACCCTCGGGCTCACGTTCATCCTGATGGCGTCCGGCCTGCAGAGCGTGCCCGACGAGCTGTTCGAGGCCGCCAAGGTCGACGGCGCCGGCGCGTGGTCGAGGTTCTGGCACGTCACGCTGCCGATGATGTCGCCCACCATCTTCTTCGCGGTGGTCATCGGCACCATCTTCGCGTTCCAGTCGTTCGGCCAGATCGACATCCTCACGCAGGGCGGCCCGCTGAAGAAGACGAACGTGCTCACCTACTACATCTACGACACGCTGCAGCGGCAGAGCGATCCGGGCAAGGCGGCGGTGCTCGCGGTCGCGTTGTTCTTCCTCACGCTGATCCTCGCCCTCCTCCAGATCCGGCTGCTCGAGCGGAGGGTGTCGTATGAGCGTTGAGGCCGACGCCCGCGCGCTGCACCGCCGACGACGGTGGGGGAAGGTCGGCCGCTACGCGCTGCTGACCGTGCTGGCGGTGATCGTGATCTTCCCGATCTACATCACGATCGTGAACTCCTTGCTCCGGCCGGTCGACATCACCAGACAGCCACCCAAGCTCTTCCCGACCGACCCGCAGTGGCACAGCTACGCCGACGCGTGGAACGCCGGGCACATGGGCACCTACCTCAAGAACAGCTTCATCGTGACCTTCGTCATCACGACGGGGCAGGTGGTCACCGCCATCCTGGCCGGGTACGCGTTCGCGTTCCTCGACTTCCCGTTCAAGCGCACCCTGTTCGTCGTGTTCCTGGCCACGTTGATGGTGCCGTTCGAGGTCACGATCGTCACCAACGTCGCCACCATCAGCGATCTCGGCTGGTACAACACCTACGCGGGACTGGCGGTGCCGTTCCTCGCCACCGGCTTCGGCGCCTTCCTCATGCGCCAGGCGTTCCTCACCTTGCCGCACGACCTGCGCGACGCCGCCGCCCTCGACGGGTACGGGCACTGGCGCTTCCTCTGGCGGGTGGCGGTGCCGCTGGCCCGGCCGGCGGTCGGGGCGCTCACCGTGTTCGCGTTCCTCGCGGCGTGGAACCAGTATCTCTGGCCGTTGCTCATCACCAAGGACGACAAGCTGCGCACGGTGCAGATCGGCCTGAAGCAACTGCAGCAGGTCAGCATCGACCAGATCAACATCACGTTCGCGGGAGCGGTCATCGCGGTGGTGCCGCTCGTGATCCTGCTCCTCTTCTTCCAGAAGCAACTCGTGCGCGGCCTCACCGCCGGCGCGGTGAAGGGGTGAACACGCCGAGCGGTCCGTCGGAGGCTGACACCAGGGTCGCCACACCATCGGCCATGCTGGGGCCCGCATCCGGGATCGACAGGGGAGTGCACATGCGTGGGTGGCAGCGCTGGCTGGGTTCGGGGCTGGCGGTGGTCGTGCTGGCGGCGGGGTTGTCGGCGACGGCCACGGTCGCCCCCGCGGGCGCGGCGAACAGCACCACGTGCCCGCTCGACGCGCTGAAGAAGGCGGGCAAGCCGATCCAGATCACCATGTGGCATTCGATGACCCGCCAGAACGAGGCGACGCTGCAACAGCTCACCGACCGGTTCAACTCGTCGCAGTCCGACGTGAAGGTCAACCTGGTCAACCAGATCGACTACGTGCAGACCTTCAACAAGTACAAGGCCGGCCTCAGCAGCGGCGACCTCCCCGACATCGTGCAGCTGCAGGAGACCGACCAGCAGCAGATGATCGACACCCAGACCGTGCTCCCGGCGAGCGTGTGCGCGAAGGCCGACAAGTACAGCTTCTCCGACTTCCTCCCCCGCGTGACCAGCTACTTCACCGTGGGGAAGACGCAGTACGCGATGCCGTTCAACACGTCGGGCCCCGTCCTGTACTACAACAAGAAGGCGTTCTCCGCCGCCGGCCTCGACCCGAACACGCCCCCAAAGACGCTCGACGACGTGCGCGCCGATGCCGAGAAGCTCAAGACCAGCGGCGTGTCGGCGCCGCTCGGGCTCAAGACCGACCCGGGATTCTTCGAGCACTGGCGGGCCCTCGCCAGCAAGACTTATGTGAACAACAACAACGGCCGGTCGGCCCGTGCCACCAAGACGGTCTACGACGACGCGCTGGGGCGCCAGATCTTCACGTGGATGTCGGGCATGGTGAAGGACGGACTCGCGACCACCAATCCCGACCTCGGCACGGGCACGTTCGACAACCTGCTCGGCATCCAGAGCGGGACGCACGCCATGGCCATCGACACCAGCGCCGCGCTGGGGACGATCAAGTCGGTGCTCTCCGGCGGCACCGTGAGCAACGTCGAGCTCGGTGTCGCTCCGATGCCGGCGCCGAGCGCGTCGGCGAAGGGGGGCGTGTTGGTGAGTGGTGGCGAGCTGTTCATGGTCAACAAGTCGAGCCCCGCCAAACAGGCGGCGGCGTGGAAGTATCTCAAGTTCCTCGACCAGCCCGACAGCCTCACCACCTGGGCGATCGGTACCGGCTACCTGCCCATCCGCAAGTCGGCCGCCGACAGCGCGCCGATGCAGCAGTACTGGGCCCAGAACCCCGAGTTCAAGGTGGCGTACGACCAGCTCCTGAACGGACCGAACAACGTCGCGACGTCGGGTTCGGTGATCGGCAACTACACCGGCGCCCGCGATGCGCTGCGAGACGCCGAGAACAGCATGTTCCTCGAGGGCAAGGACCCGAAGAGTGCGCTGAAGGACGCAGGGTCGAACGCGACCAGCGCGATCGACGACTACAACTCCAAGATCGGCGTCTGATGCGATGAAGGAGCGGGGACCACCGGGGTCCCCCGTGTCAGCCCCGCTCGTCGACGGGGACGTACGGACGCTTGGTCGGGCCGGTGTAGATCTGGCGGGGCCGGCCGATCTTGGTGGCCGGGCTCTCCATCATCTCCACCCAGTGGGCGATCCACCCGGGCAGCCGCCCCATCGCGAACAGCACCGGGAACATCTGGGTGGGGAAGCCCATCGCCCGGTAGATGAGGCCGGAGTAGAAGTCGACGTTGGGGTAGAGCTTGCGCTCGACGAAGTACTCGTCCTCCAGCGCGACCTCCTCGAGCCCCAGCGCGAGGTCGAGGTGCTGGTCCATCTTGCCGAGCTCGCCGATCACGCGATGGCAGGCCTCCTTGAGGATGCGGGCGCGTGGGTCGTAGTTCTTGTAGACGCGGTGGCCGAAGCCCGACAGCCGGAACGGGTCGTCGGGGTCCTTGGCCATGCGGACGTACTTGTCGACGTCGCCACCGTCGGCCGCGATGCGGTCGAGCATCTCGATCACGGCCTGGTTGGCGCCACCGTGCAGCGGGCCCCAGAGCGCGTTGATCCCGGCCGCGATGGAGGCGAAGAGGTTCGCCTCGCTCGAGCCCACCAGGCGGACGGTGCTGGTCGAGCAGTTCTGCTCGTGGTCGGCGTGCAGGATCAGGAGCTGCTTGAGCGTGACCACCGTGTTGTGGCTCACCTCGTAGCGCTCCGACGGCACCGCGAACATCATGGTGAGGAAGTTCTCGACCAGATCGAGCGAGTTGTCGGGGTAGAGGAACGGCTGGCCGATCGACTTCTTGTACGCGTAGGCCGCGATCGTGGGCAGCTTGGCCATGAGCCGCAGGATCGACAGCTGCACCTGGTCGTGGTCGTGCGGGTCGTTGCTGTCCTGGTAGAAGGTCGACAGGGCGCTGACCACCGACGAGAGGGTGCCCATCGGATGGGCGTCCTTCGGGAAGGCGTCGAAGAAGCGCTTGGCGTCCTCGTGCAGCAGCGTGTGCTTGCGGATCCCGAACCGGAACTCGTCGAGCTGGGTCCGGGTGGGCAGCTCTCCGTAGATGAGGAGGTACGACGTCTCGAGGAACGACGGTACGGGGACCGACACCAGGTCCTCGATCGGGATGCCGCGGTACCGCAGGATGCCGGCCTCACCGTCGATGAACGTGATCGCCGACTCGCACGCGGCGGTGTTGACGAACCCGTTGTCGAGGGTGACCACACCGGTCTGGGCCCGCAGCTTCGAGATGTCGATGCCGCGCTCGCCCTCCGTGCCCACGACCATGGGCAGCTTGGTCTCTTCGGCACCGATGCGCAGTACTGCCGACGGTTCGCTCATTCCCGGATCCCTCCTGTTCGCGGCCAGCGTACCCCTCGCCGCGCAACGCTTCCGAGCCCCGTGACTCGCCTACGGTGTCGCGGGTGGCGGTGGCTGAACGCGAACTGACGTCCCGGCGTCAGCTCCTGCCGTGGTCCGGCGTGGTGGCGCCCTGGCTGCTGTCCCGGGTCATCTCGATCGTCGTGCTGCTCGCGGCCGTCAACGACCCCGCACGCGGCTCGCGCTTCGACCAGGTCGCCACCCGGTGGGACGGCGCGTTCTACCTCGACATCGCCCGCAACGGCTACGGCCGGGTCGACATCCCGTTCCCGAAGTGGCCGTTCTTCCCGCTCCTGCCGGGGCTGATCCGCACGCTCAGCGAGGTGGCCGACGACAAGACCGCCATCTTCGTGGTCAACCAGCTCGTGTTCCTGGTCGCGCTGGCCGGGGTGTACCGGCTGGCGTCGCGCCGGGGTGGGTCACGTGTCGCCGCGCTCGCGGTGTGGTCCCTCGCCCTGTTCCCGGCGTCGTTCGTCTTCTCGATGACGTACCCGTCGGCGATCTTCCTCGCCGCGTCGGTGTGGGCGTTCGCGCTCGTCGAGGACCATCACGACCTGGCGGCCGGCCTGGTCGCGGTGGGGGCGGCGTTGGTACGACCCAACGGGCTCGTGCTGGCGGCGGCGCTGGTGATCGCGGTGTGGTGGTCGTGGCGACGGGCGGTGATGGTCGCGGGCCCGTCGGTCGTGGCGGTGGTCGCCTGGTGCGTCTACTGCGCCGACCGCACCGGCGATCCGTTCGTGTTCCTCACCACCAAGTCGCGGTGGCAGGAGGTCACGTTCGTGGGCCTCTTCGAGGGTCACGTCAAGTGGTCCGTGCTGCCCCACGTGGTGCTGGCACTGGCGGCGCTGGTGGTGCTGGTCGTCCAGCGTCGCCGCCTTCCGCTCTCGTGGCTGGTGTTCGGGGTGCTCTACCTCGTGCCGTCGTTCCAGCTGGGCATGGTCGGGGTGGGTCGCTACGCGAACGAGTGCTTCCCGCCGTTCGTCGGCGCCGGGCAGATCCTCGAGCGCTGGTCCCGCCGGGCGCAGTACGCGGTGTTGGCGGCGTCGACCGTGGGCCTCGCGCTCTTCGCCTTCGTCGCCGCCCGCTATGACCTGGTGCCGTAGCTCCGGGCCGCGAACTTGCGTCAGCCGCCCGCGATATACGACGGCGGCTTCAAGGGATCGCTGCAACGAGTCGGTGAGCTGACCAGGATCTGGTAGCTCGTCGGGAGGTTGTGGTGGTGAAGCGGGAGTGGAGACGGATCGACGCGGGGTTGCGTCGTCGGATGGTGCGGTTGGCGGCGGAGGGTCGGAGTTATCGAGAGATCGGCCGGGAGGTTGGTCGCCATAACTCGGTGGTCGCAGCGGTGCTCAACCCGTTGGGTGGAGTGCGGCGGAGTGATATCCGGTGGGAGCCGTCGCCGGCGAGGGTGTCGCTCGATGAGCGAGTCGAGATCCGTGTCGGTCTTGAGCTCGGCGAGTCGTTCACGGCGATCGCGGCGAGGATCGGTCGGGCGACGTCGACGGTGTCGCGGGAGGTGCACGCCAACGGTGGCCGGGGCGGGTACGCGCCGATGGCTGCGCATCGTCGGGCCGGGGAACGGGCCCGGCGACCGAAGCCCACGAAGTTGGCGGCGAACCCGGTGTTGTGTCGGCGGGTGATCGCCGAGCTCGAGGTGTTGTGGTCACCGCAGCAGATCGCTCGCCGTTTACGTGCGGAGCATCCTGGAGATACGAGCATGTCCGTGTCTCACGAGACGATCTACAAGTCGATCTACGTCCAGGGTCGTGGGGAACTGCGCCGGGAGCTGGCTCGCTGTCTTCGCAGCGGCCGGGCGCGACGCCGACCCCAGGGTCGTAGCGAGCGACGCGGCCGGATCCCGAACATGGTCATGATCTCGGAGCGTCCGGCCGAGGTCGAAGACCGGGCGGTGCCGGGTCACTGGGAAGGCGATCTGATCATCGGCAAAGACGGCCGCTCCGCGATCGCGACGCTGGTCGAGCGTTCCACCCGTTACGTCATGCTCGCCAAAGTCGCGAATCAGCGTGCCGAGACCGTCCGGACCGCGATCGTCGCTCAGATCACGACCCTGCCCGAACATCTCCGCCGCTCGTTGACCTGGGACCAGGGTCCCGAGATGGCCCAACACGCCCAGTTCACCGTCGACACCGGCATCGCCGTCTACTTCTGCGACCCGCGCTCACCCTGGCAACGCGGTTCGAACGAGAACACCAACGGACTGCTCCGTCAATACTTCCCCAAAGGCACACCTCTGTCGGGGCACAGCCAAGAGCACCTCGACGCCGTCGCTGCACAACTCAACGGGCGCCCTCGACAAACCCTCGACTGGATGAAACCATCCGAGAAGCTCAACGAGCTTCTTGCAACGACCGGTTGAGCCCGCCGACGTGAAGTGACGCAAGTTCGGGGGCGGGGGGAGGTCGGGATCAGGCGCCGGCGCTGTCGTCGAGGGGGGCTTCCGCCGGTGCGCAGAGCGTGCCGACGTGCGGGGTCATCAGCTCCTCACGCCACCGGGTGCACCACGTGCGGGCGTGCGCATGCCACGCCTCGAACCGGTCGTCCCCGTCCACGCCCTCGGACGGTCGCGCCAGGCCGCGCGCGATGTCGCGCGCCTTCGCGGCGCGGACGTGCGCGTCGGCGTCGGTGGCCCACACCGTGCACACCTCGTAGTCGTTCATCATGACCTCGTAGAGCCCGACGAGCCGGTGGCCGTACTCCTCGAGCAGCGGTACCCGCTCCTCGCGCACCGCGGCCAGGTAGTCGAGCGCGGCGCCGGGCCGCACCTCGCTCAGCTCGTGCACGAACAGCGAGCCCCGCACGTCGTCGGCGGCGAGCGACGCCATGGTGGGGCAGCCGGGGGCGGCGGCGAGCAGGCGGTCGAACCCGCCCGACCGGTACTCGAACGCCTGCTTCCACCACGCATTGAGGGTCACGTTGGTCGCCCGCTTGAGCCCGAGCCGGTCGACCTTGCCGTACCAGCCGTCCCAACCGCCGGGGATCTCCCAGATGTTCACCACCTGCGGCCACCGGGCGGTGATCCCCATCGTGTACCAGGTGCCGAGGAGCTCGAAGTCGACCTTCTCGTCGCCCGACTGCTGGCGGGTGTGCTCCATGTAGTCCCACTGGTACATGCCGTTGATGTCGATGAACTCGTGGAGGAAGAGGTCGCGGTCGGCGGTGGGGCCGCTCGAGGGAGAAGAGGTGGTCATGGGCCGAGATCCTTCTCGAAGCAGCGGCTCATCGGCGAGTCGCGGTAGTGCCCGTAGGGCACCATCGCCCGGTACCCGGCCCGCTGGTACAGCGCCATGGCCTCGGGCTGGTTGGTGCCGGTCTCCAAGCGGATGCTGCGGTAGCCGAGCGCACGGGCGCGCGTCTCGAGGTCCTCGAGCACCGCGGTGGCGACGCCACCGCGGCGTGCCTCCGGAGCGACGTACATGCGTTTGATCTCGGCCACCCCGTCGGCGAAGCGGCGGAACCCGCCGCAACCGACGGGCACACCGTCGAGGCGGGCGAGCACGAACACGCCGTCGGGCGGTGCCAGCGACCGGGGATCGGGGTGGAACGCGTCACGGCCGCCGTACCGCCCGGCGAGGTCCTCGAGCAACGCGCCGACCAGCACCGCCGCGTCGGGGTCGTCGATGCGCCCGGCGACGAGCTCGACCACTGCCGTGGTCAGCCGCCCATGAACGCGCGCCAGTGGTCGAGGTCGCGGATGCGGAACACGTAGTTGCGTGCGCGCGTCTCGCCCATGGTCGCGT
>DATBBL010000335.1:0-6580 GCA_036271015.1 Acidimicrobiia bacterium
GACATCCCGGCGACGTGTGCGCTCGTCGAGCAGCACGGCGGCGAGGTGCTCACCGACACCGACATCGGCGGCGGCATCTTCGTGCGCGACCCCGACGGTCAGCTCGTCGAGCTGCTGCCCATGGCCTACGCCGAGCGCGTCGCCACGGAGAGCTGATGGAGCTCGGGCTGCGCGACCGCGTCGCGATCGTCACCGGTGCCAGCCGCGGCATCGGCCGCCAGATCGCGCTCGACTTCGCGCGGGAGGGCACCCACCTGGTGTTGAACGCCCGCACGGAGTCGGCCCTGGAGAAGACCGCCCACGAGGCTGCCGCGCACGGTGTGCGGGTCGTGCAGGTCGTCGCCGACCTGTTCGAGCACGACGCGGCGCCGTTGATCGCGCAGCGGGCGGTCGACGAGCTCGGGCGGCTCGACATCCTGGTGAACAACGCCGGCGGCGGCGGCGACCCGGTCCGGCTGCAGAAGCTGACGCCCGCCGACTGGGCACACGGGTTCGAGCTCAACTTCTTCTCGTCGGTGCGGATGACGACGGCCTGCCTGCCGATGATGCTCGAGGCCGGATGGGGCCGCATCGTGAGCCTGTCGTCCACGTATGGCGTCGAGCCGGGTCCCTACTTCGGGCCGTACTCGGCGGCCAAGGCGGCGCTGCTCAACTACTCCAAGAACTTGTCGCGGGCATTCTCCGCCCAGGGCGTGCTCGCCAACTGCGTGATCCCGGGCGTCACCATCACCGAGGCGATCAACGACACCGCGGCGTCGGCGGCGGAGGCCCAGGGGGTCACCGCCGACGAGGTGATGGCGAAGATGATGGAGAAGGACCCCGTGGCGATGGGTCGCTTCGGCGACCCGCACGAGGTGGCGGCCGCGGTGCTGTTCCTCGCCAGCGAGGCCGCCAGCTGGATCACCGGAGCCGCCCTCGCCGTCGACGGCGGCACCCTCCGCAGCGTCTGACCCACCCGATCCCCACCGAGGAATCGAGGGGTCGAGGGGTCAGGGGGTGAAGAGGGCGAGGAGCTCGCGGCGTTGGATCTTGCCCATCGAGTTCCGGGGGAAGCCGTCCACGAACAGCCAGCGCTCGGGCACCTTGTACTTGGCCAGGTTGGCCAGGCAGTGGGCGCGCAGCTCCTCCTCGTCGGCGGTCGCGCCCTCGCGCAGTTGGATCGCGACCGCGACCCGCTCGCCCAGGCGCTCGTCGGGGAGGCCGACCACCGCGCACGCCTCGATCTCGGGCCGCTCGTGCAGCACCCGCTCGATCTCGGCCGGGTAGACGTTGCCGCCGCCGCGGATGATCACCAGGCTCTTGCGGTCACGGATGTGCACGAAGCCGGCGTCGTCGACGAACCCGAGGTCGCCGGTGTGGACCAGACCGCCGCGGAGCGTCTCCGCGGTGGCGTCGTCTCGCTGCCAGTACCCGAGCATCGGTCGGTAGACGCCGGCCCACTCCCCGGTGGTGGTGGGCGCGAGGCAGATCTCGTCGTCGACCACGTGCACCGCGAGGTGGGGCAGCGGCCGCCCGCTGCCGCCGGGCACGTGCGTGCCGTCAGGCGGATCGATCGACACCACCGTCGGCGCCTCGCTCAGTCCGTAGGTGGCGAGCACCGGCTTGGCGAACTTCCGCTCGAACGCGGCGCGCATCGGTTCGGGGCAGTCGCCGCCGCCGCTCCACACCTCGTCGAGGGTTGCGAGGTCGTCCGGCACGACCGCGGCGTCACCGGCGAGCGAGTGGATCAGCGCGGGCGGGCCGTTCCACGTGTTGACCCGCTCGGTGCGGATCCACTCGGCCACCCCCGCCGCGTCGCTCCGGTCGAACACGATCGAGCACCCACCCGCCTGCGCGGTGAGCAGCGTCGTGAGCACCTGCATGTTCAGGATGGTCAACGGCAGGAAGTCGCCCTTGCGCAGCCCGGCGCCGTAGCCCCGGCTGGCGACGAGCATCGCGCCCGGGAGCAACAGGTTGTACTGACTGTGCACTGCGCCCTTGGGGTACCCGGTCGTACCACTGGTGTACGCGATGCCCGCCGGCGCGTAGGGGTCGACGTCGGCGTCGAACGGCGCATCGGGCGCGGCCGCCAGCGCGTCGTGCCACTCCCCCGCGCCCTCTTCGAGCACCACGACCCGCGGCGCGGCGCCGCCTGCCACCTGCTGCGCGGTCGCGTCGTCGCAGAGCAGGAGCGACGAGCCGCTGTCATCCAGCAGGTACCGCTTCTCGGGTGGCGCGAGGGCGCGGTTGAGCCCCACCCAGATCGCGCCGATGCGCATCGCACCGTGGAAGGCGAGGATCACGTCGAGGTCGTTCGGGAGCGCGCCGGCGACGCGGTCGCCGCGCCCGACGCCGAGAGTGCGCAGCGCGTGCGCGGCACGGGCGGCGAGGCGGTCCAGCTCTGCGTACGACCAGCGCCCGGAGCGGGTGACCAGGGCCTCGCGGCCGGGGTCGTCGGCGAGGACCGGCGCGAACACGTCGGCGATGGTGCGCGGGATCGACCGCGCGTTCGACGAGACGGTCACGAGGTGAGCGCGAGGTGCTGCAGCTCGACCATCATCGGGAGGAGGTACCCGATGTACGCGCTGGTCAGCACGTAGCCGCCACGCGGCCCTTCGGACTCGCGCGCCTTCACGTCGATGATCGTGACCCGGTCGTCCTTCTCCTGCCACGCCCTGGCCTTGGCGACGATGGCCTCGATCTCGTCGACCGAGGAGACCTGGAGGCCGAAATGGTCGAGCGTCGGGCACGCCAGCGCCGGGTCGCCGGGGAGCAGGTAGACGAACTGCATCACCTCACCCGTCATCATGATGAGCGGGTTCCCGGACTCGCCGCTGTTGTCACCCTCGGTCCAGCCGAAGACGTCGCCGTAGAACGCCCTGATCTCGGCGCGCCCGGCATCGTCGAGCGACTCCGGCGCCATGGTCATCGCCACGTGGTTCAACCGTGGTGCGAATCTCTCGTCGTCGCTCATGACTCCCCCGATCGTCGCGGACGGACCATCACCTTGCCCGGCAGCTCGCCGGCGGCGCAACGCTGCATGACGGGCAGGAGCTCGTCGAGGAACACGTCGACCGGTTCCACGAGCGCGTCGAGCGGCATCGCCCCCGACGCCAACAGCGCCAGCGCCGCCGCGAAGCCGTCGGCGTCGTAGTTGTAGGAGCCGAGGATCGTGTTCTCGAGCACGATCACCCGATTGTGGTTGAGGCGGGGGTAGTCGTGACCGGTCCCCACCAGCACACAGACGCCGGCGAAGTCGAGCTGCTCGATGGCCGACTCGCCCGCGGCCGCATTCCCCGAGCACTCGAACACCACGCTGAAGGGCTCGGGCACGGGCGACCCCATGCTCGGCCGGGGGAGCTCGTCGGGCGTGACCACACGGGCCGCGCCGACCTGCAACGCGCGCTCGCGGCGGGCGGGCGCCGGCTCGGAGACGGTGACGTCGTCGATGCCCCGGGCGTGCAGCACCGCGGTCACCAGCAACCCGACCGGTCCGCCGCCGGTCACGAGCACCCGGTCGGCGGGCGTCGCGCCCGAGAGGGTCACCGCGTGCATGGCGACCGCGGTCGGCTCGGTGAGTGCGGCGGCGCGCGCCGGGAGATCGTCCGGTAGCGCGAGCAGCTGCTCGGCGGGCGCCACGACGTACCGGGCGAAGGCACCGCGGAACGACAGGTGGTCGACCGGGGGCCGACGCAGGCACACCGACGGCCGACCCCGCACGCACGCTCGACACTCGCCGCACCCGGGTTCGGGGCCGCACACCACGCGCGCGCCGACCGACCAACCATCCACGTCCGGGCCGAGCGCGGCGATGGTGCCCGACCACTCGTGACCGAGCACCGTGCCCGGGCGCGCGATGCGCTCGAGGACGAAATGCAGGTCGGTGCCGCAGATGCCGCACTGCGCGATCTCGATCAGCACCTCACCGGGGCCCGGCTCCGGGACCGGGACGTCGCGCACCTCGAGCGCGCCGTCGCCGACGTAGACACTGGCCTCCATGAGCTCCATCGATGCGGCCCCTCGCTGCCTGCCGAGCGACACTAGCCACGTCCGGCGCGGGACGCCGCCGCACCCGGCGCACCCCGGATCGGCCCCACCGGCGCGTTGTAGCGTGCCGTCGGATGAACCTGCAGAGCGTCCTCGTCGAGCAGACCGGCCACGTGCTGACCGTGACGCTCAACCGACCCGAGCAGCGCAACGCCTTCGACGACCCGATGCGACGGGAGATGGGCGACCTCTGGACGCACGTGCGCGACGACCGGTCCGTCCGCTGCGTCGTCCTCACCGGCGCGGGGAAGGGGTTCTGCGCCGGTGCCGACATGGGAGTCCTCGACGGCGAGCGCAGCCCGCTCGGCGATGGGATCGACGACGAGCTGTGCTTCCTGCCGGGCCGCCGGCTCGACGTCCCGGTGGTCGTGGCGGTGAACGGCGTGTGCGCGGGCGGCGGCCTCCACTACGTGGCCGATGCCGACATCGTGATCGCCAGCGAGGACGCGTGGTTCACCGATCCCCACGTGGGCGTCGGGCAGGTGAGTGGGATCGAGGCGCCGTCGCTCGGGCTGCGCGTCCCGCTCGGCATGCTGGCCAGGATGGTGCTGCTCGGCCGGCACGAGCGCTGGGACGCGCAGCAGGCGCGGGAGCTCGGATTGGTGAGCGAGGTGCTGCCCGCCGACCAGCTGCTCCCGCGTGCGCACGAGCTGGCGGGCTGGATCGCGGAGGCGTCGCCCGAGGCGGTGCGCCGCTCGCGAGCGGTGTACCGACGCTTCGAGGAGGGGGTCGTCGCCGAGGCCATGGCCGACGGGTGGGACTGGGTGCAGCGCCATTGGTCCCACCCGGACAGTGATGAAGGACCACGGGCGTTCGTCGAACGCCGCGACCCGGAGTGGCACCCATGAGTGACCTGAGCGCGACCCCACTGCCGGCGGACCGCGTGGGCATGCTGGAGGGGCTCACCAGCACGCGCGCCATCCGCCACTACACCGACGACCCGGTGCCGCCGGAGGCCCTGCGCGCCATGCTGTTCGCAGCGACCCGCGCGCCGAGCGGCTCGAACCGCCAGCCCTTCCGCTTCCTGGTCCTCACCGACGGTCCGAACGCGCGTGCAGCCAAGTCGATGATCGCGGAGGGCGCGCGGCGCGCGTGGGGTGGCAAGCGGGTCACCGACCGCTACGACGAGGGTTCGGGCGCTCGTGACGACTCTCCCAAGGCGCGCATGGCCCGAGCGATGCAGCGCTACGTCGACGAGTTCGACCGCGTGCCCGTGCTCGTGCTCCCCGCCCTGGTGCGGTACCGCGAGCCGACGCCGTTCGAGGGCGCATCCGTCTATCCGGCGTGCCAGAACCTGCTCCTGGCCGCCCGTGCCCTCGGCTACGGCGGGGTGCTGACCGGCTGGCACTACGCGGTCGAGGCCCAGCTGAAGGAGCTGCTCGGCGTGCCCGAGGAGATCTTCCTCGCCGCCACCATCACCATCGGCAAGCCGGCCGGCCATCACGGGCCGGTTCGTCGCCGACCGATCGCCGAGCTGGTCTACGGCGAGGCGTGGGAACAGCCACCGGAGTGGGCGGTGGACCCGCCCGGTGCGGAGCACACGCAGGCGGGACCCCCGCGCCCGTCCACCGCGTCGTCGACCGGAGGAGGTCGAGCATGAAACTCACCCGTGGCTTCAAGGGGCGGGGCCAGGCGACCCGCGATCCGCGGCTCCCACCCGGCCAGTACGACACCGGCCGGCAGTGGCCGGTGCTCACCGCCGAGGTGACGCCGAAGATCAAACCCGAGGAGTGGACCTTCACCGTCGAGGGCCTGGTGGAACAGCCGACCACGTGGACGTGGGACGAGATGCACGCACTCCCGCCGTCGGCGTACCACGGCGACATCCACTGCGTCACCACGTGGTCGAAGTTGGGCATGGAGTGGGAGGGTGTGTCGGTCGACACGCTGCTCGCGGCGGCCCGCCCGCTCCCCGCGGCCACGCACGTGCTCGCGTTCTCGTCGACCGGCTACACGACCAACCTGCCGCTCGCCGACGTGACCGACGGCAAGGCGTGGGTCGCGTTCATGGCCGAGGGCCAACCGCTCCCGCGCGACCACGGTGGGCCTGCGCGCCTCCTGGTCCCCCACCTGTACTTCTGGAAGAGCGCCAAGTGGGTGAGCGGCCTGCGCGTGCTCGACCACGACGAACCCGGGTTCTGGGAGCGCAACGGCTATCACGACCGCGGCGATCCCTGGCTCGAGCAGCGCTACCAGGGCGACTGAGGGTGGCGGCCACGTGGCAGACGGCGACGGTGCTCGCCGTCCGCGACGAGACGCCCACCGCGAAGACCTTCCGCCTCGCGCTCAGCGCACCGACCGGGTACCGCGCCGGGCAGCACTACGTGGTGCGACTCACCGCGCCCGACGGCTACACCGCGTCGCGCTCGTACTCGGTCGCGTCGGCACCGGACGGGACCGGCGAGATCGAGCTCACGGTCGAGCGGCTCGAGGACGGTGAGGTGTCGATGTTCCTCCACGACGTGGTGGAGGTCGGCGACGAGCTCGAGGTCCGGGGCCCGATCGGCCTCTACTTCGTGTGGGACGGCACCGAGCCCGCGGTCCTGCTCGGCGG
>DATBBL010000336.1:0-9199 GCA_036271015.1 Acidimicrobiia bacterium
CTCGCCGCATCGCTCGACAGTGCCGAACGCGCCGCGCTCGGTCGCCGTTGGGCCGAGCAGGTCGTCCACGCCGCGGGCGTCCTGTCGATCGTCGTGGTGTCCTCGGATCCCGACGTGCGCAGGTGGGCCACCGACCTCGACCTCGACGTGCTCGACGATCCGGGCTCGCTCGACGCCGCCGCGACCATCGGACGCGACCACCTCCGTGCGCGCGGGTGCAGCCGCGTGGTCGTCGCCCACGCCGATCTCCCGCGCGCGCACGATCTCGATCACCTCACCCGCGACGCCTCGCAACCTGTCGTCGCCCTTGTCCCCTGCCACCGCGACGACGGCACCCCGGTGCTGTCGGTGCCGTCGAGCGCCGACTTCCGCTTCGCCTACGGACCCGGATCGTTCCGTCGCCACGCGGCCGAGGCGCGCCGGCTCGGACTCGGGCTCCGCGTGGTGCGCGACGCCGACCTCGCGTTCGACGTCGACGTCCCCGACGACCTGGTGGAGCTCGCCGCCGACCTCGAGGCGACGCCCACACCGTGACGGTGCATGAGGGACGGATCCCGTCGCGGGTGCTGGCGATCGGCGCGCATCCGGACGACATCGAGTTCGGGTGCGGGGCGTCGTTGGCACACTGGGCACGCGCCGGCGCCCACGTCGAGCTCGCGGTCCTCACCGACGGCTCGAAGGGCACGTGGGATCCGGCCGCGGACCTGGCCGCCCTGGTCACCACCCGGCAGGAGGAGCAACGGGCGGCGGCCCGGGTCCTCGGTGCCGCCGGCGTCCACTTCGTGGGCGCGGTCGACGGCGAGCTGGCGACCGACCGCGGCACCACCGAGCGGGTCTGCGCGCTCGTGCGCGCCACCCGTCCCGACCTGGTGCTGGGCCACGACCCGTGGAAGCGGTACCGGCTCCACCCCGACCACCGGCGGGCGGGCGAGCTGCTCATCGAGGGCATCGTCGCGGCGCGCGACCCGCACTTCTTTCCCGGGGCCGGCACCCCGCACCGACCGTCGCGGCTCCTCCTGTTCGAGGCGCAGGACGTCGATCACGTCGAGGTGGTCGACGACACTGCGGTCGACGCGAAGGTCGCCGCGCTGCTCTGCCATCACAGCCAATGGCGCTCGACGATGGGCATCGAAGAAGACGGGCCCAACGCCGACGCGCAGCGCGCCGCGTTCGAAGCGCGCATCCGCGTCGAGGTCGCCGCCGCCGGCGGCGAGGAGTTCAAGCTCATCGTGGAGCTCTGAAACGAGAAAGGGGCCCCGGAGGGCCCCTTTCGCCGTGCTCGGTGTTGCCGACTACCGGCGCTTGGTCACGCGGCGCTTCGCCGGCGCGCGCTTCGCAGTCGACTTCTTGGCGGTCCGACGCTTCGCGGGCGCTCTCTTCGCCGCGGCCTTGCGCGTGGTGCGCTTGCGCGTCGTCGCCGCCTTCTTCGCCGCCCGCTTGCGGGTGGCCTTCTTGGCGGTACGAGTCGTCGCCGCCTTCTTCGCCGCTGCCTTCTTCGTGGTCCGACGCTTGGCCGGGGCCCGCTTCGCAGTCGACTTCTTGGCGGTCCGACGCTTGGCCGGGGCCTTCTTCGCCGCGGCCTTCCTGGTCGAGCGACGCTTGGCCGGCTTCCGTGCCGCCGTCGACTTCTTCGCAGTACGACGCTTGGCCGGCCTACGGGCCGTCGTCTTCTTCGCCGCTGTCTTCCGTGCTGTGCGTCTCTTTGCGGGAGGCACGGTCACCACCTTTCGCTAGGGATTCTTCAGTGCGTAGGTACGGCGGGAGCCTGACCTACTTGTTCACGGCTGACTTGAAGGCTGCTCCTGCAGAGAATTTCACGCCCTTCGACGCCGCGATCTGGACCGGCTCACCCGTGCGCGGATTGCGCCCGGTACGGGCTGCGCGCGAGGAGCGGGAGAAGGAACCAAAACCGGGGAGTGTCACCTTGTCGTCGTTCGCGACCGCGGCCTGGACCGAATCGATGAGCGCGTTCAGCGCGCGCTCCGCGTCGGCTTTGCTGAGCCCGGCCCCCTCCGCGATGCTGTCGACGAGCTCTGACTTGTTCACGCTGGCCTCCGAAATGTGTGCGTGTTCTCAGGAAGTTGAACGCATTTACAACGATTCGTCAAGCACTTCAACGTCGCGCGGCGCGCGTGTGCACCATGACGCCGACTCGAATCGCTGTTCGTTCTGTTGTGATACCCGCTTGTCGTCTTGCGTGATCTCGCGTGCACACGCATGCACGCGCATGCGCGCGACACCGGAGGAGGGTACGACAGCACACACGCGAAGTGGTGGATATCGCGGCGCGCGGAGCGCGCGCAAGCGTCGATCGCGCCTGGAGCAGGAGATGCGCGTCGCCACGATGACGCACGCGAAAAACACGCGCTCACCTGCACCGTTACCGAACTGCGCGTCCATCGAGCGCGACCGCGAGCGCGCCGGTCACGCGCAGAAGCCCGGCTCCGAAGTTTCCGGGAGCCGGGCTTCCGTGTTGCAGCCCCGAGCAGATTCGAACTGCCGTTACCGCCTTGAGAGGGCGGCGTCCTCGGCCACTAGACGACGGGGCCAAAACCGCTGGGCACGGTGCCTTGCTGCGGGCTCGGGGGGGAGGACTCGAACCCCCAATGACAGGGCCAGAACCTGTTGTGTTGCCGATTACACCACCCCCGAAGGTCCCGCCAGACTAGCGGACGGCTCCCCCGATCACGGCTCCTGAAGTGGCCGTTCGCTCCTCGCCGGGACACCCGGCTCGCTCAGGGCAGGCGGTTGCGGGCGGCGCGCAGCCGGGCGAGGGTGCGGTTCCGCCCGAGGAGGTGCATCGAATCGAAGAGCGGCAGGCCCCGGGGCAGGCCCTCGACCGCCGCGTACAGCGCCGGCATCGCGCCGCGGATCTCCTTCTTCGAGAGCCCGAGCGCGGTGAGCGCGGCGCGGAAGTCGACCGCGTCGACCGTCCAGTCGCACAGCTCGACGTGCGTGATGACTGCATCGAGCACCTCGCCGATGCGGTCGGTCCGCTCGACGACCGCCTGCGAATCGGGGGCGATGCGGAAGTCGGCCTCGTCGACGAACAGGAAAGCCATCTGGTCGACGATCTGCTCCAGGGTCACCGCGCGCTCCTGCGCGATCCCGACGGCCCCGTCGACCACGGCCGCGTCGTACGCGTCGCCGAATCGGGCGCGGGCGAGCGGTTCGACCCGCGCAATGAGCTCTTCGCGCGTCAGGCGCCGGATCCACTCGCCGTTCAGCCAGTCGAGCTTCGCCCGGTCGAAGCCGGCGGCGGCGTGAGTCACCCGGTCGAGATCGAACGCCGCGACCAGTGCGTCGGCGTCGAGCACCTCGTCGCCGTCGTCGGCCGGTGCCCACCCGAGCAACGCGATGTAGTTCATGAGCGCCTCGGGGAGATATCCGTCGTCGCGGAAGTCCTCGAGCGCGACCGCGCCGTGGCGCTTCGACAACTTGGCGCGCGACTCGACGTCGACGATGAGCGGCAGGTGGGCGTACTCCGGCACATCGGTCGCGCCCAGCGCGGCCCGCAGCGCCAGCACCCGGTGGGTGGAGTCGATGAGGTCCTCGCCCCGGATGACCTGGGTGATCCCCATCTCCAGGTCGTCGACCGCGTTGGCCAGGAAGAAGATGGGGGCGCCGTCGGACCGCACGATCACGAAGTCGGGGATGAGTGACCAGTCGACCCGCACCTCGCCGCGGATGAGGTCGGTGAAGCTGCTCACGCCGTGGTCGGGCGTGCGGAAGCGGATGGTGCGCGGGCGACCCTCGGCCGCGAGCGCGACCCGCTCGTCCGGGGTCAAGGCCCGACAGCGACCGTCGTAGCCCGGCGCGCGACCGGCCGCGACCGCGGCGTCGTTGCGCTCGCGCACCTCCTCCTCGGTGCAGTAGCACTCGTACGCGTCACCCTGGGCGAGGAGCCGGTCGGCCGCAGCCAGGTACACCGGGAACCGTGAGCTCTGGAGGATCGGCCCTTCGTCCCAGTCGATGCCGAGCCACCGGAGCGTCTCCTGGATCCCGACGACCCACTCGTCGCGGCTGCGCGCCACGTCGGTGTCCTCGATGCGGAGCAGGAACACGCCGCCGTGGTGGCGGGCATAGAGCCAGTTGAAGAGCGCGGTGCGGGCGCTGCCGATGTGCAGCGACCCGGTGGGCGCGGGCGAGAACCGGACACGGATCATGCGTACGGGCGGTGCGCGGCGTCAGCGGTCGAGGTGGTGTCGGAGCGACGTGCGGAACTCGTCGAGCAGGCCGGCGACCTGCGGCGGCAGACGCAGGACCGCGTCGGGGACCGCGTCGACCATCGCCCGCCGGACCCCGTACTCGTGGTCGGCGCCGTGCACGGTGGTGGCCCGCCACGTGGCGAACCCCGGATCGACCTCGCCCAGGTAGCCGAGGAGCGTGGCCGCGGCCTCGACATCGGCCATGGTCGGCGCGCGCCCGAACGACGCCGCCCGCTTCATGCCCAGCTCGGCGACGACCGCCAGCGCGTCGTGGGACGACTCGTGCGGCGCGAGCGAGATGCGGTCGGCCAGGCGTTCCGCGAGCGTGAGCGCGTACCCGACGTTGGGGCCGGGCCGGCCGAGCAGGGTGCCGGTGGGCTGTCCGGCGACGAGGTCGCCGGGCCGGTCGGCTCGCCACCCCTTGGCCGCCGGCAGGTGCACCCCGGGCGCGAGGTTGGTCTCCTGACGGGGAAGGTCCGGGAGCTCGGGTGAGACGAAGGGGTCGGTGGGCATGGTGGAGTGCTACCGCCCGCCGTCGCCCACGAGCAAGCCGTACACCAACGAGTCGTACAGCGCCTGCCACGACGCCTCGATGATGTTCTCGCTCACGCCGATGGTCGTCCAGCTGCGGTCGCCGTTCGTCGAGTCGACCAGCACCCGGGTGATGGCCCCCGTGCCCTTGGCGGTGTCGAGCACCCGCACCTTGTAGTCGGTCAGGTGCACGGAGGCGAGCGCCGGATACCGGTCTCCGAGCCCAGCGCGCAGCGCGGTGTCGAGCGCGTTCACCGGACCGTTGCCCTCGGAGGTGGCGATCACGCGCTCACCACCGACGTGCACCTTGATGGTGGCCTCGGTCGTGACCCCGCCGGGCGCGGTGAACGGGTCGTCGTCGTCGGTGATGACCCGGAACGACTCCACCTCGAACCAGTCCTGCTCCCACCCTCCGGCCCTCCGCATCAGGAGCTCGAGTGACGCGTCGGCCACCTCGAAGTGGTAGCCGTCGTGCTCCATCCGCTTCAGCGTGTCGATCAGGTCGTTGAGCTGCGGGCCGTCGAGGGTGAGGCCGAGCTCCCGGGCCTTCATGGTCAGCGTGCTCTTGCCGGCGAGCTCCGACACCACGAAGCGGGTTCCGTTGCCCACGGAGTCCGGCGGGACGTGCTCGTACGCGTCGGGCCGCTTGGCGATCGCGCTGACGTGCAGCCCGGCCTTGTGCGCGAACGCCGACGAGCCTACGTAGGGCGCCTGCGGGTTCAGCGCCATGTTCACGAGCTCGGCCACGTGGTGAGCGACCGGTGTGAGCCGTTCCAGCCTTTCGACGGGGATGGTCCCGATCCCCATCTTCAGGGTGAGGTTCGGGATGATCGTCGTGAGGTTGCAGTTGCCCGTGCGCTCGCCGTAGCCGTTGATGGTGCCCTGCACCTGGATGGCGCCACCGCGGACGCCCGCCAACGCGTTGGCCACTCCGGTGCCGGCGTCGTCGTGGAGGTGGACGGCGATGCCGACGTCGCCACCGAAGTAGGCGACCACCTCGCGCACCACGTGCTCGACCTGGTCCGGGAGGCTGCCGCCGTTCGTGTCGCACAGCACGAGGCGGGTGGCGCCGGCCTGCGCGGCACCCTCGAGGACGCGCATGGAGAACTCGGGGTTGCGGCGGTAGCCGTCGAAGAAGTGCTCGGCGTCGTAGAAGACGTCGCGGCCGTCGGCGTGGAGGAACGCCACCGAGTCGGACACCATGGCCACGCCCTCGTCGAGGGTGGTGCCGAGCGCCTCGAGCACGTGGTAGTCCCACGCCTTGCCCACGATGCACACGGTCGACGTGCCCGCGGCGAGGAGGTGGCGGAGCGTGTCGTCCGAGTCGACCTTGCCCTTGACGCGCCGGGTCGATCCGAACGCGACCAGCGTCGAGGTGTCGAGGTGCAGCTCGGTCGGCGCGCGCCGGAAGAACTCGTCGTCCTTCGGGTTGGCTCCGGGCCAGCCGGCCTCGACGAAGTCGACGCCGAGCCAGTCGAGCTGCTCGGCGATGCGCAGCTTGTCGTCGACGGTGAGCGAGATGCCCTCGAGCTGACTGCCGTCGCGCAACGTCGTGTCGTAGATCTCGACGCGCACCGGCCAGCTGGGATCGCGTACGGCGGGGGCCTCGTTAGTTGACATACTCCAACCAGTCCTTGTAGCGCTCCACCTCGCCGCGCACAGCGGCGAAGTACGTCTCCTGGAGCGTGCGGGTGATCTGCCCCCGGTTGCCGATCTCGCGATCGTCGACGGAGCGGATCGGCACCACTTCGGCCGCGGTCCCGGTGAGGAACGCCTCGTCGGCGAGGTAGAGGTCGTGGCGGAGCAGCTGCTCCTCACGCACCGGGTAGCCGAGGTCGCGGGCGATGGTCATCACGGAGTCGCGCGTGATCCCGCCCAGCGCACCGCTCGAGAGCGGCGGCGTGATCACCGCGCCGTCCTTCACGATGAACAGGTTCTCGCCGGTGCACTCGGCGACGAAGCCCTGCGTGTTCAGCAGGATGGCCTCGTCGTACCCCGACTGCACCGCCTCGACCTTGGCCAGGCTCGAGTTGATGTAGATGCCGGTGCCCTTCGCCGCCACGGGGTTGATGTTCGGGTCCATGCGCCGCCACGACGACACCTTCATCCGGACACCGGCCTCGAGGCTCTCCTCGCCGAGGTACGAGCCCCACGGCCACACCGCGATGGCGACGTTCACCTCGCACGGCAGCGGGTTGAGCCCGATCTCGCCGTACCCGAGATACGCGATCGGGCGCACGTAGCAGGAGTCGAGGCCGCTCTCGCGCACGGTGAGCTTGCACGCGTCGACGAGCTGCTCCCGCGTCCACGGGATGCTCATCACGATGAGCTTGGCGGAGTCGAGCAGGCGCTGGATGTGGTCGGTGAGGCGGAACACCGCCGGACCGTCGGCCGCCGCGTACGTCCGGATGCCCTCGAAGACACCCGAGCCGTAGTGCAGGCTGTGCGTCAGCACGTGGACGCGGGCTTCGTCCCACGGCACGAGCTCGCCGTCCATCCAGATCTTCTCGGTCTTCTCGAAGGGCATGTTGGGCGCTCCTTGCTCGGTCGACTCCGCTTCGCCGCGCTCTCCGAGCACGGCTGCGCTTCGTCTCCTAGATCCTCCCGGCGATGGCAGAGCCGACCTCTGCCGTGGTGCCGCTCACGTCGTCGGACTTCTCGACCGCCGCCTGCACGCGCGCGGCGGCGTCCGTCTCACCGAGGAACTCCAGCATCATCGCGGCCGAGATGATCGCGGCGCGCGGATCCGCCTTCCCGGTGCCGGCGATGTCGGGAGCGGAGCCGTGCACCGGCTCGAACAGCGACGGGCCGGTGCGGGCAGGATTGAGGTTCGCCGACGCCGCCCGCCCGATCCCGCCGGACACCGCGCCGCCGAGGTCGGTGAGGATGTCGCCGAAGAGGTTGTCGGTGACGATCACGTCGTACCGGGCGGGGTCCTGCACGAAGTAGATGCACGCGGCATCGACGTGGTGATAGGCGGTGGTGACGTCGGGGTACCGGGGCGCCACCGCGTCGAAGGCTCGCTGCCAGAGATCACCGGCGAAGGTGAGCACGTTGGTCTTGTGCACGAGAGTGAGGTGCTTGCGCTCCCGCGCCTGCGCCAGGTCGAAGGCGTACCTGATCGCCCGCTCCACGCCCATGCGGGTGTTCACCGATCCCTGCGTCGCGACCTCGTGCGGGGTGTCCTTGCGCAGGAACCCCCCCTCGCCGGCGTAGGTGCCCTCGGTGTTCTCCCGCACGACGAGCATGTCGACCCCGTCGTTGAACCGGTTGGGGCCGGCCACGAAGGGCCGCAGGTTCACGTACAGGTCGAGTTCGAAGCGGAGGGTGAGGAGGAGCCCGCGCTCGATCACACCCGGCGGCACCTCGGGCGTGCCCACCGCGCCGAGCATCACCGCGTCCAGGCCCCTGATGGCGTCGAGGTGCTCCTGCTCCAGGACGACGCCGTCGCGGAGGTACCGCGACCCACCGAGGTCGAACGGCACCGACTCGTAGGCGACACCGGCGGCGTCGACGCACTTCATGGCCTCGGCCACGACTTCGGGACCGATGCCGTCCCCGCCGATGATCCCGATCTGATAGCTCACGGACGTTCCTCGAGTGCGATCCGGCAATGAAAAACCGTCCGACCCCGATGACGGAGTGGACGGCGAGAGGCGGGCGCCGGGTTGGGCGCCCGCTACGAAATTACGATGACGAAGGTCGAGGTGGTGCTGCGCATGAACCGCGAAGCGTACCACCCCGCACCAGGGGTGTCGACGGGGTTCGGCGGCTGTGACCCGCCTGAGACAGACCCCGATCGCCTCGACGACCTCACTCGTAGCCTGGGCGACCTCACCTGGGAGGGTGTCCGTGCTTCGTCTCTGGAAGTGGCTCGTCGTCGGCCTCGTGGTGATCGTCGGGCTCGCGTTCGCGGGCTGGTACTTCTTCCTGAAGACCGATCCCGAGCCCCGGGCCGCGATCAAGGACACGCCCGTGGTCACCGAGAGCACCGTCGCGGGTGAGGCCAGCGCCGGGACCGACGGCACCTGGACGGTGAAGCCGGGGAACCAGAGCAACTTCGTCGGCTACCGGGTCACGGAGAAGCTCTTCGCCAACATCTCCGAGAGCGAGGCCACCGGGCGCACCGACAACGTCACCGGAACCATGAAGAGCGACGGCACGACCATCAGCGACGTGACGGTCAGCGCCGATCTCCGCGACCTCACCTCCGACAACAGCTTCCGGGACGGCCGCATCCGGAGCGAGGGCCTCGAGTCGGACCAATTCCCGGAGGCCAAGTTCGTGCTCACCGCGCCGATCGAGCTGAGCGCGGTCCCGACCGCCGGTACCACGATCAAGACCGAGGCCACCGGTGATTTCACCCTGCACGGCGTGACCAAGCCGGTGACCGTCTCGCTCGAGGGGCGCTGGGACGGCAAGCAGGTCCAGGTCGTCGGCAACCTCCCCGTCGTGTTCGG
>DATBBL010000337.1:0-7659 GCA_036271015.1 Acidimicrobiia bacterium
CGAACGACGCGGCGACACGCTGCGCCTCGCGCTTGGTGCCGCGCACGGTGCGGCTGATCTGGGTCGGCCGGCCGGACGTGTCGCGACCGGTGAACACCCGGATCTCCCACACGCCCGGCTTGCGCTCCCGCAACGTGGCCATCGGCGAACGACCGTAGCACGAGTAGGGATTTGTAGGGATGAGACCGCCAGATTCCTTTGCGACCTCAAGAGATCCAGCTAGCGAATGTGCAGGCCAGAGACGCTGCGGGCGATCACGAGGCGCTGGATCTCGGAGGTGCCCTCGAAGATCGTGTAGATCTTGGCGTCGCGGTGCCACCGCTCGACCGGGTACTCGCGCACGTAGCCGTAGCCGCCGAGGATCTGGATCGCCTCCTCGGTGACGCGCACTGCGGTCTCCCCCGCCTTCAGCTTGCTCATCGAGCCCTCGCCGTTCTCGAACGGCTTGCCCGTTGCGCCCATCCACGAGGCGCGCCAGACGAGGAGTCGGGAGGCGTCGATCTCGGTCTTCATGTCGGCGAGCTTGAACGCGATGGCCTGGTTCTCGATGATCGGCCGACCGAACTGCACCCGGTCCTTGGCGTAGTCGAGCGCGTACTCGTAGGCCGCGCGTGCGATGCCGATCGCCTGCGCGCCGACGAGGGGGCGCGTCGCCTCGAACGTCTTCAGCGCGGCCTGGCCCCGGCTGCTCCCACCCTCACGGGCCCGGGCGAGCCGCTCGTCGAGGCGCGCCTTGCCGCCGAGGAGGCAGCTCCCGGGCACACGCACGTCGTCGAGCACGACCTCCGCGGTGTGGCTGGCCCGGATCCCGTGCTTCTTGAACTTCTGGCCCATCCGCAACCCGGGTGTGCCCGGAGGGACGACGAAGCTGGCCTGGCCCCGCCCCCCGAGCCCGGGGTCGACGGACGCCACCACGACGTGGACGTCGGCGATGCCGCCGTTCGTGATCCACGTCTTGGTGCCGTTCAACACCCACTCGTCTTTCGCCTCGTCGTAGACCGCGCGCGTGCGCAGCGAGCTCACGTCGCTGCCGGCGTCCGGCTCGCTCACGCAGAAGGCGCCGAGCTGGATCTTCTCGGGGGTGCCGTAGCACTGCGGTACCCACTCCCCGATCTGCTCGGGCGTGCCGTTGGCGATGATGCCGGAGACGGCGAGGGTGCTGCCGAAGATCGCGAGGGTGATGCCGGCATCACCCCAGCACATCTCCTCGCTCACGATCGGCCACGTGAGGCCGGTGGCGTCGGCGACCGCGTTGGCCCCGAACTCCATCGAGTACAGGCCGATCTTCGCCGCCTCCTCGATGATCGGCCACGGGGTCTCCTCGCGCTCGTCCCACTCGTGGGCCGCCGGGCGGATGACGTCCTCGGCGAAGTCGTGGACCCATTTCTGGATCTGGAGCTGGTCCTCGTTGAGGTCGAGCGAGAAATCGGCCACCGCGCGTCTCCTTGGCAAGTTACCGGCCAGTAACTTAGCAGACGCGGAGGTGCCCGCCGGATGGGGTCCGGCGGGCATCGCCCCGGGTGGGACGCCGGCGTGGGTGCGGCCCCGGCGGCCCTGGTCAGCTCTGCGGGGCTGCGGGCGCGTGCTGACCGAACTGGCGGTTCATCAGGGTGTCGACGCGGGTCGGGACCTTGCCCTTGATGGTGTCGGCCCGGTCCTGCGCCAGCTTCCCGTTGGCCACGAGCTGGTCGATCTTGGTGCTGGCCGCGGTGACCAGCGCGCTCTTCACCGTCTGCGGGTCCTTGCCCAACGACGTCGCGTACTGGCTGATGGTCTGCCCACCCTCGAGCGCGGTGCGCAGGTCCTGCCTGGTGACGCCCAGGGTGTCGGTGATGACCTTCACCGCACCGCGGCGCACCGCGCGCCGGAGCGCGGGATGACTCTTCCCGGTCTGGGCCGAGGGTGCCGTCGAACCGGAGGCCGAGCTGTCGGCCGCGAACGCGGCCCCCGCGGTGCCGACGGTCACGGCGCCGGCGACGGCGAGGGTCGCAACGAGCTTCTTGATGTCCATGGTCTGGGTCCCTTCGTGATCCTGGCGGATGACCGAGCCGAGGGGGTTCGGCTCACGTCGTCAACACAACCGCGGGAACGTCAGGGTTTTGTCAGACGGCAGGCAGCCGGCGACCAAGCCAAAGCGGTAGCGTCCGCGGGCGATGAGCACCGATCCCGCCGTCACCGTCGAGCTCGACCATCACGTGGCAACCGTCGAGATCCACCGGCCTCCGCACAACTGGTTCGACATCGAGGTCATCACCTTGCTGGCCGACTCCGTGCTCGGTCTCGACGACGAGCCCGAGTGCCGCGCCCTCGTCCTCTGCTCGGAGGGGAAGAACTTCTGCGCCGGTGCCGACCTCAGCGGCAGCGATCTGCTCGACAGCACGGGCCGCCTGTACCACCAGGCCGCCCGCATCTTCTCGAACGGCAAGCCGATCGTCGCCGCGGTGCAGGGCGCGGCCGTCGGCGGGGGGCTCGGGCTCGCGCTCTCGGCCGACTTCCGCGTCGCCAGCCCCGAGACCCGGTTCAGCTGCAACTTCGCCCGGCTCGGGTTCCACCAGGGGTTCGGCATCTCGGTGACGCTCCCCGCGGTGGTCGGGCAGCAGCGGGCGCTGGAGCTGATGTTCACCGCCGCCGACGTGCGCGGCGAGGAAGCCCTCCGCATCGGGCTCGCCGACCGCCTCGTCGCGGCCGACCAGGTTCGTGGCGCGGCGCACGCGTTCGCGACGGAGATCGCGGCGTCGGCACCGCTGGCCTTGCTCTCGATCCGCGAGACCATGCGCGGCGACCTCGCGGGCCGCGTGGAGCGAGCGACGGCGCGCGAGGAGCGCGAGCAGCAGCGCCTGCGCGACACCGAAGACTTCCGCGAGGGTGTCGCCGCCGTCGCCGAGCGGCGACCACCGAGCTTCACGGGTCGGTAGCAGTGGCGGAGGGCGCGCCGACCGGGATCGACCTGGACTCGTTCGCGCGTTGGGCGGCGGTCGCACTGCCCGGTCTCACCGCTCCGTTCCGCGCCGACCTCATCGCCGGCGGCCAGTCGAACATCACCGCGCACATGACCGACGCCGACGGACGCGAGTTCGTGCTGCGCCGCCCCCCGCTGCACAGCGTCCTCCCGACTGCGCACGACATGGGCCGCGAGTACCGCATCATCCACGCGCTCGGCCCGACACCAGTGCCCGTCCCTGAGGCCATGGCCGCCTGCGCGGACCCGGACGTGATCGGCGCACCCTTCTACGTGATGTCCTACGTCGCCGGCATCGTGCTGAACGACACCGCCACCGCCGAGCGTGAGCTCGACACGGACGCGCGCGCCCACGCGGGCCGGTCGCTGGTCGACGCGCTCGTCGCCCTCCACGCCGTCGACGTCGACGCCGTCGGGCTGGGCGACCTCGCCCGGCGCGACGAGCTCGTCCGCCGCCAGTTGAAACGCTGGCATGCCCAGTTCGAAGCGTCGAAGACCCGCGATCTCCCGATCATCGACCGTGTCCACGACCGGCTGGCCGCCACCATCCCCGAGCAGACCGAGAGCACGGTCGTGCACGGCGACTTCCGGCTCGGGAACTGTGTGGTCGATGCCGACGGCGACATCCGGGCCGTGCTCGACTGGGAGATCTGCACGCTCGGCGACCCGCGCGCCGACGTCGGGTACGTCCTCGCCACCTGGGCCGAGCCCGGCGACCCGCTGCGCGCCGATGACCACAATCCGACCCTCACGCCGGGCTTCACCACGCGCGACGCCCTCCTCGAGCACTACGCGGCGCGATCGGGGCGTGACGTGTCGGCCATCCCGTACTTCGTCGCCTTCTCGTTCTGGCGGCTGGCGTGCATCCTCGAGGGCGTGCTCGCCCGCATCCTCGCCGGCGCGCGAGGCGACGGCGGTGCCGACGTCGACGCGTTCCGACGGCGGGTGGAGAGTTGCGCGCAGCTGGCGGAGGAATACGCTTCGGGTCTCTGACCGACGACGGAATGGAGCCCGCCGTGCCCACCACAGCACCGGCCGTCACCATCGCCGGCTACAGCCATGTGGCCGTGATGGTCGACGACCTCGACGCCGCCATCGACTTCTACCGCGACGTCCTCGGCTTCTCCATGCTCCCCCGGCCCGACTTCGGTCCCGGGACCGAGGGCGCGTGGCTCCAGCTCGGCCACGCCCAGGTGCACCTCGGCGTCGTTGAGGAGATGGGGCCCCGCACCGGCTTCCCGCACATGGCCATGCACGTGCCCGCCGCCGCCTGGGACGACACCATGCGCGAGCTCGAGGCGCGGGGCGTGTCGTTTCTCCTCCCACCGGGCTCGCGCGAGGACTTCGGCAAGACCGTGCGCGCGGCCTTCATCTGCGATCCGGCCGGCAACGCCATCGAGCTCACCGACGTCGATCCCACCTGAACCACCACCGTGTCCGTCGGCGTCCGACTGTCTGAGCGGACGCTCCTCACGCTCTTCCTGATCCCCGTCACGGTGCTCGCGGTGGCGGGGATCGTCGCGAGCGCGATCTTCCCGACCCTCGTCGCCGACGCCCCCGAGCTGGTGCCCGCGCTCACCACCCGGGCCGACCGCTTGCTGCTGGTCGCGCCCCTCGTCCCCGGCGAGCTGTTCCTGACCGTGGCGCTGATCCGCGAGCTGATCGGCGACCCGCTGTTCTACCTGTTCGGGCGCCGGTACGGCGAGGTCGGCATCCGCTGGGTCGAACGCCGCTCGGGGCCCGACGCACGGTGGCTCGGCCGGGTGGAGCGGCTCTTCCGCCGGGCCGCGTACGTCGTGGTCGCGGTGTGGCCGATCAACGTCGTCTGCCTCCTGGCGGGGGCGACGAAGATGCGCCCAGTCGCGTTCTTCTCGCTCAACATCACCGGGACCATCGTCCGGATCACGCTCATCTACTACGTCGGCGACCTGCTCGCGGACCCGTTGCGCGACATCGCGTCGTTCATCACGCGGTACCAGTGGTACCTCACGCCGATCACGTTCCTGCTCGTCGCGGTGTCGCTGTGGGGCCAGGGGCGGCGCGGAAGAGGACCGGTCGAGACGGTCGACGAGCTGCAGGAGGAACTGGCCCGCGCCGAGCGCGAGCTCGAGGGCGAAGCCCCCGCGCGCGACGCGCGCTGACTTGGGACCGGAATACCTGGTCCACCGCAGGAGGTTGTCGCCGCCATGAACCCACCGTGCTCGCACCTGCACATGATCCGCGACGTCACGCCGAGCAGTACGGGCTGCGAGGACTGCCTGCGCATCGGTGACACCTGGGTGCACCTCCGGCTGTGCCTCACGTGCGGCCACGTCGGGTGCTGCGACCAGTCGAAGAACCAGCATGCGACCAAGCACTTCCATGCCGACCACCACCCGCTGATCCAGTCGTTCGAGCCGAACGAGGACTGGCTGTGGTGCTACGTGGACGAGGTCATGATGGAGCCCGCCTGAGCGGCATCCACCGCGTCGGCCCGACGGCCGGGGCCTCGGCCTCGCTCGACCCTCCCGCCCGCCACTTAGGGTCACCTAACCTCATGGAGCCACGCGGCTAGTGTCAACCCCCGATGAGCCCGGCCGACGCCGATCCCACCCCGCTCGGGCGCCGCCGCTTCCTCGGCGCCGCCGCGCTGGCGGTGGGCGCCCTCGCCGCCTCCTGCAGCGACGACAGCGGGGGCACGAGCGCGGCGACCACCGCCACCACCGGCGCGCCGGCCAGCACCACGCCCCCGACGCCAGCGCCCAGCACCGCGCCGCCCGCGGCCCAGTTCGTGGTGTCGGGCCCGAAAGACCACGACCGCGTCGCGCTCACCTTCCACACCAACGGCGACCTCGGACTGGTCGACCAGCTGCTCGACGTGTTCGCGAGCAAGCAGGTGCACGTGACCTCGTTCATCGTGGGCAATTGGCTCGAGGCGAACCCCGCCATGGCCGCGCGCATCGCCGACGGCGGCCACGAGTTCGCCAACCACACCTACACGCACCCGACGTTCGGGGCGCTGTCCCCCGCCGGGATGCTCGACGAGATCTCGCGTTGTCGCGACGTCCTGATCCGCCTGACCGGCGGGCCGGGGAGGTTCTTCCGTCCGTCCGGCACCGACGACGGGACCGTCTCGCCCGGTGAGCAGGTGCTCGACATCGCGGCGCAGGCCGGGTACGGCACCGTCCTGGGCTTCGACGTCGATCCCCTCGACTACGACGACCCCGGTGCCGACGCGGTCGTGCAACGCACCCTGGCCACCGTCGCCGCCGGTTCCATCGTCAGCCTGCACTTCGGGCACTCCGGCACCGTGGAGGCGATGCCGGCGATCCTCGACGGCATCGCGCAGAAGGGCCTGAAGGCGGGCACCGCGTCGGCGCTCCTCAGCTGATCGCTCAGGGTGTGGAAGCCGCCGGGTCCGAAATGGTTCATCAGGTCAAATACCCTGGTCGGACGCGCCGGAGGAGGACCTGATGGAACGGACCACGATCGAAGGCATCGACCTCAACGATCCCGAGCGCTTCGTGCGGCTCGAGCACCATGAGATGTTCACCCGGCTCCGGGCCGAGGACCCCGTGTACTGGCAGCCCGACGACCTCAAGGGCGGCGGCTACTGGAACGTGGTGAAGCACGCCGACCTCATCGAGGTGAACCGCGACACCGCGACCTTCTCGTCGGAGGTCGGGAGCACGCAGATCATGTCGGGCCAGTACCCGATCGGCGAGGACCCCGACATGCCGTTCGACACCCGGGGCGTCCTCATGCTCGACATGGATCCCCCCAAGCACACCCGGTACCGCCTCCTCGTCAACAAGGGCTTCACCCCGCGCATGATCGGCCTCATCGAGCAGGCGCTGCGCCATCGCGCCACCGTGATCGTCGACAACGTGATCGAATCCGGATCGGCCGACTTCGTCGAGAACATCGCGGCCGAGCTGCCGCTCCAGGCCATCGCCGAGATCATGGGTGTGCCCCAGGAGGACCGCCGCAAGCTCTTCGACTGGACCAACCGCATGGTCGGTGCCGGCGACCCCGAGTACATGGACAACGACCAGCAGACCGCCTTCGTCGAGCTGTTCGCCTACGCCAACGAGCTCGCCGGGCTCCGCCGCGACGACCCGCGCGACGACATCGTCACCAAGCTCCTGAACGCGGAGATCGAGGGCGAGCAGCTCAGTGAGCTCGAGTTCGACATGTTCATGCTGCTCCTCGCGGTGGCGGGCAACGAGACCACGCGCAACGCGACCGCGCACGGCATGCACGCGCTCATGACCAATCCGGAGCAGTTCGAGCTGTTGAAGCGCGACCCCGAGGGCCGCATCGACGACGCGGTCGAGGAGGTTCTGCGCTGGGGCTCGCCGGTGCTGCACTTCCGACGCACCGCGACCGTCGACACCGAGATCCGGGGCCGGGCGATCAAGGCCGGTGACCGCGTCGTCATGTGGCACATCTCCGCCAACCGTGACGAGGAGGTGTGGGACGACCCGTTCGTCTTCGACATCACGCGCAACCCGAACCCGCACGTCGCGTTCGGCGGCGGCGGTTCGCACTTCTGCCTGGGCGCCAACCTGGCCCGCATGGAGCTGAAGCTCATCCTCACCGAGCTGGTGACGCGCATGCCCGACATGCAGCTCGCCGGTGAGCCGCAGCGGCTGCTGTCGAACTTCATCGGCGGCATCAAGCACATGCCGGTCAAGTGGACGCCAGGCCCCCGCGTGCTC
>DATBBL010000338.1:0-3637 GCA_036271015.1 Acidimicrobiia bacterium
ACGCCGGGGTGGGCGCGTCCCCGCCCACCGGTCTGGTGGCGTACCTCGAGCTCGACCAGGAGCTGCTGGCGCCGCGGGCTCGCGCCGCCGAGCAGGCGCTGTGGCTCCTCGTCCGCGGCGCCCGCCTCCTCGACGACCGCGGGCGGGTGCTCCTGCAGACCCGCTTGCCCGACCACGAGGTGGTGCGCGCGGCGCGCCGGGGCGATGCGATGATCGTCGCCGGCGCCGAGCGCACCCGTCGGGCCGCGCTCGGGTTCCCACCCTTCGGCGGGTTGGCCGAGCTGAGTGGCGCGCCGGAGGCGGTGGCAGACGCGTGCGCGGCGGTGGCCGCGGCTGGCGCCACCGTGCTCGGCCCGGTGGCCGACGGGTCCCGGGCGCTCGTCCGCGCCCCGAGCGTCGCCGCCGTGTGCGACGCGCTCGCCGCGCCCGCGGTGGAGGCCGCCCGGACGCGGGGCCGGCTCCGCATCGACGTCGACCCCCGCCGCGTCTGAGCACTCCGTCGCCGGCGGGTCGAGCAGGTACCTTGGGGGCATGTACCCGCTGCGGCTCTTCGGCGACCCCGTGTTGAAGCAGCGCGCGCGCGAGGTCGAGGAGCTCGACGGCGATCTCGTCACCCTGGTGCACGGCATGTACGACACCATGGACCTCGAAGACGGCATCGGGCTCGCCGCCCCCCAGGTCGGGGTGCGCAAGCGGCTGTTCACGTTCGACCTGCACGAGGGCGACGGCCCCGCGGTCGTGATCAACCCCGTGATCGTCGAACGGGAGGGTGAGGTGCTCTCCGACGAGGGGTGCCTCTCGGTGCCGGGCTACCGGTTCGAAGTGGTCCGCGCCGAGCGCGTCACCATGCGGGGGCTCGACCTCGACGGCACCGAGATCGTGCTCGAGGGCGACGAGCTCATGGCTCGCATGATCCAGCACGAGATCGACCACCTCGACGGCGTGCTGCTGCTCGACCGCGTCGACCCCGACGTGCGCAAGGAGGCGTTGCGCGACATGCGCACGCGCGAGATGGGGGCGCACGAGCCCACCCCCCGCTCGGGTCACGACCGCGGCCTGTAGGCCGGACGAGACGGTGCGCCTGGTCTTCTTCGGCACGCCCGCCGATGCGGTGCCCGCGCTCGAGGCGCTCCACGATGCCGGGCACGAGGTCGCGTTGGTCGTCACGCAGCCCGACCGTCGTCGCGGCCGCGGGAGCGATCCGAGCCCGAGCCCGGTGAAGAAGGCCGCGGAGGCGCTCGGCCTGCCGGTGCGCACGCCCGACCGGTCGAGCGAGGTGATCGACGAGGTCGCCGCCTCCGGTGCCGAGCTCGGCGTGGTCGTCGCCTTCGGTCAGATCCTCCCGCAGGCCCTGCTCGACGCCTTGCCCCGGGGATTCGTGAACGTGCACTTCTCGCTGCTGCCGCGGTGGCGGGGCGCCGCCCCGGTCGAGCGGGCGATGCTCGCCGGCGACACCGAGACCGGCGTGTGCATCATGGCGTTGGAGGCCGGGCTCGACACCGGGCCGGTGTACTCGCGCACCGTGTGCACCATCGGCTCGCACGAGACCGCGGGCGAGCTCCGGGCCCGGCTGGTCGCCGCGGGCACCCAGCTGCTCGTCGAGACGCTCCCGGCCATCCCCACCACCACGCCGCGACCGCAGTCCGGCGAGCCCACCTACGCCGACAAGCTCACCGTGGAGGAGTTCGAGCTCGACTGGACGCGGTCCGCCGCCGAGCTCGCCCGCGTCGTGCGCGCCGGGAACCCGCGCCCCGGTGCCTGGACCACCGACCACGGCACCCGCCTCAAGATCTGGCGGGCGCGTCCGCTGTCGGCCGGCATCGACGCGCCCCCGGGCACCGTGTTCGGGCACACCCGCGTCGCGACCGGTGACGGCGCGCTGGAGCTGGTCGAGGTGCAACCCGAGGGCCGCCGGGTGATGCCCGCCAACGCCTGGCTCGCCGGCCGCCGGTCGCCGAGCACGCTGCTCGGTACGTGAACCCACCGGCGACGACCAGCCGCCTGGTTGCGCTCGACGCGTTGGTGCGGATCGAGGACGGCGCGTTCGCGCAGGTGGTCGTGCCCGCAATGCTGGCGCAGTCCGATCTCTCCGATCGCGACCGCGCCTTCGCCACCGAGCTCGTCTACGGCTCCGTACGCGCGCAACGCCGGCTCGACGACCTCCTCGGCCGGGTGGTGAAGCGGCCACTGCGGCGCCTCGATCCCCCCGTCCGCGCCGCGCTGCGGCTGGGTGCCTACCAGCTCCTGCACGACACCCCTCCGCACGCCGCGGTGGCGTCGACGGTCGACGCGGTCGGGGCCCGTTCACCTCGGGCCCGTGGGTTCGTGAACGCCAACCTGCGCGCGCTGACGCGTCTCCCGCAGCCCTACCCGGTGCCGGCCGACGACGCGGTGGCGCTGTCGTACCCGGACTGGCTCGTGGCGCTCCTCCGCGACGAGCTGGGCGCCGACACCGCACGCGCCGCCCTGGTGGCGATGAACGAGCCGGCCGCGGTCACCCTCCGCCCCGACCCGCGCCAGGTCACTGCCGGGGCCCTCGCCGACGAGCTGCGGGCCGCCGGCGTCGAGGTCACGACCGGTGCCCTCGTCCCCGACGCGCTCGTGGTGCGGGGCATCGGGGACCCCGCCCGCCTCCCCGCGGTGCGCGAGGGCCGGGCGACGCCACAGGACCAGGGGAGCCAGGCCGTCGTCGCCGTGCTCGCCCCCGCGCCCGGCGAGCGGGTCGCCGACCTCGCCGCCGCGCCCGGGGGCAAGGCGAGCGCGATCGCCGAGCGGGTCGGTGCGAGCGGAGCCGTGGCCGCGGTCGACGTCGACGCCGGCCGCGTGCGCATGATCGACGGGGTCCGCCACCGCATCGGCCTGCCGCAGCTGTTCCCGCTCGTGGGCGACGCGCTCCGCCCGCCGCTGCGGGAGGGCTGCTGCGATAGGGTGCTGCTCGACGCGCCCTGCACCGGCATCGGCGTGCTGCGCCGCCGCCCCGACGCCCGCTGGCGGCTGGAACCGGCCGCGGTGGCCGAGCTCGCCGCGCTTCAGCGCGACCTGCTCGCCGCCGCCGCGCCACTGGTGCGCCCGGGTGGCACGCTCGTGTACTCGGTGTGCACGCTCACGCGGGCGGAGACCGTCGGCATCGACGAATGGGCCCGCGCCGCGCTGCCCGGCTTCGCGGCCCGACCGTCGCCGGGTGCACCGTGGATCGCCCACGGCCGGGGCGCGCTGCTGCTGCCGCAGGCTGCCGGCACCGACGGCATGTTCGTCCTCGCCCTGCAGCGCACCGAGTGATCCGGGTGCCGATAGCGTGGCGGTGATGAAGCTGGCGCCGTCGATCCTGTCAGCCGACTTCGCCGAGCTGGCGGCCGAGGTCGAGCGGGTGCGCGAGGTCGCCGACCTCCTGCACGTCGACGTGATGGACGGCCACTTCGTGCCCAACCTCACCATCGGGCCGCCGGTGGTGGCGTCGTTGCGCAAGCGCACCGAGCTGTTCCTCGACTGCCATCTCATGGTCGACAACCCCGGCGTCCTGCTCGACGAGTTCGCCGACGCCGGCGCCGACCGCTGCATCGTGCACGTCGAGCTGGGCGACCCGCGCCCGCTGTTCGACGAGCTGCGCGCCCGCGACGTCGGCGTGGGCCTGGTGCTG
>DATBBL010000339.1:0-21264 GCA_036271015.1 Acidimicrobiia bacterium
CGCGCGGCGACAACGGCAAGCTCTACAAGCGGGTCCTGCGGGATCGCTACTGGGAGGGACACCTCACCCGTCTGCTCTGAGCCGCCCGGACGCCGATCCGCGCCGCTCATCTACGCTCGGTCCCGATGAACCTCGCGCTCGGCGACGACCAGCAGTTCTTCCAGGAGACCACCCGCAAGTTCCTCGAGCAGGAGATGCCGCTCACCGCCGTGCGCGCGCTCGCCGACGACCCCGCCGGATTCGACCGGGGGTGGTGGGCCCGGGGCTGCGATCTCGGGTGGACGTCGCTCCTCGTCGCCGAGGCCGACGGCGGTGGCAGCCTCGGTGGGGAGGGCGTCCTCGATCTCGTCATCGTCGCCGAGGAGATGGGGCGTCTCGTGTCACCGGGCCCCCTGGCGCCCACCAACGTGGTCGCGGACGCGGTCAGCCGTAGTGGCACGCCCGAGCTCCGGTCCGCGGTGCTGCCCGGGATCATCGCCGGCGATGTCGTGGGCGCGTGGTGCGGAGCCGGCCCCGGCGGTGGGTGGGACGGCACCGGCGGGGGGGTCACCGCGCGGCGCGACGGCGCCGAGTTCGTGCTCGACGGTGTCTCGACGCCCGTGGAGGCGGCCGTGCGGGCGGACGAGCTGCTCGTCACCGCGCGCACCGACGGCGGGGTCACCCAGTTCCTGGTGCCCGCGGGGGCCGCCGGGGTGGCGGTCGAACCCCTCGGTTCCGTCGACCTCGTCCGTCGCTACGCCACCGTGCGCTTCGACCGCGTCCGGGTGTCCGACGCGCGCGTGGTCGGCGACCTCGACGGCGCCGACGCCGCGGTGGAGCGTCAGCTGCAGCTCGCCATCGTCCTGCAGTGCGCGGAGACGGTGGGCGCGCTCGACCGGGTGGTCGAGTTCACGCTCGAGTACCTGGCGGACCGCAACTCGTTCGGACGACCCCTGGCGTCGTACCAGGCGATCAAGCACCGCTTCGCCGACATGAAGATGTGGTTGGAGGCCTGCCACGGCGTCACCGAGCTGGCGGCGCGGGCGGTGCAGGACGACGATCCCGACGCCCCCGAGATCGTGAGCGCCGCCGCGTCGTATCTCGGTGACCACGCGACCGAGATCGTCCAGGAGTGCACGCAGCTCCACGGCGGCATCGGCGTCACCTGGGAGTACGACCTCCACCTGTACCTGCGCCGGGTCACGCTCCATCGCAACCTCCTCGGCACGCCCGCGCAGCACCGTGAGCGGATCGCTGCGCTCCTGCTCACCGACCAGCCGGAGGCCGCGCGTGCCTGACCAAGCGATGGAGAGCGTCGAGTCGTTCCGCCTGCGGGCGCGCGCGTGGTTGGCCGAGCACATGCCGCGCCGGCCTCTCGACGCGCCACCCCCGGACCGCGCCGAGGACGAGCAGACCTGGATCGACGATCGTGCGTTGCAACGCAAACTCTGGGACGGCGGGTTCGCCGGGATCTGCTTCCCCGAGGAGTACGGCGGCCTCGGCCTCACCATCGAGCACCAGCACGCGTTCACCGAGGAGTCGCTGCCGTACGAGATGCCGCTGCACCTCAACGTGCCGAACTTCAGCATTCTCGGCGCGACGCTCGTTGACTACGGCACCCACGAGCAGAAGTCCAAGTACCTCCCGCTGCTCTTGCAAGGGAAGCACCAATGGGTGCAGTTCCTGTCCGAACCGACCGGTGGCTCCGACCTCGCCGGGTGCGTGACGCGCGCCGATCGCGACGGCGACGAGTGGGTGCTCAGGGGGTCGAAGATCTGGAGCACCGCGGCGATGTCGGCCACGCACGCGATGTGCCTGGCCCGCACCGACTGGGACGCGCCGAAGCACCGCGGCCTCACGATGTTCCTGATGGAGATCCACCAACCCGGGGTGCAGGTCGACCCGATCAAGCAGGTGAACGGGTCGCTCGAGTTCTGCCAGGAATTCTTCGACGACGTCCGGCTCCCACCCGATTCGGTCGTCGGTGACGTGAACGACGGATGGACGGTGGCGTTGACGCTGCTCGCCCACGAGCGCAACGCGGTCGGCGGTGGGTCGCCCTACGTGAGCGGGCGCAACTACCTCGCCGAGGGTGCCGACGGCGCGCGTGATCTCAGCTCGATCGCGCTCGTGCGCGCGCGAGGAATCGACGACGATCCCGTGGCGCGACAGCTCGTTGCCGAAGCGCACGTGCTCGACGTCACGCAGCGCGGCCTGGTGCAGCGCGTCACGCTGGGCATGGGCAACGGGAAGCTCGCGGGCCAGGCTGCCGCCATCACGAAGCTCTTCACGGCCACGTCCGCCGAGCGCAAGACCGAGATCCGCCTGACCCTGGCCGGCACCGAGGCGGTCACGTGGCCCGCGGGCGTCGAGACGCTCGGGCGCGAAGCGGGGGAGTCGTTCCTCGAGCGCCAGGCCACGAGCCTGGCCGGCGGCAGCAACGAGATCCAGCGCAACATCATCGCCGAGCGGGTGCTGGGCATGCCCCGCGAGTGGGCGGCCGACCGCGACGTGCCGTTCCGTGACGTGCGCCGCAACGCGATGCCCACCGCACCCTCCGGAGCCTGATCACGTGACCCTCATCCAACCGACCACCATCGACGTGTACGGCCGCGACGGCCTGCGCCTCCGCGCCGACGAGTTCGGCGATCCCGACGCCCCGCCGGTGGTGCTGCTGCACGGGGGCGGCCAGACCCGCTTCGCCTGGGGGACCACCGCGCCGGTGCTCGCCGGCCGGGGCTGGCGCGTGTTGCGCGTCGACCTGCGCGGCCACGGCGAGAGCGACTGGCCCGACGACGGCGACTACGGCCCCGACGCGTTCGCCGGCGACGTCACCGCCATCGCCACCGCGCTGCCCGAGCCCCCGGTGCTGGTGGGCGCGTCACTCGGTGGGATCGCGTCGATCCTCGCCATCGGCCGGTCGGAGACGCCGATCGCCCGCGGCCTCGTGCTCGTCGACGTCGCGCCGAAGATCGAGCAGGACGGCGCACAGCGCATCGGCGCGTTCATGAGCGAGCACATGGAATCGGGCTTCGGGTCCCTCGAAGAGGTCGCCGACGCCGTCGCCGCGTACAACCCGCACCGCCCGCGCCCGACCGACCTCTCGGGGCTCAAGAAGAACGTGCGTCAGCGCGCCGACGGCCGGTGGGTCTGGCACTGGGACCCGCGCTTCATGTCGGGCAAGCCGGGGTCGCAGGACGAGACGCGCGTGTCCCTGGTGCACGAGGAGAACCTCAGCAACGCGGCGCGCCACATCACCGTGCCCACGCTCCTGGTGCGAGGCCGGGTGAGCGACCTGTTGAGCGAGGACGGGGCGCGCGACCTGCTGGAGCTCGTACCCCACGCCGAGTACGTCGACGTCGAGGGTGCCGGCCACATGGTGGCGGGCGACAAGAACGACCTCTTCAACGACGCGATCGTCGGCTTCCTCGACCGCCTGCGCTAACTGAAGAGCCTGCTAGCTGAAGACGAACCTCTCGATCGACTGGGCCAGCTCGACGGGGGTGTCGCCCTGGAGGCTGTGGCCCGCCTCCTCGAAGTGCTCGACCTGGGCGTTCGGCAGGCGGCGCAGCAGCTCGACCTCGTCGTCGTCGTCGACCACCGACTGCTCGCGCATGCCGCGTGCGAGCAGCAGCGGCACCTTGATGCGCGAGACCGCGTCCCACAGGTAACCGAAGTCGGGGTGGCCGGTGCCCTCGGCGGGATCGGCGCCCGGCTCCCGGGCCGTGGGCTCGAAGGCACGGAACCGCTGATAGCGCCAGACCCAGCTGCCGTCCTCGCGCTGCTCGGCATTGTGCAGGATGCCGCGGCGCAGCGACGACTCGGTGCGGGTGGGGTTGTACTCGATCGTGCGGGCGAGCAGGTCGTCGAAGCTGTCGAAGCTCTCGGGCCCGTTGATGAACTCGGCGATGGTCGACGACTTCTTCTCGTTCACCCCCGGCGTCACATCGACCAGCACCACCTTGCGGACCAGCTCGGGCGCGTGGTCGGCCAGCGCGATGGTGGTCATGCCCCCGAGCGACATGCCGATCACCGCCTGCGCGTCCGGCGCCAGGACGCGCATCGCGGCGGCGACGTCCTTGGCGTTCTCGGCGACGTCGACCGAGCCCTTGCGGCCGCCGTCGGAGTGCCCGTGGCCGGGGAGGTCGAGGGCGACGAGCGGACGCCCCAGGGCCATCGCCACCGTGTCCCAGGTATGCGCGTTCTGTGCGCCGCCGTGCAGGAAGACGAGCTCGGGCTCGGCGTCACCCCACACGAGCGCGCTCAGCCGGCGGCCGGGCTCCACCTCGGCCGATTCCCGTCGCACCGTCGGGGGCCCGTCGTAGGGCAGCCCGAACTCCTCGGCGTTCTCGTGGAACATCGAGAACTCGTCGTACGGCACTCGGTCCTGCGGCATGGGTGCTCCTCGTCTGGTCAGGCGCGCCCGAGGTCCAGCCGCGGTGACGCGTCCATGAGCTCGGCGAACCGGTTGCGGATGTAGTGCTGGCCCTGGATGTCCATGGTGGTGTTGACCGCGCGCTTGGCCTGGCGCAACGCGAGGGGGTCGGCCTGCGCGATCTCCCGGGCGAACCTCGCGGTCTCGTCGTGCAGCGTGTCAGGCGGGTAGAGACGGTTGACGGCACCCATCGCGTACAGACGCGACGCGGGCAGGCGCATGCCGGAGAACAGCATCTCCTTGGCCAGGCGGGGCCCGTAGAGCCAGGTGTGGATCGGCGCCTGAATGCCCCCGATGCCACCGACCGCCACGAGCGGGTCGCGGAAGAACGCATCCTCGCTGCAGAAGATGAGGTCGCACGGGAAGACGAAGCGCTGGGCGCCGCCGATGCAACCGCCCTGGACCGCGGCGATGGTCGGCTTCGCGAGGTCGCGCACGAACTCGAGCTCGTCCCACTCGCTCATCGGCTCGGCGTCCGCGGGCGCCGCTCGCGGTGACCCGTCGAGCAGCGCGCCGGCGCAGAAGTGCTTGCCCATGGCCCGGAGCACGAGCACCCGGGCGTCCGCATCCCGCGCACCGGCCGCCCACGCCTGCTCGAGCTCGAAGTGCAGCAACGGGTCGTAGGCGTTGAGCGGGGGCCGGTCGAGGGTGATCGTGCCGACCCCATCCGTCGCTTCGTAGCGCACGAACTCGGGCTGATGTGCCAACTGGCCTCCTCGGGCGGTTCCCGCTTCCGACCGGACGCTAGCTTCGGTGGTCCACGAGCCGCACGTGGCGGCACGCGATCGAGGGGACGCGAAGATGCCCGACGGCGACTACCGGTACATCACGTACGAGACGCTCGACGACGGCATGATCGCCCGGATCATGTTGGACCGGGTCGACACCCGCAACGCGCAGAACCGGGGACTGCTCGTCGAGCTGAACGACGCCTTCCTGCGGGCCGAGGCCGACGACACCGTCCGTGTCGTGATCTTCGGCGGGAACGGACCGATGTTCTCGTCCGGGCACGACCTCGGCACGCCGCAGGCCGTTGAGGAGCGCATGCCGGGGCCGAACCAGCACCCGTCCTTCCTCATCAACGGCGCGACGCGCCAGGGCACCGAGAGCCTGATGCTGCAGGAGTGGCACTACTTCTTCCAGAACACGCTGCGGTGGCGGAACCTGCGCAAGATCACCATCGCCCAGGTGCACGGTTCGGTGTACGCGGCCGGGCTCATGCTGATGTGGGCGTGCGACCTCATCGTCGCGGCCGAGGGCACGGTCTTCGCCGATGTCGTGGGCACGCGTCTGGGGATGTGCGGCATCGAGTACTTCGCGCACCCGTGGGAGTTCGGTCCGCGCAAGACCAAGGAGCTCATGCTCACCAGCGACTCGATCGACGCCGAGGAGTGCTACCGGCTCGGCATGGTGAGCAAGATCTTCCCGGCCGACGAGCTGTCCGAGCGCACGGTCGAGTTCGCGCGCCGGATCTGCAAGATCCCGACCATGGCGGCCCTGCTCATCAAGGAGTCGGTGAACCAGACCCAGGACAACCAGGGCTTCTACAACTCGTTGCAGGCCTGCTTCACCATGCACGAGCTGAACCACGCGCACTGGGCTGTGGTGCACGACGACGGCATGCCGGCGGCGAAGGTCGGGGAGGACATCCCCGAGTGGAAGGGCTCCAAGCTCAAGCCCGCCCAGCGCGACACCGTCGAAGCGTCCTAGTTCCTGGTTCGTTCCTGGTTCGCGCGTCCAAGCGGGGAATCGGCGCCGCCGGTCGGCGTCGGTACCCTGCAATTCAGCCGCGAACCAGGAGCGAGCGATGGTGAAGATCTGGGCCCACTCGGGTGACTCCCACTTCCTCGAGCCGGAGGACCTCTGCCAGCAGATCCTGCCGGCGGCGCGGGCCGAGCGGATGCCGTGGAGCGAGCGCGACGGCGACGACGAGATCGTCCACGTCGACGGCAAGACCCTCCGCCGCAAGCTGCCGAAGCTCGCTACGAAGAAGGGCAGTGGCGGCCTCGACATCACGGAGCTCAGCACGCGACCACCCGGCGCGCGCGACATCCGGGCGCGCCTGCACGACCTCGACCACGAAGGGGTGTGGGGCGAGGTCATCTACCCCTCGCTCGGGCTCTGGAACCCGCTCATCGAGGACCCGGAGCTGGTGCGCGCGGCCAGCCGCGCCGAGAACGAGTGGATCGCCGAGGAGATCCAGGGCGTGGCGCCCGACCGCCTAGTGCCGACCGCGCAGCTCCCGCTGCTCACGGTGCAGCATGCGGTCGACGAGGTGTACCACGCGGCCGAGATCGGTCTGCACGCGGTCACCCTGCCCACCGGTTTGCCGGCGGGGGTCGACGACTACAACCGCGACTCCTGGGAACCGCTGTGGGCGGCCATCGACGAGACCGGCCTGGTCCTGTCGTTCCACATCGGCTCCGACGGCAGCGACACCGCGTCGATGTACCGCGGCCCCGGTGGCGCCGTGCTCAACTACGTCGAGACCACATTCGGTGGACAGCGCTCGGCGATGAAGCTCGTCACCTCGGGTGCGCTCGACCGCCACCCCACGATGAAGGTGTTGGTCTCCGAGGGCGGCGCCACCTGGGTGCCGTTCATCGGCGACCGCATGAACGAGGGCTACCGCCAGCACGGCATGTTCGTCCGGCCGACGCTCTCCGCCCTGCCGAAGGAGATCCTGTACCGACAGGTATACGCGTCCTTCCAGCACGACGACTCGGCGGTGGCCGCGTACACGTCGATGGGATACCGCAACGTGCTGTGGGGGAGTGACTATCCGCACCTCGAGGGCACGTACGGGCATACGCAGAAGACGCTCCACGAGCTGTTCGACCCGGTCGCGCCCGAGGTCCGGGAACGCATCACCCGCGGCACGTTCCTCGAGCTGTTCCCGCACGTCTCCGAGCCTCCCGAGGAGAGCTGACGTGGGCGGCGAGGAGCAGTTCCGCTACGACGGCAGGCGCGCCGTGGTCGTCGGTGGGGCGACCGGCATGGGGGCCGCCGCCGCCCGTCTCCTCGCCGAGCTCGGCGCGGAGGTGATCGCCCTCGACCTGCAGGAGATTCCCTACGACGTCGACCGGGCCGTGCACGTCGACCTGCGCAGCGTGGCGTCGATCGACGCCGCGCTCGACGAGGTGGGTGGTCCCGTCGACGCGCTCTTCGCGTGCGCGGGCATCGCCACCGACGGAGTGCCGCTGATGCAGGTGAACTTCATCGGGCACCGCCACCTGATCGAGATGGCGATCGAGCGTTCGCTCCTGCCCGTGGGCTCCGCGATCGCGGGGATCGCGTCGATCGGTGGACTCGGCTGGGACCGCAACACCAAGGTGATCCGCGACTTCCTCGAGACGGCCGACTTCGACGCCGCGACCGAGTGGATCGCAGCGCGGCCCGAGCTCGCGACCTACACGTTCTCGAAACAGGTGATGATCGCCTACTGCGCCTGGCGCGCGCCCGCGCTCGTTCGCCAGGGCATCCGGATCAATTGCATAGCACCCGGGCCGACGATGACCCCGCTGATGGATGCGACGCAGATGTGGCGCGACTTCGAAACCGACTATCGCAAGGTGATGGGCGTCGGCGGCGCGTCGCCCGAGCAGCAGGCGGCACCACTCGTGTTCCTCAACAGCGATGCCGCGGCGTTCGTCAACGGGACCGTGCTCAACGTCGATGCCGGGTACGTGGGCGGCGGCACGATGGGTGCGATCCCGGCCGCGGTGGTCGACATGCTCGCTCCGCCCATCGGTTGACCGATCGCACGATCGTCAGTTGGTCACCGCGACGTCCGGAACCGCAAGGTCGACGGTACATTCGCCTCGCATCCGCCAAGGGGGGAATCCAATGGCTCGCACGAAGCTTCTCGCCCGACTGATCGCGCCGCTCGCGATCGTCACGTTGTCGGTGGGCGTCGCCGCCGGTGCCGGCGCCGCGCCCGACAAGGCACCCGCCCAGACCAAGGGCACCTTGGTCATCGGCAACATCTCCAACGCCACCGGCACCACCAGCCTCCCGAGCGCCGAGCATTTCAAGGTCCTGCAGGCGTGGGCGAAGGACGTGAACTCGCGCGGTGGCATCAACGGGTACAAGGTCGTGGTGAAGACCGCCGACGACAAGGCCGATCCGGCCAAGGCGTCGGAGGCGATCAAGAAGCTCATCGAGGACGACCACGCGATCGCCATCGTGGGCCAGTACGCGGGCGGCACGGCGTCGGTGTGGCAGCCCATCGCGGACAGTGCCGGAGTCCCGATCATTGGCGGTGGTTGTTACGACTCCACGCAGAACGCGGACCAGAACTTCTACTGCGTCACCACCACCGCCATCCTCGACGGTCTCCTGGCGCAGGCCAAGCTCGCCGCCGACGAGGGTGGAAAGAAGTTCGGCATCACCTACGACAGCTCGCAGCCGCAGGCCGCGGCGGCCGCGCCGCTCATGAAGACTGCGTCCACGAAGTACGGGCTGCAGTTCACCGACGGGCTCGGCGTGAGCAACACCCAGCCCGACTACACCGCGACCTGCGTGACGTTCAAGCAGAGTGGCACCACCGACGTCGGGATCGAGGGCGCACCCCAGTTGCCGAATCTCGCCCGTGACTGCTCGCGGCAGGGCTACTCGCCGAAGTGGACCTCGGGCGACGGCCAGATCTCGCAGAACTCGTGGCTCAAGGACCCGAACATCAAGGAGGCGATCGCGGCGATCTACTCCTTCCCGTACCTGGACACGAGCATTCCGGCGACCAAGCGCTTCAACTCGGTGATGAAGAAGTACGCACCCACCGTGCTGAAGAGTGACCAGAAGCAGCCCGCCACGACGACGTGGACGGCGGCCATCGCGTTCGAGAAGGCGGCCGCGAAGCTCACCGCCCCCAACCCGACCGCGGCCGACGTCACGGCGGCGCTGAACACCTTCAACAACGAGACGCTCGACGGGCTGGCGCCCAACCCGATCACCTTCACCGCCGGCCAGCCGCACGCGCACAACTCCTGCTGGTTCACGATGGTGCTCAAGAACCACAAGCTGACGGAACCGAACGGCATGAAGACCACCTGCACGCCGGCGACCTGATCCGACGCCCGGGGCCGTGCGTCGCAGCCCGGCGCTCGGCCCCGAGGTCGTCATGTGACGTCGGTCGCGGCGTGTGACCGAAGGGGAGGCCCCCGAACGTGCAGGACTTTCTCCCGTTCATCGTGATCGGGCTCACGGCCGGCTCGGTCTACGGCCTCGCAGGTACCGGGCTCGTGCTCACGTACAAGACGTCCGGTGTCTTCAATTTCGCCTACGGCGCCATCGCCGCGGTGGCGGCGTACGTCTTCTACTGGCTCCACGTGCAAGAAGGCGTGTCGTGGCAGCTCGCGGCGTTGCTGTGCCTCGTCGTGCTCGGGCCGGTCATGGGGCTGGTGCTCGAGCTGCTCACTCGAATGTTGTCCGAGGTCGGCACCCAGTACCAGATCGTCGGCATGATCGGACTCACCCTCGGCATCGCCGGCGTGCTGACCCTCTGGGGCAACAGCTGGAGCGACCCGGGCCAGTACGTGCAGTTCCCCGACTTCCTCCCCACCGAGACCTTTACCGTCTTCGACGTGAACGTCGGGTACAACCAGCTGATCACCATGCTGATCGCGCTGGTCTCGGCGGTCGGGCTGTACCTCTTCTTCCGATGGTCGCGCCTCGGGGTCGGCATGCGCGCGGTCGTCGACAACCCCGACCTCGTGAACATCTCGGGCACCAACCCGCTGCGGGTGCGGCGGTGGGCCTGGGTGATCGGCACGACGTTCGCGGCGATGTCCGGTCTGCTGCTGGGCCCCACCATCGGACTCAGCGTCACGCTGTTGATCCTGCTCGTCGTGCAGGCGTTCGGCGCGGCGGCGGTCGGCTACTTCTCGAACCTGCCGCTCACCTACGTCGGCGGACTGCTGATCGGCATCGCGGCCGCGCTGTCGACCAAGTACATCAACGACATCACGTGGCTCGGCGGGCTGCCACCCAGCATCCCGTTCATCGTGCTGTTCGTCGCGCTGCTGGTGACGCCTCGCCGGTTGCTCGCGCTGCGGCGCAGCCCCCCGCCGCCGCCTCCGCACGCCTCGTACCGCGCGCCCGCCCGGGTGAACCTCCTCGCCGCCGCGGTGCTCGTCGCCGTGCTGCTGTTCATCCCCGACCTGGTCGGCGTGAAGCTGGCGGCGTGGACCGTTGCCCTCCTCTACGTCATCCTCTTCCTGTCGCTCGGGCTGTTGGTCCGGACCTCGGGTCAGGTGTCGTTGGCCCAGCTCGGGCTGGCGGCGGTGGGTGCCGCCGCCTTCGGCCACCTGGTCAGCGACCACCACGTCCCCTGGCTGCCCGCGGTGCTCCTCGCCGGGCTGATCGCGGTCCCGATCGGCGCGATCATCGCCATCCCCGCCATCCGGTTGTCGGGCGTGTTCCTCGCGCTGGCGACGCTCGGCTTCGGGATCATGCTGGAACAGATGTTCTACACGCAGGACATCATGTTCGGCCCCACCTCGGCCGGCGTGCACGCGACCCGCCCCAGCATCGGGCAGTCCGACCGCGGCTATTACTACGTGGTCCTCGCCGCGGCGGTGTTGTGTTCGATCTTCGTGGTCGCGCTCACGCGCGGCCGCCTCGGCCGGCTGCTGCGCGCGCTGTCGGACTCGCCGCTCGCGCTCGACACCCAGGGCACCACCATCAACCTCACCCGTCTCCTGGTCTTCTGCATCTCCGCGTTCCTGGCCGGGATCTTCGGCGCGCTCTACGGAGGGTTCGTCGGGTCGATCAACGGCACCTCGTTCCCGGCGTTCAATTCGCTCACCATCCTGGCCCTGGTCGTCCTCGTGCTCGGCGGCGCGCCGTGGTATGCGATCACCGCCGCGGCGGCGTTCCAACTGATCCCTGCCTACGTCACCGCCACTGACATCAACACCTACCTCCAGATCCTGTTCGGGTTCGCGGTCATCGGCGTCGGCCTGCAAGCCCGGCACCCGGCCTCGGTGCCGGTCCCGCTGCAGCGGCTCCTCGACCGGCTCGGGGGGCGCCGGCCCGAAGCCCCGGCGGCGCCGGCGGGTCCGGTCGTCGCCGTCGTGCCCGAACCGCTCCCGGCGGCCGTCACCGCCGGCGACGGCGGGCTCGAGATCGTCGACCTCACCGTCCGGTACGGCGGCCTCGTGGCCGTCGACGGCCTGAGCCTGGGGGCGCCGCTCGGTCGCATCACCGGGCTCATCGGCCCGAACGGCGCCGGGAAGACCACCACGTTCAACGCGTGTTCCGGTCTCGTGCGCCCGACGCGCGGCCGCATCCTCCTCCACGACCACGACATCACCCGGGCCGGAGCCGCCGCGCGTGCCCGGCGCGGCCTCGGGCGCACGTTCCAGAAGTCGGAGCTGTGGCCCTCGCTCACGGTCGAGGAGAACGTCGCCCTCGGGCGGGAGGCGGCGATGGCCGGCGGCAACGTGTTCCATCAACTCACGGCCCGACCGGGCGACGGCGAGGTCGTCCACGAGTCGGTCGACCACGCGATCGCGCTCACGGGCATCGACGCGTTGCGCGAGCGTCAGGCGGCGCGGCTCACCTCCGGCGAGCGCCGGCTCGTCGAGCTGGCCCGCAGCCTCGCCGGCTCGTTCGACGTCATCCTGCTCGACGAGCCGTCGTCGGGGCTCGATCCCACGGAGACCGAGCGCTTTGGCGGCGTGCTGCAGCACGTGGTGGCCGAGCGCGGCATCGGACTGCTGTTGGTCGAGCACGACATGGCCCTCGTGATGGAGGTCTGCGAGCACATCTACGTCATGGACTTCGGCCGCCCGCTGTTCGACGGGTCGCCCGAGGAGGTGCGCGCCAGCGAGCTGGTCCAGGCGGCGTACCTCGGCTCCGACGAGGTCGAGGCCGTGGTCGCGGCCGAGCCGGCCGGGAGCCTCTGATGCTCGAGCTGCTGCAGATCACCGGTGGCTACGGCGACACGACCGTGCTGCGTGACGTGTCGCTGGCGGTGCCGGACTCGTCGGTGGTCGCGTTGCTCGGTCCGAACGGGGCCGGGAAGACCACGACGTTGCGGATGGCGTCTGGCCTGCTCCGGCCGCGACACGGCTCGGTGCTGCTCGACGGCACCGACATCACCCGGCTGGGTCCGTACCGCCGGGTCGGGCACGGCATCTGCCACATCCCCGAGGGCCGCGGCATCTTCCCGTCGTTGACGGTGAAGGAGAACGTGGTCATCTACGCGCCCCGGGGCAAGGAGAAGGAGGCGTGGGCGCGTGCGGTCGACACCTTCCCGGTGATCGGCGCCCGGCGCCGGCAGGTCGCGGGCACCCTCAGCGGCGGCGAGCAGCAGATGCTCGCCCTCGTCCGGGCCTACATCTCCAACCCGCGCGTCGTGCTGGTCGACGAAGCGTCGCTCGGGCTCGCCCCGCTCGTCGTCGACGAGATCTTCGCGTTCCTCGAACGGATCGCCCGTGAGGGTGCCTCGCTCCTCCTCGTGGAGCAGTACGTGAGCCGGGCCCTGGCGCTCGCGCAGACCGTGTACCTCCTGAATCAGGGCGAGATCGTGTACGCGGGGCCAGCCGCGGAGCTCGACGAGGAGCGCATCTTCGCGCTCTACACCGGCGCGAACGCCTGAGGAGGCCGACATGCGCTTGGCGGACAAAGTGGTCGTCATCACCGGCGGCGGCGCCGGACTCGGACGCGAGTGTGCGTTGCTGTTCGCCGAGCACGGCGCGCGGTTGGTGGTGTCCGACGTCGACGAGCAACGGGCCCAGAACGCGGTAAAGGCCGTGACCGAGGCGGGCGGGACCGCCGTGGGTGTCCGTGCCGATGTCACCGACGAGGACGACGTCCGCGCCCTGATGGCCACCGCGGTCGACGCCTACGGCCGGCTCGACGTGACCCTCGCCAACGCCGGGATTCCGGTCCCGGGGTTCGGGACGGTGCCGTTCGAGGAGACGACGCTCGCGTCGTGGCACCGGGTCATCGACGTCAACCTCACCGGCGTGTTCCTGTGCACGAAGCACTCGGTCGCGCCGATGCGTGCGAATGGCGGCGGCGCGATCGTCGTCACGTCGTCAGCCGGCGGCCTGCGCGCCTACCCCGGCTTCGCGAGCTACTGCGCGAGCAAAGGCGGCGTGAACATGTTCGTGCGGGGCGCAGCCGCCGACCTCGGTCGCTACGGCATCCGCATCAACGCCATCTGTCCCGCGTGGGGCATGTCGGCGAACTTCGCGCTGGGCCCCACCGACGACGTCATCGGGCTGTCGTACGAGGAGTCCGAGGTCGCGGCCGGCGCGGAGTGGGATCCGGAGTCGTTCCCCGGCCCGTTGAAGGTCGGACGGCCTCCGAGCCTGCGGGACAACGCCTTCGGCGCGCTGTACCTCGCGTCTGACGAGACCGCGTACATGTCAGGCGTGTTCTTCGCCACCGCCGACGGCGGCAGCACGTCGCGGATCTACGCCAACCCGAGGATCCCCTGAGGGAGCGTCACGAGGTCATCGTCCCCGGTACTCGGGGTCGCGCCGCTGCGCGAACGCGCGCATGCCCTCCTTGAAGTCGTCACTGCGCACCGCGAGCTCTTCGGTGAGCGCCTCCCGCTCGAGCGCGTCGGCGAGGTTGCCGGTCAGACCGCGGTGCACGAGCTGCTTGGCCAGGCTCACCGCGACCGTGGGCGCGTGCGCGAACTCCTCGACCACCTCCTCGACCGCAGCGTCGAGCGTGCCGTCGTCGACCGTCTGGCTCACGAGACCCCACACCGCCGCGAGGGCACCGTCGACGCGCTTGCCGCGCAGGATCATCTCCTTGGCTCGTGCCACGCCGATCAGCTGGGGCAGCAGGAACGTCGTGCCGCTGTCGGGGGTGAATCCGCGCGCCACGAAGGGCACCCAGAACTGCGCCGAGCGCGCCGCGACGACGTGGTCGCTCGCCAGGGCCAGGGAGCTGCCGATTCCCGCGGCGTAGCCCTGCACGCCGGTGACGATCGGGATCTCGGCCTCGAACAACGTGCGGATCATGCGGTGCGGCGACGCGCGCAAGTTGCGCTGGAGGTGACCGGTGCGCGGCCGGTGCGGCGGCTCGCCGCCGTCGGTGCGCTCTCCCGTTCCGATCTCGGCGCCGGCGCAGAAGTGGTCACCGCGACCGCGGATCACGACGACCCGCAGCGCGTCGTCGGCGACCGCGCCGTCGACCGCATCGGTCACGGCGTCGAACATGGCCATGGTCATCGCGTTGCGCTTCTCCGGCCGATCGAGGGTGATGCGCCGCACCGCGCCGTCGTCGACCACCTCGACATCCGCGCCGGTACCACCGCCGTCCCCGCTCATCGAGCGACTCGCTCCAGCAGAGCGGCGAGGCCGAGGTCGTGCGGGTTGGGCGCGAGGTACTCGACCACCGCGACGCGGTCGACGTCGGTGGGCAGCTCCTCGGGCCGGTCGTCGACGCACACGTGCGGGCGGTGTTCCACCGCCAGGTGGGCGGTGCTCCAGCGGCCGTCGGCCAACCGCTCGTCCTTGTCGTAGTAAGCGTGGACGAGATCCTCGATGCCGAGCGACTCGGCGCGGCGCCGGGCGTACTCGCCCCCGCCGGCGCTCCACAGCACGACGGTGCTGCCCTGCGCACGGAGGTGCTCGAGCACCGAACGCGCCAGGGGACGGAGGGACGTGCCGGTGACCGAGTCGACCAGGCACCCGTCGACGTCGAACGCCCACACCGCGGTCGTGTTCACGTGAGTCGCAACCGGCTGTTGTCCCACGTGACCGGCGCTTCGGTGGGGGTGAGGCGCAGCATGGCCGCGCGGCCTGCATAGTGCCGTTTCGTGGCGTCGGGGACCTTCTTGCCGCCCAGCGCCTCCGACTCCATCCGGTGGCCCGCGTACTTGGCGGTGATGGCGGCGAGGGCGGTGTCGTATTCCTCGCCCGGCTCGAGCAGCTCGACGTCGGCGTAGACCATCACCGCGCAGAGCTCGACCCACTTCTCGCCCCGCTCCACGAGGAAGGTGGCGCGGGGATCGTTGCGGACGTGCTCGACCTTGCGGGTCTTCGCCGGCGTGCGCACGTAGATCCGGCGGTCCCGCGCCACGAACCACACGGGGAGCGACACCGGTCGTCCGTCCTGTCGCAGCGTCGTGAGGATGCCGGTATGGGCCTGCTCGAGCTCGGCCCACGCTTCGTCTTCGCTGAGGCGCACTCCCATGTGGCGATGCCTTTCGTCAGCTTCCGTCAGATGGCGCGGGCGCGGCCGGCCCAGTAGGGCTCGCGCAGACGCCGTTTCTCAATCTTGCCGTTCGGCAGGCGGGGCAGCTCGTCGACGAAATCGACCTGGCGGGGACACTTGAAGTGGGCGATCCGCTCCCGGCAGTGCTCCACGAGCGCGTCGGCGAGCGCCGGGCCGGCGTCGACGCCCGCCGCCGGCTCCACGATGGCCATGACCGACTCGCCCCATTCGTCGTCGGGCACGCCGATCACCGCGACGTCGGCGACCGCGGCGTGGGCCAGGAGGCACGCCTCGACCTCAGCCGGGTAGATGTTCGCCCCGCCGGAGATCACCATGTCGATCTTGCGGTCGCACAAGAAGAGGTACCCGTCGTCGTCGAAGTAGCCTACGTCGCCGAGGGTGACCAACGAACCGCGCCGGATCGACTCCGACTTCTCCCGGTCCTTGAAGTATTCGGCGTGCTCGTGACGCGCGGAGCCGATGTAGATCGAACCGGGCTCGCCGTCCGGGACCTCGTTGCCGTCGTCGTCGAGGACCTTCACGACCGCGCCGACGATGGGTCGGCCGACAGTGCCGGGCTTCTCCAACCACCGGCGCGGGGTGGCGATGGTGGCGGCGCCCTCGGTGCCGCCGTAGGTCTCGTAGACCACCGGCCCGAACCAGTCCATCATGCGTTGCTTCACGTCGACCGGGCACGGTGCGCCGGTGTGGAAGATGCTCTCGACCGACGACACGTCCGCCCGCGCCCGTTCCTGCTCCGGGAGCGCGAGGAGACGGACGAACATCGTCGGCACCATCTGCGTGTCGGTGACGTGATGGCGTTCGACGAGCTCGAGGAAGTGCTCCGGGGTCCACTGACGCATGACGACCACGGTGTGCCCGGCGTGCAACGCGTTCGTGACACCCGTGAACGGTCCCGCGTGGTACATGGGGCCGCACACGAGGTGGGTGCCGTGCTCGACGCGGATGCCGAAGCCCTGGCAGAACACGGCGGCGGCGGTCCCGGCGACGTCGTCCGGATCACCCTCGGGGAGCGGGCGCCGCACGCCCTTGGGCTGCCCGGTGGTGCCCGACGTGTACATCATCACCGTGCCCGGGCTGCGTGGTGGCTGCGGTCCGGGCGGCCAGCGGTTCAGGTCGGTCAAGGGCCGGAAGTGCTCGATCTCGCCGACCGCGAAGCAGCGGTCGGGTCCGAGGCCCGCCTCCCGAGCGGCGGCCCGGCCGAGCTCGGCGAGATCGGCGTGGCCCACCAGGACCTTCGCCTCGCAGTTGGCCACCACGTACGCGGCTTCGGCCGGCGCGAGATGCGAGTTCACCGGGACGAAGTAGAGGCCCGACTCCATCGCCGCCAGCCAGCACCCCAGGAACGTGCGGTGGTTGGGCAGCACGACCGCGATGGCGTCGCCGCGGCGCAGGCCGAGCGCGTGGAGCCCGCGCGCGATCGCGCGAGCGTGCTCGAGGAGCTCGCCGTAGGGGAGCACCCGACCGTCGGCGTCGACAACGGCGGTGCGATCGGGATCGGCAGACGCGACGCGCCAGAAGCCGAGCCCGGTGCCGTCCACGAGAAAAGAGATTACTGTTTTTCCGAGATGGCCGACGAGTTCCGTGACCAGCTGCGCGCCCGCTTCGCGGAGCACCACCCGGGCCCACCTCCGAAGGGGCGGGAGGCGCGCCTGGGTTGGCAACGCGCGTGGTGCGCCACCGCGGTCGACCACGAGCTCGCCGGGCCGAGTTGGCCCCGCGAGTACGGCGGCATGGACCTCACGTTCGAGGAGCAGGTGGTGTACGCGGAGGAGGCGGCGCGCGCCCGCGTCCCCGGCGTGCCCGGTACCGGCGTCGGCATCGCCGGGCCCACGGTCATCCGGTACGGCACCGAGGAGCAAAAGCTCCGGTTGCTGCGCCCGATGCTGCGCGCCGACGTGATCTGGGCCCAGGGCTACTCCGAACCCGAGGCCGGGTCCGATCTGCCGGCGTTGCGCACGACCGCCGTGCGCGATGGCGACCACTACGTCGTCCACGGCCAGAAGGTGTGGAGCTCGAGCGCCGACATCGCCGACGTCCTGTTCAGCCTCGTGCGGACCGGCGGTCCCGACTCGGGGCGCGACGGCATCACGTACCTGTTGATCGACGCACACGCACCGGGTGTCACCGTGCGCCCGCTGCGCGACATGACCGGCGACTCGGGGTTCTGCGAGATCTTCCTCGACGGCGTCGAGGTACCGGTCGAGAACCGCATCGGCGAGGAGAACCGCGGCTGGGACATCACCCGCACCAGCCTCGGTCACGAGCGCGCCGCCGGCGCCCTCACCCAGGCCCGGTTCTACGACCGGATCGTGCGCGAGCTCGCGGCGCTCGCCCGTGCGTGCGGCCGGGCCGACGACCCGATCGTGCGCCAGCGCCTCGCGCACTTCGCCGCCGCCCAGCGGATCATGTCGCTGAACGCGGCGCGCATGATCGCCACCATCGTGCGGGAGGGCGAGCCGGGGCCGGGATCGTCGACGTCCCGTCTCTTCAACACGCTCTTCGAGCAGCAGCTGCACGAGTTCGCCGTCGACCTGCTCGGGCCCGCCGGCGTGCTCGATCGACGCGATCCACACGCCGTCGAGCGCGGCCGGTGGACGCGGGGCTTCCTGCGCACCCGGGCCTCGACCATCGGGGCCGGGACCGCCGAGATCCAGCGCAACACCATCGCCGAGCGCGTCCTCGGGCTCCCGCACGACCCCTGATCCATGAACCGTGTCTCGAGAAGGGTCAGACGCCACGCCGGTGACGCCGGTTCGTCAGCGCGTTCGGTCAGTGTCCGGCGAGGAACGCTTTCGCCGCCGCGATCGACTCCTCGGAGCCACTGCACTCGGCGAAGCGCTCGGTCTCGACGTCGAGGTACTCGGGGAGCGGGAGGGTGATCGCGTCGTCGAGGTTCTGCTTCATGAGCCGCGCCGCCGTGGGTGGCATCGCCGCCAAGCGGGCGGCGATGGCGTCGACGCGGTCGCGCAGCGCGTCGTCGTAGAGCACCGAGCTCACGAGCCCGATGCGCACGGCCTCCTCCGCGCCGACGCGCTCCCCGAGCAACAGCAACTCGCGCGCCTTGGCCGGTCCGACGGCCCGGGTGAGCACCCACGCGCTCCCGTGGTCGCCCGAGCTGCCGACGCGCAGGAACGCGGTGACGAACACCGCCGAGCGGGCGGCGTAGCGCAGGTCGCACGCGCAGGCGAACGACAGGCCCGCGCCGGCGCACGGGCCGTTGACGGCCGCCACGGTGATCGCGGGCATCGTGTGCAGCAGCTCGGCGATCTCCATGATCGAGCGCAGGTCGAGCGGAGCGTCGTCGTCGCCACCACCCGGGTCGCCGGCCATCGCAGTGACGTCGCCGCCGGCGCTGAACCCGCGCCCGGCGCCGGTCACCACGACCACGCGGACCGCGGCGTCGTCGGCGAGGGCACGCAGCGTGTCGCGCAGCGCCAAGACGTGCTCCAGGTCGAGCGCGTTGAGCCGTTCGGGGCGATCCAGGGTGACGGTCGTAACCGCGCCGTCGTGCTCGACGACGATGCTCAGGACGCGCTCGCTCTCGCCGCCTCGACGAGCGCAAAGATCTGCTCCGGGCCGAGCGGCGTCTTCGTAGCCTTCACGCCGAGTGGGCGGAGCGCGTCGGCGACCGCGTTGGCGACCGCCGCGTGCGCGCCGATGGCACCACCCTCGCCCATGCCCTTGTACCCGCCGGGGTTGGTGGTCGACTCGGTCTCGATGTGGCCGACCTCGATTGCCGGGACCTCCGAGGTGGTCGGCGGCAGGTAGTCCATGAACGTGGTCGTGAGCGGGTTGCCCTCGTCGTCGTACACGAAGTCCTCGAGCAGCACGCCGCCCATGCCCTGCACCACGCCGCCGAAGATCTGGCCCTCGACGACCATCGGGTTGATCATCTTCCCGCAGTCCTCGGAGACGATGTAGCGCTTCACCTCCGGGAGCCAGCTCTCGGCGTCGACCTCGACCACGCAGACATGCGTGGCGTTCGACCAGGTCGGGAACTGCTTCGGCCGGAACCGCACCGTCGCCTCCAGCCCGCTGCCCATCTCGCCCGGCAGCTCGTGCGCGCTGAGCAACGCCTGCTTGGCGACGTCCTTCATGGTGACCGACTTCGACGGCGTGCCCCGCACCGAGACGACGCTCTCGGCGATCTCGAGGTCTTCAGGTGCCGCCTCCATCATGTGCGCGGCGATCGCGAGCACCTTCTCGCGCACCGCGACGGTCGCCTCTCGCGCCGCGCCGCCCGCGACCACTGCGGTGCGGCTCCCGCCGGTGCCGGGTCCGTAGGGCGTCGACTGCGAGTCGGCCTGGACGATGGTGACGTCCTCGTACGCCACCCCGAGGTGCTCGGCGACGATCTGCGCCATGGTGGTCTCGATGCTCTGGCCGTGCGACGTGGTGCCGAGGTAGGCCATGACGCGGCCGCTGGTGTCGACCTTGACCGTGGCCGCCTCGGTGGCGAGGGTGTTGCCGCCCATCGACGTCGGCTCCACGTAGCAGCAGATGCCCACCCCGAGGTAGCGACCTTCGGCGAGCGCGGCGGCCTGCTCCTTGCGGAAGGCCTCGTAGTCGAGGATCTCGAGTGCCTGCTCGAGCGTCTCGAGCGGTGTGATCTCCTGGAACACGTTGCCGGTCGGCGCGGTGAACGGGAGGTCGGAGGCGGCGAGGAGGTTGCGGCGACGGAACTCGGCGGGGTCGAGGCCGATCTCGTTGGCGGCGTGGTCGATCGCCACCTCGCGTGCGGTGGTCTCGAACATCCACGGGCCCCGGTAGGCAGCCTTCCCCATGGTGTTGGTCCAGCTCATCTCCATGGCGAAGCCGTAGCGTGGGATCTTGTACGGTCCGGGCACGAGCATCGGGTCGATCGCCGCCGGGCACACCGCGTACGCGCCGACGTCGGCCTTGGCGTCGGCGCTGATGGCCTGGATGATGCCGTCGTCGTCGATCGCCATCCGGACGTGGGCGTACTCGTTGCGGGAGTGGCCGGCCGAGAGCAGGTTTTCGCGCCGGTCCTCGATCCACTTCACCGGGCGCCCGAGCAGGAACGAGGCCAGCGCGACCGCGCACTCCTCCCGGTACACGAACATCTTCTGGCCGAAGCCGCCACCGACGTCGCGAGCCGTCACCCGCACGTTGCCGTCGGGGACCTGGAGGAAGCGGCTGAAGAAGTTGCGGGTCTCGTGCACCGACTGCGTCGCGCAGACGATCTCGAGCTCGTTGCGACCCCGCGCGTACGACACCACGATGCCGCGGGTCTCCATGGGCATGGCGATGTAGCGGTTCTGCACGACGTCGCACTCCACGACGTGCGCGGCGCCGGCGAAGACCTCGTCGAGGTCGGGGGAGAGCGGCATGAAGGGCACCGCCGCCATCGCGTTCGACTCCAGGCCCCAGCCTGCGTGCACGATGTTCTCGGTGTCGGCGGCGGCGGTCATGTAGTCGACGACCGGCGGCTGGGGCTCGTAGTCGACCTCGATCGCCTCGCACGCGTCCTCCGCCAGGTAGCGCGACTCGGCGATGACCACGGCCACCGGGTCGCCGACATACCGGACGTCGGTGATGGCGAGCGGCGGCGGCACCACGAGCTCCTCGCCGAGCATGGCGTGGTACCCGGGCCCGGTGATCCCGTTGAAGTCCTCCCACGTGTA
>DATBBL010000340.1:0-2211 GCA_036271015.1 Acidimicrobiia bacterium
ACGCCGTCGACGTGACCGTCGAGGAACTCGACCGTCTCGACACCCACCACGGCCGCGCTGGCGCGCTCCTCGGCCTCCCGCAGCGGTCCGGCCTCGGCCGGGGTCATGCCGTCGATGCCGGCTTCACCGCGCGTGACCAGCAGGTACACGACCTGCTTCCCCGCCGCGGTCCACCGGGCGACGGCACCCGCCGCGCCGTACTCGAGGTCGTCGGGATGGGCGACGATGCAGAGCGCGCGCGACCAGTCGTCGGGGAACGGCTCCAGCGACACGCTCAGAAGGATTTGGGCGACCCGAAGACCGCGCGCACGCGGGGCTCGAAGTGCTCGAGCGGGAGCGTGTCGTAGTCGGGGTCGAAGGCGCGTTGGTCCCACTCGTCGGCGAAGCGCTCGGCGAGCGCGTACGCCGCGTGCCCGCGATGCTGATCACGCGCGTTGGGGTCGGCGCCGAGGTGCGCGTAGTAGTGACGGCCCTGGAAGTCCTGGTGGACCTGGATCATCCAATGGACATCGTCGCTCACGTACGGCCGCAGGATCTCGGCCGAGATCCGCGGGTGATTGGCGACGCTCACCGCCTTGCCGATGTCGTGGCAGAGCGCGGCGACCACCAGCTCGTCGTCGGCGCCGGCCCGCTCGGCGAGGGTGGCGGTCTGCAGCGAGTGGGTGAGCTGATCGACCGCGAACCCGTCGGTGATGCCGGCCAGGTCCCGGAGCATGCCCAGGACCGACTCGGCCACGCGGTCCTGGTGGGCGAAGGTCTCCTCGACGATCACGCCCCACTGCTCGGCGGTGGATTCGTCCATGCGGGTGAAGGTGCCGGTCGTCTGGGTCATGGTCCTATTCTTCCCCACGTGAGCGACGAGCGCGCGATGTGGCTGGGGACGGCGATCGCGGTCGTGGCCAGCCTGCTCCTCACCACCCTCGCGGCCGCGCTGGAGTCGAGCATCAACGGCCCCGGGAGCCAGACCGTGGCCCCTCCGGTGCTCTGGGCGGTCGGCGGCGGCGCCGGGTTGGCGCTGGGGGCGGTGGTGGCGGCGTGGCTCACCCGTCGGACCTGGCCCGGCGTCCTCGCCGCCGTCATCGGCGCGGTGCCATTCCTCGTGCTGGTCATCTTCGGGTACAACAGCGCCGACCTCCGGACCGAGGACCAGGTCGTCGGCTCGCTGATCGTCGTGGTGCTCCCCGGTGTGGTGGCGGCGATCCTGCTGGCGTGGGTCACCGCCGTCGTGGCGCGCGTCGTGGGCGGCGTCCGCCGGGCAGACCCGGCGCCCGGTTGACCGACCGGTAGAGTTCAAGGTTCGCCCCGCCCGGTCCCCCCGCGGCGGGTCCGCTCCGAAAGGCCCTCATGTCCTCGCGCGCACTCCCTCGCCGCGACGCGCTGCGCAACGTCGCCATCGTCGCCCACGTCGACCACGGCAAGACCACGCTGGTCGACGCCATGCTCCGCCAGACCGGCGCGTTCCGCGCCAACCAGGAGGTCGCCGACCGGGTCATGGACTCCATGGACCTCGAGCGCGAGAAGGGCATCACGATCCTGGCCAAGAACACCGCCGTCCGCTACGGCGACGTGAAGATCAACATCATCGACACCCCGGGCCACGCCGACTTCGGGGGTGAGGTAGAGCGGGGTCTCACCATGGTCGACGGTGTGCTGCTGCTCGTGGACGCCAGCGAGGGCCCGTTGCCCCAGACCCGCTTCGTGCTGCGCAAGACGCTCGAGGCGCGCCTGCCCGTCATCCTCGTGGTCAACAAGGTCGACCGCAGCGACGCGCGGGTGGCCGAGGTCGTGCACGAGGTGGAGGAGCTGTTCCTCGACCTCGATGCCGACGAGCACCAGATCGACTTCCCGATCGTCTACTGCAACGCGCGCGACGGCCGGGCCGCGCTCGACGCCGCCGACCCCGACCTGCTCGCGGGTGTGCCGGGTGGGTCCGACGGCCTCAAGCCGCTGTTCGAGGTGATCCTCGACCACATCCCCGCGCCGGAGTACGACGAGTCACACCCGCTGCAGGCGCTGGTGACCAACCTCGACGCGTCGCCGTACGTGGGGCGCATCGCGCTGTGCCGGGTGCGCCACGGCACCCTCCGCAAGGGCCAGCCGGTGGCGTGGTGCCGCGCCGACGGCACCGTCGAGACCGTGCGCATCACCGAGCTCTACGTGACCGAGGCGCTCGACCGGGTCGACGCCGAGGAGGTGGGCCCGGGTGAGATC
>DATBBL010000341.1:0-28470 GCA_036271015.1 Acidimicrobiia bacterium
GTGCGCCCGGTCACGTCGACGCTGGCGTTGTCCTCGGCGTAACGACGGCCCTGCACGTTGAGCAGGCGTACCGACGTCGCCGGGTGCACCGGGAACGGGCCCCAGTGCCACGTGCCGCGGTGCAGCACCAACGTCTCGCCCGGCTCCACCACGAACGCGCGGATCGCTCCCGCGTCGGCGGGCGCCGAGAATTCGACCGACGCCGGTGCCACCGCCAGCACCGACCGCGTGTCGAGCGGGGTGAGGACCTGCGTGTGCGTGTCGTGACGGAACATCACCGCGCACCGCAGGCCGTCGACGGCGCGCTCGACCTCGTCCGAGGTGTGCTCGATCGTGTTGAGGTGCGCGTCGGCCCACTCGAAGTGGAGCGTGTCGTCGCCGTCGCGCGGATCGGTGTCGGCGCGCGGCAGCCATCCGAACGGCGCCCAGGCGGACGCGGTCAAGTCGTGGGCGGTGACGGTGAGCGAGTCGTCAGGCACGAGGCTGTTCCCCGCGGGCGCAGGCCTCTACGCTGGCCCGATGGACGTGCGTTCGATCGAGGAAGTCGCGCCGGTCGTCGAGCACAACGGGACCGTACCCGTCTGGTGGTTGGTGTCGCCCCGCGAGATGCAGGAGATCACCGCCGGTGGTCACCTCGAGCTGGTCAGCGAGTTCGAGGTGGCGGGCGGCGGGGAGGTCGATCCGCATTCGCACCCGACGCACGAGTTCTACTACGTGACCTCCGGGCGCGGGCTCATGACGATCGCAGGTGAGACGCGCGAGATCGGGCAGGGCGACCTCGTGCACATCCCGCCGGACGAGGTGCACAGCCTCCGTCCGGTGTCGGACCACGCACCGATCCACTGCTTCTGCTTCGCGGTCGCAGTCGCCGGTGCCGGCGAGATCGACTACACCAACCACTGAGGCCGACGGCGCATCACGCACCGTCTATCAACCGGGTGTCGAGGCCGAATTGCTCGACCGTGGTGGCGCCGTCCCGGAGCGCGGCGAACAGGGCCTGCTCCTTCTCGGCCCGGGCCCGTCCGGCGGCGAGCACGTCGTCGAGAGCTGCACCGGGGATGACGACGACGCCGTCGACGTCGCCGACGACCCAGTCGCCGGGCTCGACCGCGACGTCGCCGACGGTCACCGGCCGCGCCACCGAGCCGGGTTGCTCCTTGGTGGCGCCGGTGAGCGCGAGGCCGGTGGAGAACACGGGAAACCCGTGGCGGGCCAGCGCGTCGCCGTCGCGGACGCAACCGTCGATGACGAGGCCGACGATGCCGCGTGCCTCCGCGCCGGTGGTCAGCACCTCACCCCAGTAGCCGAAGTCGCGCGTGCCGCCCATGTCGGCGACGAGCACCGACCCCGCCGGCGCCCGCGTCACCGCCACGTGGATGCCGAGGTTGTCACCGGGACTGCAGCGGACGGGGTAGGCGGGCGCCGCCACCCGCGCACCCGGCCACGCCGGCTTGACGCGCGGGTGCATGCGGCGGGCTCCGGACTCGCCGAGCGTCGCCGCTCCCAGCTCCACGAGCACACGCGCGTCGACCATGGGGCGCGTCAGTCGACGCGTCTCAGCCGGCCGGCGCGGGCACCGCGGCGGCGGCCCGGCGCGTGCGGTGGAACTCGAGCCCCCGGTTGATGGCGGCGAAGAACGAGTCATTGTCGCTGGAGAGCTTCTCGTGCACCCAGCGTTCGAGCCCGACCCGCCGCATCCACGGGTTGAAGGTCTCGTAGCTCTCGACGAAGCGCACGCGGGTGCGTGCGCCGAGGTCGTCGAGGTGGATGTGACCCTCGGCGCGTGACCAGAGCGGCTTGCCGATGGCGTCGTACTTCCACGACTCGTAGGGCTTCACCTGGGTGACCCATTCCCACGACTGGCCGACGCCGCCGGAGCCCAGGATCTTGGGGACGGGGAAGGTGCAATGGCGCACCAGTCCTTCGCCGATCTCGTTCCCGGGATGGAGGATGTCGATGGTGACCAGCTCGGGCTTCGGCTTGTCGGGACCGCGGTACCAGAACACCTCCCACACCGCTTCGGGGGTGGCGTCCAGCTCGATCTCGTAGTGGTGTTCCTGCACGGCTCGGAGCGTACGACAGGTCAGCCGAACGCGCCCGCCCGTCGCCGGCCGAGCTCGCCGCGGTGCCCGTTCACCAACCGCGTCGCCCAGCGGGGGAGCCGGGCCTTGACGCGCGCCGCCATCGTGGACGACGTGCGCCCGTCCGCGACCGCCCGGTCCAGCTTCGCCGCCGCATCGGCGACGACCGCGTCGACCACGCGTTGGACGGGGACGCCGCGCGCCGCGGCCATCTCGGCGATGGACCTCCCGTTCGCGAAGTCGATCCGCACCTCCGACGGGCTGGTGCCGATCGCGCCCGCGGCTACCTCGAACTGCCCCCGCACCAGCGAGCGGAGCACCGGGTCGTTGCCGGCACCGCCCGGCGGGGCGGCGGCGCGGGCCCGGCGGCGCCGGGCCTCGATCGAGCACAGGAACGCCAGCCGCACGAGGGCGAGACCGCCGATCACCACGCCGACCACCGTGTGCCCGGTCGCCACGAGCAGCACTCCGGCGCCCAGCCCGAGGCCGGTCATGACCCAGCGGAAGGTCCGGACCGAAGAGAGGCTCATCGGGCGATGTTCGCCCGGCCGTCCGCGGGCTCGGTGAAGGGAATGTCAGGGCTTCGCGAAGCCGACGGAGCACGAACGCTCATCCCGCGACTCCCGGGCGGTCGGCGGTTTTGGATCGTGCTCGCGTACCCCCGAACGCGGGCCCGAAACCCGTATCGGCCCGGTTCAGGCCCGGCCCGCCGCCTCGGTCGCGTCCCGCAGCCGCGCCGCGAGGGCGGCGTCGAGTTGGCCGTCGTGGAGGCGCCAGGCCCAGTTGCCGGCGGCCCGGCCGGGCACGTTGAGGCGGGCGCCCGAGTCGAGCCCGAGGACGTCCTGGGCGGGCACGATCGACACGACGCCGCGGGATTCGAGCGCCAGGCGGATCAGCATCCAGTGCGGCTCGGTCTCGGGGAGCCGCCGGTCGGCGACCGCGGCGCGCACCCTCTCGCGCTCGGTCTCGGTCGCGGTCGACCACCACCCGACGGTGGTGTCGTTGTCGTGGGTGCCGGTGTAGACCACGGTGGCATCGTCGTGCGGGTCCGGCTGCGGGTTCACCAGGTCGTCGGTGAACGCGAACTGGAGGACGAAGGTCCCGGGCATGCCGAGCTCGTGGCGCAGCCGCTCCACCGGGGGAGTGATGAGCCCGAGGTTCTCGGCGACGACCGGGAAGTCGCCCAGCGCCTCGCGGGCGGCGTCGAACACCGCCCGACCCGGCCCCCGGACCCAGCGGCCCTGGCGGGCGGTGCGGTTCCGGGCCGGGATCACCCAGGCCGCGACGAACCCCCGGAAGTGGTCGATGCGGACCGCGTCGACGAGCTCGAGCATCCGGCGGAACCGGTCGATCCACCAGCGCCAGTGCTGGGCGCGGATCATCGCCCAGTCGTAGACGGGCGTGCCCCAACGCTGCCCGTCGGCGCACCAGTCGTCGGGCGGCACCCCGCCCACGACGCCGGCACGGAAGAGCTCCGGCCGGGCGCGGTGGTCGGCGCCGCCGGACGCGACCGCGAACGACATGTCGCCGAGGATGCGCACGCCGCGCTCGGCGGCGTGCGCGCGCACCCGTGCCCATTCGCGCCCGAACCGCACCTGGTCGGCCAGCGCGCCCGGCCCCGCGAACGCGGCCCAGCTCGCGGACCATCCGGGATGGGCCGCCACGAGCTGCTCGATCTCATCGGCGGTGACCGGCGCGCGGGGGGCGGCCAACCACGTCGGCGCGCCGGCGAACGCCGACGCCGCCGCGTAGGGCGATCCGTACTCGTCCGGAGGACCGAAGGGCAGGATCTGCCACCAGGTCTGCCCGGCGTCGGCCAGCCAGTCGACGAACCGGAGTGCGGCGTCGCCCATCCGGCCACCGGGTAGCGATGCGACCGGGAGGAGGATCCCGCTCGATCGCCCGAACCCCGTCATGCTGCCGTCACCTGGGTCATCACGGACGCGCGACCGGAATGCGCGGATTGGGAGCGCGCCACGTCGGGCATCATTCCAGGGGTCATGCCCAGTCGATCCCCCCGACACGCCCAGTTGCACACGCGCGTCCGGATCTCGGACGTCGTCCCGCGCGTCGACTGCATGCGGTATCCAGTCAAGCGGACGGTCGGCGACCCGGTCGACGTGCGGGCAACGGTCGTGGCCGATGGTCACGTCCAGGTGCGGGCGGAGCTGCGCTTCCGCCTCGTGGGCGCACGTCGCTGGTCGCGCGTGCCGATGCGAACGACCGAGGAGGAACCGGACCGGTTCAGCGCCACGTTCCGGGTTGACGAACCAGGTCGGTGGGAGTACACCGTCGCCGCCTGGATCGACGCCGCCGCCACGTGGCGCGACGAGCTGCGCCGCAAGGTCGATGCCGGCCAGACCGACCTCGAGGCCGAGCTCGCCGACGGTTCCGCGCTGCTGGGCTGCGAGGTTCCCGATCCCGCGGCTGGCCTGGCGAGCACCGCCGAGGTGCGCGTGGCGAAGGTGGCGCTGGGCCGTCCGTTGGTCGTGGTCGCGGAGCCGACCCGCGCCGCCTTCGGTGCGTGGTACGAGCTCTTCCCGCGATCGTTCGGCGGGTTCGACGGCGTGCGTGCGGTGCTGCCGGAGATCGCCGATCTCGGCTTCGACGTCGTGTACCTCCCGCCGATCCACCCCATCGGCACCACGAACCGGAAGGGCCGGAACAACGTCCTCTCCGCGTCGCCTGCGGATCCGGGGAGCCCCTGGGCGATCGGGGGGCCCGAGGGTGGTCACACCGCGGTCCACCCCGAGCTGGGCACGCTCGACGACTTCGACCGCCTCGTGGCGCGCGCGGGGGAGCTCGGGCTCGAGATCGCTCTCGACTTCGCGGTCCAGGCCTCCCCCGACCACCCCTGGTTGGAGAAGCACCCCGACTGGTTCTCCTGGCGGCCCGACGGTTCGATCAAGTACGCCGAGAACCCACCCAAGCGCTACCAGGACATCGTCAATTTCGACTTCGACAGCCCGAAGGCGAAGCAGCTGTGGGAGGCGCTGCTCGGTGTGGTCGAGCACTGGATCGACCACGGCGTCCGCATGTTCCGCGTCGACAACCCGCACACCAAGCCCTTCGCATTCTGGGAGTGGTTGATCGAGACCGTGCACGCCGACCACCCCGAGGTCGTGTTCCTCGCCGAGGCGTTCACCCGTCCGGCGGTGATGGACACCTTGGCCAAGCTCGGCTTCAGCCAGTCGTACACCTACTTCACGTGGCGGAACTCCCGGCGCGAGCTCGAGGAGTACATCACCGAGCTGGCCGGGAAGGCCGACTGGTTCCGGCCCAACTTTTTCGTCAACACGCCCGACATCTTCCACGCGTACCTCCAGGAGGGTGGGGCCCCGGCGTTCGCGGCCCGCACCGTGCTGGCGGCGACGTTGTCACCGTCGTGGGGCATGTACTCCGGCTTCGAGCGGGCCACGGGGGTGGCCCTCCACCCCGGGAGCGAGGAGTACCTCGACTCCGAGAAGTACGAGTGCGGCGCCGGCCGGGTCGGCGGCACCCTCGGACCCCTGATCCGCCGGTGCAACGAGATCCGACGCGCCTCGGACGTGTTCCGTCACATCGACAACGTCACCTTCGTCGACACCGCGAACGACCACCTGCTCGCCTACGTGAAGGGTCGTGGGCCCGACGCGGTGATCACGTGCGTCAACCTCGATCCACACGACTCCGCCGAGGGCCTCGCGGTCGTGCCGACCGGGCTCGATCTCCCCGACGCATTCGCGGTGGTCGACCTCCTCTCGGGCGACACCCACACCTGGCACGTCGGCGGCAACTACCTGCGCCTTCCGCCCGGGGGCGCCCACGTCCTGGCGCGCCGATGACGACGGGTGAGCTCATCATGCCCCGGCACGAGCTGGGTGACCTCCGTCGTCAACTCGGCACGTCGGAGTCGGCGACCGATGCGCCACGGTGGTTCGAGTCGGACCCGATGTGGTTCAAGCGCTCGGTGTTCTACGAGATCCACATCCGCGGTTTCGCCGACGGCAACGGCGACGGCATCGGCGACTTCCTCGGTCTGACCGAGCGCCTGGACTACCTCGAGTGGCTCGGCATCGACTGCATCTGGCTCCTCCCGTTCTACGCGTCGCCGCTCCGCGATGGCGGGTACGACATCTCCGACTACTACGCCGTGCACCCCGACTACGGCACGACGGAGCACTTCGCCACGTTCGTCGAGGCGGCCCACCAGCGGGGCATCCGCGTGATCGCCGACCTGGTGATGAACCACACCTCGAGCGACCACGAGTGGTTCCAGGAAGCGCGCTCGTCGCCCGACTCACCGAAGCACGATTGGTACGTGTGGTCCGACACCGAGGACCGGTACAAGGACGCCCGGATCATCTTCGTCGACACGGAGACGTCGAACTGGACGTGGGATCCGGTGGCCGGCCAGTACTACTGGCACCGCTTCTTCTCGCACCAGCCCGATCTCAACTACGACAACCCCGAGGTGCGCGAAGCGCTCCTCGACGTCATGCGCCACTGGCTCGACTTCGGGCTCGACGGCCTGCGGCTCGACGCGGTGCCGTACCTCTTCGAGCGCGAGGGCACCGACTGCGAGAACCTGCCCGAGACCCACGAGTTCCTGCGCGAGGTGCGCCGCACGATCGACGCCGAGTACCCCGACCGCGTGTTGCTGGCGGAGGCGAACCAGTGGCCCGCCGACGTCGTCCAGTACTTCGGGAACGGCGACGAGTGCCACATGGCGTTCCAGTTCCCGGTGATGCCGCGCATGTTCATGGCCATGCGTCGGGAGGAGGCGATGCCCATGATCGAGATCCTGGAGCAGACGCCGGCGATCCCGGAGACGACGCAGTGGGGCCTCTTCCTCCGCAACCACGACGAGCTCACGCTGGAGATGGTCACCGACGAGGAACGCGACTACATGTACGGCGAATACGCCAAGGACCCGCTCATGCGGCTCAACCTCGGCATCCGGCGCCGCCTCGCGCCGCTGCTCGAGAACGGGCGCGACGACATCGAGCTCGCGACCGCAGTGCTCTTCTCCCTGCCGGGGAGCCCGATCTTGTACTACGGCGACGAGATCGGCATGGGCGACAACATCTACCTCGGCGACCGTGACGGCGTCCGCACCCCGATGCAGTGGACGGGGGACCGCAACGGCGGCTTCTCGCGCGCCGACTTCGCGCGCCTGTACCTGCCGCCGTTGATGGATCCGGTCTACGGGTTCCAGGCGGTTAACGTCGAGGCTCAGCTGCGGACGTCGACGTCGCTGCTGCGCTGGGTGCACCGGTTCATCGCGCTGCGCAAGGAGCACCCTGTGTTCGGCTGCGGTACGTACGAGACGCTGCACCCGGCGAACCAGCGCGTGTTCGCGCACCTGCGGACGTACGACGAGGACATCGTGCTGTGCGTGCACAACATGGCGCGTTCGGCGCAGGCGGTCGAGCTCGACCTGTCGCGCTTCGAGGGCATGGTGCCGGAGGAGATGTTCGGCCGCAGCCGCTTCCCGCGCATCGGCACGCTGCCGTACCTGCTGACGATGCCGGGCCGCGGGTTCTACTGGTTCAGCTTGAGGCGTGACGATGGTTGACCGCGGCGCGCGTCTCGGTGTCGACGGGCGCCTCGACGACGAGGCGATGCTGCCGTACCTGCGTGAGCAGCGCTGGTTCGGCGCGCACGATCGGGACGTGAGCTCGGCGTCGCTGGTCGACGTGGTGCTGCTCACGGACGACCCCGTGCTCGAGGTCGCGTTGGTCGATGTCCACTTCGAAGCGGGCGCGCACGACCTCTACCAGCTCCTGCTGCGCGACGAAGGCGGCGGACTGTTCGACGCCACCGCCGATCCGGACCTCGGGACGCGCCTGGTGGAGCTGGCGTCGGAGCAGGCCGAGCGGTCCACCGGCGCGGGCCGGCTGTCGTTCAGCTCCATCCGGCCGGTGCGAGCGCCGGCGGTCCCGAACGCGCGCGCGCTCGGCGGCGAGCAGACGAACACGGTCGTGGTGGTGGGCGATCTGCTCGTCAAGACGTACCGCCGCGTGCACGCGGGCGTGAACCCCGAGCTCGACATGCTGCTGTTCTTCGCCGAGCACGACTACCCGAACGTGCCCGAGCTCGTCGGCTGGTACGGCTACGAGGGCGAACGCGTGCAGGCGACGCTGGGTCTGCTGCAACGGTTCCTCCCCGACGCGGTCGACGGGTGGGCGCTGGGCACCGCGGAGGCACGCGAGGCGCCCGCCGCGTTCCTCGCCCGGTTGCACCGCCTCGGCACCGTGGTCGGGGAGATGCACGGCGTGCTCGCGTCCGACGCCTCGGATCCCGCGTTCGCGCCCGAGGACCCGCCGCCGGAGAGCGCGGGCCTGGTGACCGCCCGCATCGACGAGGAGATCGACACCACCTTCGACGAGCTGGGGGACCGGGAGGAGTTCGCGCCGCTCGCCGGGCGTCGCGGCGAGGCCCACGATCTCCTCGGGATGCTGGCGCAATCGACGACGCTCGGTCGCAACATCCGGACCCACGGCGACCTCCACCTGGGGCAGGTGCTGTGGCAGGGCGACGACTGGCGGGTCATCGACTTCGAGGGCGAGCCCGGACGCGCGGTCGCGAGCCGGCGGCAGAAGACGCAGCCGCTCCGCGACGTCGCCGGCATGCTCCGATCGTTCTCGTACCTCGCGGCCACGCTCGACCGCGCCGGACATCGCCTCCCCGCGACGTGGGAGCAGGAAGCGCGCGACCGGTTCCTCGCCGGCTACCGCGACACCGCCGCGGTGGCCGTGCTCCCCGGCACCCTGGAGGCGCAGGACGGCGAGCTGGTCATGTTCGAGCTGGAGAAGGCGTTCTACGAGCTCCGCTACGAGCTCGACCACCGCCCCGACTGGGTCGACATCCCCGTCCGCAGCATCGCCGCCCTCCTGGACCGGGACGCCGGATGACCCGGACCCTCGCGCCGGCAGTCGAACACGACTTCGACCGGCTCGTCGCCCGCTCGCACCACGACCCACACTCGCTCCTCGGGATCCACCCGCGTCCGGGCGGTGGCGTCGTCGTGCGCGTGTACCGGCCGGGATCCGCCGCGCCGAGCGTCGTCGTCGACGGTGAGGACCACCAGATGGTCGAGGTCGATCGGCGCGGTCTCTTCGAGCTCGCGCTTCCCGATCACGACACGACCGCGCGCTACCGGCTGCGCGCCTCGCGCACCGACGACGCGCACGACGACCCGTACCGCTTCCTGCCGTCGCTCGGCGACCTCGACCTGCACCTCCTGGGGGAGGGGCGGCACCGGGAGCTGGGCCGCGTGCTCGGTGCACATCCGACGGAGCTGGACGGCGTGCGGGGGACGTCGTTCTCGGTGTGGGCGCCGGGCGCGCGCGGTGTCACCCTCGTCGGGGACAGCAACGGGTGGGACGACCGGACGCTCCCCATGCGATCGCTGGGCAGCTCGGGGCTCTGGGAGCTGTTCCTCCCCGGTGTCGATCCGGGGATGCGATACAAGTTCGCGGTCCACGGCGCCGACGGGAGCCTGCGGCAACACGCCGATCCGCTGGCCGCGCGCACGGAGGTCCCGCCCGCGACCGCGTCGGTGGTGTTCGCCGGGGACCACTGCTGGCAGGACGAGGAGTGGATGGCGCGCCGAGCCGACGCCGCGGGCCGCCCCGGCCCCATGTCGATCTACGAGGTGCACGCGGGCTCGTGGCGCGGCCCGATGTCGTGGCGCGACCTCGCCGAGCCGCTCGCCGAGCACGTCACCGCCCTCGGGTTCACCCACGTCGAGCTCATGGCCGTGCTGGAGCACCCGTTCGCCGGTTCCTGGGGCTACCAGGTCACCGGCTTCTTCGCGCCGACCGCGCGGTTCGGTGATCCCGACGACTTCCGTGCCCTCGTCGACGTGCTGCACCGACGCGGCCTCGGCGTCATCGTCGACTGGGTACCGGCGCACTTCCCCCGCGACGAGTGGGCCCTGGCCCGCTTCGACGGCACCGCGCTCTACGAGCACGACGATCCGCGTCGAGGGTTCCACCCCGATTGGGGGACCCTGATCTTCAACTACGGCCGGACCGAGGTGCGCAACTTCCTGCTCGCGAGCGCGGCCACCTGGGTGCGCGACTTCCACGTCGACGCGCTCCGGGTCGACGCGGTGGCGTCGATGCTCTACCTCGACTACTCCCGGGAGCCCGGCCAGTGGCTGCCCAATGCGCGCGGCGGGCGCGAGAACCTCGAGGCGGTCGACTTCCTCCGCGAGCTCAACGACGTCGTGCGCGCCGAGGCGCCCGGCGCCATCGCCATCGCCGAGGAGTCGACCGCGTGGCCGGGCGTGACCGCGCCGACCGGTGACGGCGGACTCGGGTTCGGCATGAAGTGGAACATGGGCTGGATGCACGACACGCTGGAGTACTTCCAGCGCGAACCGATCCACCGCCGCTTCCACCACGACGAGCTCACGTTCAGCATGGTGTACGCGTTCAGCGAGCGGTTCGTGCTCCCGCTCTCGCACGACGAGGTCGTGCACGGCAAGCGGTCCCTACTGGGCCGCATGCCTGGCGACCGGTGGCAGCAGCTGGCGAACCTCCGCGCGCTCTACGCGTACATGTGGGCCCACCCGGGCAAGAAGCTGCTCTTCATGGGCGGTGAGTTCGCGCAGGAGCGGGAGTGGGACCATGACCGCCCGCTCGACTGGGAGCTCCGCGAGCGGCCCGACCATGCGGGCATCGAACGGCTCCTCCGCGACCTGAACGAGCGCTACCGCGCCGAGCCCGCGCTCTGGGCCGGCGACGACGACCCCGCCGCGTTCGCCTGGTTGGAGGGGACGGACGCCGACCACAACGTGTTCGCGTTCGCGCGCCGCGATCCGGGCGGCGCTCGCACCGTCGCCTGCGCCATGAACCTCTCGCCCGTCCCGCGTCACGAGTACCGCATCGGGCTGCCGGACGCGGGAACGTGGGTCGAGGTCCTCGACACCGACTCCCGGTTCTACGGCGGCTCCGACGTGGGCAACGGCGGGTCGGTCGTCGCCGAGCCGCGCGACGGCGGGGAGGGAGGCGTGGCCCGGCTGGTCCTGCCGCCGCTCGGGGTGCTCTGGCTCGGCCGCGAGGAGGGAGGCCGGTGAGCCTGCGGTGGACGGCGCCGACCGATCCCGACGCCACCGACACCGAGTTCCCGCGGCTGGGCGCGGTCGTCGACGACGGCACGGTGACGCACACGGTCTGGGCACCGTCGGCGCGCGTCGTCGACGTGATGACGGACGACGCCGTCGTCCCCATGGTGCCCGGCCCGCACGGCACCTTGCGGGCTACCGTCGCCGGCAAGCACGGCGACCGCTACCGCTTCCGGATCGACGGCGCCGCGATCCTGCCCGACCCGATGGCGCGGGCGCAGCCGGAGGGCGTGCGGGGACCGTCGGCGGTCGTCGACCCGTCCACGTTCACGTGGACGGACGCGTCGTGGACCGGACTCGCCTTGGGCGAGCTGGTCCTCTACGAGCTGCACGTCGGCACCTTCACCCCGGCCGGCACCTTCGACGCGGTGCGGACGCGCCTCGACGAGCTGCGCGACCTCGGCGTGACCGCGATCGAGCTCATGCCGGTGGGAACGTTCCCCGGGCGCCACGGGTGGGGCTATGACGGCTTGTACCCGTCGGCGCCGCATCCCGCGTACGGCGATCCCGAGGCGCTCGCAGGCCTGGTCGACGCGGCCCACGCCGCCGGGCTCGGGGTCGTCCTCGACGTGGTCTACAACCACCTCGGCCCCGGGGCGGAGGCGATCACCGCGTTCGGGCCGTACACCGATCCGGAACGCGCGACGTTCTGGGGCCCGGCGATCGCGTTCCAACACCGCGGCGTCCGCGAGTGGGCGATCCAGAGCGCCGAGGGTTGGGTGCGCGACTACCACGTCGACGGCCTCCGCCTCGACGCGGTGCACGCCATCGTCGACGAGTCCCGGCCGCACATCGTCGCCGAGCTCGCGACCCGGGTCCGGGCCCGGTGCGAGCAAGCGCTGGTCATCGCCGAGATGGAGACCGGCGACGTGCGACCGATCCGCGAGTGGGGCTGCGACGCGCAATGGGGTGACGAGCTGCACCACGCGGTGCACGTGCTGCTCACCGGGGAGCGCGACGGCTACTACGCCGACTACGGGAGCGTGGCCGACCTCGCCCGCCAGTACGAACGGGCCGATGCGTCCCGGCTCGTCGTGTCCGCACAGAATCACGACCAGGTGGGCAACCGGGCGTTCGGTGATCGCCTGCGCGGCACCAAGCTGCGCCTGGCCGCGTTCTGCGCGATCCTCGCACCGGGGGTGCCGCTCGTGTTCATGGGGGAGGAGTACGACGAGGGCAACCCGTTCCTGTTCTTCGCCGACCACATCGATCCCGAGATCGCGCGCGCGACGCGCGAGGGCCGGCGCCGCGAGTTCGAGCGCTTCACCGCCTTCGCCGACGGCGACGTGCCCGATCCCGGCGCGATGGAGACGTTCGTGCGCGCGCACCTCCACCCCGACCGCGGCGACCCCGAGCACCGCGAGTACTACCGCGAGCTGCTCGCGCGGCGCCGCACCCTCCCGTCGGGCCCGATCGAAACGAGCGTCGACGAGGACGCCCGCTTCCTGCGAGTTCGGCGCGGCGACGTCGAGCTGCTCATGAACTTCTCGGCCGACGAGCACGACGGCGTGCCACCGTGGTCGGGAGTGGTGCGATGACCGACCTGTGGCCCGGCCGGCCGTTCCCGCTCGGCGCGCGGTGGGACGGCGAGGGCACCAATTTCTCCCTGTTCTCCGAGAACGCGGAGTCGGTCGAGCTCTGCCTCTTCGACTTCGACGACCACGAGACCCGCATCGAGGTGCGCGAACGGACCGCGCTCCACTGGCACTGCTACCTGCCGGGGGTCGGCCCGGGCCAACGGTACGGCTACCGCGTGTACGGGCCCTACGACCCCGACGCCGGTCATCGCTTCAACCCGACCAAGCTCCTCATCGATCCGTACGCCAAGGCGATCGAGGGCCCGGTCGCATACGGCATCGCCAACGTGCTCCCCTACGTGCCCGACGGCGAGGACGCCGACCTGGTCCCCGACGACGAGGACGACCAGGACGCCATCCCGAAGTCGGTGGTCGTCGACGAGCGCTTCGACTGGGAGGGCGACCGTCACCCGCGCCGGCCGTGGGACGAGACCATCATCTACGAAGCCCACGTGCGCGGCTTCACCCGGTGCCACCCGGGCATCGACGAGTCACTGCGCGGCACCTACGCAGGGCTGGCGTCGAGCGAAGCCGTCGGGCACCTGGTGGAGCTGGGCGTCACCGCGGTGGAGCTGCTGCCCGTGCACCAGATCGCCGATGAGGCCGCTCTGGTCGACAAGGGCCTGTCGAACTACTGGGGTTACAGCTCGATCGGCTATCTCGCACCGCACTCGCAGTACGCGGCCACCGGCCGTTGTGGACAGCAGCTCGACGAGTTCAAGGGCATGGTGAAGGCACTGCACCGCGCCGGTATCGAGGTCATCCTCGACGTGGTCTACAACCACACCGCCGAGGGCAACCACCTCGGTCCCATGCTCTCGTTCCGCGGGATCGACAACGCGTCGTACTACCGCCTGTCGCCCGAGGACCGCCGCTACTACGTCGACTACACCGGCACCGGCAACAGTCTGAACCCGGTCCACCCGAGCGTGCTCCGGCTCATCATGGACTCGTTGCGGTACTTCGTCGTCGAGTGCCACGTCGACGGCTTCCGCTTCGACCTCGCGTCCGCCCTGGCACGCGAGTTCCACGCCGTCAACCGCCTGTCGGCGTTCTTCGACATCATCCACCAGGACCCGGTGCTGTCGCAGGTGAAGCTGATCGCCGAACCATGGGACGTCGGAGAGGGCGGCTACCAGGTCGGCAACTTCCCCGTCCTCTGGACGGAGTGGAACGGGCCCTACCGCGACACCATGCGCGACTACTGGCGCGGAGTGGCGCCGGTGGGCGACTTCGCCACCCGGTTCGCGGGGTCGGCCGACCTCTACGAGCGCGATGGTCGCCGGCCGTTCGCGTCGATCAACTTCGTGACCGCGCACGACGGGTTCACGCTCGGCGACCTGGTGTCGTACAACGACAAGCACAACGAGGCGAACCTCGAGGACAACACCGACGGCACCGACGACAACCGCAGCTGGAACTGTGGGGTCGAGGGCCCGACCGACGATCCCGAGGTGCTCGAGCTCCGCGCCCGCCAGCAACGCAACTTCCTCACCACCTTGCTGCTCTCGCAGGGCGTCCCGATGCTGCTCGGCGGCGACGAGATGGGCCGGAGCCAGGAGGGCAACAACAACGCGTACTGCCAGGACGACGAGATCTCCTGGTACCACTGGGACCTCGGCCCCCGCGACGAGGCGCTGCTCGACTTCACCCGCCGACTGGTGCGCTTCCGGCGCGACCACCCCGTCGTCCGGCGCGACACGTTCTTCGGCGGCGAGCCCGACGAGCGCGGCCTGCCGGACATCTGGTGGTTCCGGCCCGACGGGCGCCGCATGGCACGCCGCGACTGGGCCGCGCCCGGCGGACCGGTCGGGATCTTCCTCAACGGGGACGCCATCCGGTCGGTCACGCCGAAGGGCGAGCCGGTGCACGACGACTCCCTGCTCCTGCTGTTCAACGCGCACTACGAACCGGTCCAGTTCGTGCTCCCGCCCCGGCGCTTCGGGTCGCAGTGGCAGCTCGAGCTCTCGACCGCGGATCCCGACGCGTCGTCGCCGACCGTCGGTGCGCGCGAGGTCGTGCCCATCGAGGCGCGCTCCGTGCTCGTGCTCAGCCGCCGTCGATGACATCGCTCGTCGCGACCTACCGGTTGCAGCTCGGCCCGACGTTGACGCTCGACGACGCCCGTGGGCTCGTGCCGTACCTCCGGGACCTCGGCGTGAGCCACTTGTACCTGTCCCCCGTGATGCAAGCGCGCGCCGGCTCGACCCATGGCTACGACGTCGTCGACCCGACGCGCGTGTCCGACGCGCTGGGTGGCGAATCCGCGCTCCGCGCCTTGGCCGCCGAGGGGCTGCCGCTCGTCGTCGACATCGTGCCCAACCACATGGCGGCCAGCGACGAGAACCCGTTCTGGCGCGACGAGTCGTTGCGGGCGCGCTTCTTCGACCTCGATCCCGCGGGCGGCCATCGGCGCTTCTTCGACATCGACGACCTGGCCGGGGTGCGGGTCGAGGACCCGGAGGTGTTCGCGACCACGCACGCCAAGGTGCTCGAGCTGGTGGCCGCCGGCGTCGTCGCCGGCGTGCGCGTCGACCACGTCGACGGCCTCGCCGACCCGAGCGGGTACCTGCGGCGGTTGCGCGACCGCGGCGTCCGGCACGTCTGGGTCGAGAAGATCGTGGAGCCGGGTGAGCCGCTGCCCGCATGGCCGGTTGAAGGGACCACCGGCTACGAGTTCCTGGTCGACGCCGATGCGCTGTTCGTGGACCCGACCGGGCGTGACGACCTCGACGCCGCGGCCGGCCCGCACCCGGAGTTCACGGCCGTCGCCCTCGCGGCCAAGACCGAGCAGGTGCGGGCGACGTTCGCACCCGAGGTGCGCCGGCTGCGGCGCCTCGCCGACCTCCCGCAGCTCGAGACCGCGCTCGCGGCGCTGCCCGTCTACCGCACGTACGTCGACCCCGAGACGCGCGAATGCTCGACCGACGACGCCTGCGCGCTGGCGCGCCTGCCCGACGACGTCGCCGATGCGATCCGCCACCGCGACGGCGCGCCGCCCGAGTTCGTCGTGCGGTTCCAGCAGACGACGGGCGCGGTCATGGCCAAGGGGGTCGAGGACACTGCCATGTACCGGTACCCGCGCCTGCTCGCGCTCAACGAGGTCGGCGGTGACCCCGATCGCTTCGGGCTCTCGGTCGACGAGTTCCACGCCGCGTGCGCGCGCCGCCAACGCGACTGGCCGCACGCGCTGCTCGCCGCGACCACACACGACACCAAGCGCAGCGGCGACACGCGTGCGCGCATCGGCGCACTGGCGGGGTTGGGAGCCGAGTGGCGCCGCCTCGTCACCGACTGGCGCGCCCTCTTCGACGAGCACCGGCGCGCCGACGCGCCTGACGACGACGAGCAGCTCTTCGTGCTGGAGACGCTCGTGGGCGCATGGCCCATCGCGCGCGAGCGCCTCGACGGCTACCTGGTGAAAGCCCTGCGCGAGGCCAAGCGCCACACGAGCTGGGTGGACGTGGACCCGGGCTGGGAGCACGACGTCGTCGAGGCGACCGGGCGGCTGGTCGCCGACCCCCGCTTCCGGGAGTCGTTCCTCCCGTTCCTGGCCGCGGTGGTGGCCGCCGCCGACCGCAGTGCCCTCGGGATGGTGACACTGCGCTGCACGACCCCGGGAGTGCCCGATCTGTACCAGGGCGACGAGCTGTGGAACCAGGTGCTGGTCGACCCGGACAACCGGCGACCGGTCGACTGGGACCTCCGGCGCCTGCTGTTCCACGAGCTGCGGGCCGGCGCGCACCCGTCGCGGTACTCGGCGAAGCTCTTCGTCACCACGACGTTGCTGGCGTTGCGGCGCCGGACCGACGGGTTCGCCGCGCGGGGGTACCAGCCGCTCCCCGCGCCCGGCGACGTGTGCGCGTTCGCCCGCGGATCCGACGTCGTGGTCGCGGTGCCGGTCCGGGTCGGCGCCGAGCTGCTCACGCCCGAGGAGCTGGGCGTCCCGCGCGGCGCCCACGCGTGGACCGACCTGCTCGCGCCGTTGGACGCCGTCTACGGTCGGCGGCGGCCGGCGGTCTTCGAACGGGTGCCCGGAGGCTCACCGACCTCGAAGGGCCGCGACGGGAGCGCGAGGTAGCGCAGCACGTCCGCCGCGTCGCGCTCGAGCGCGCGCGACACCTCCTCGGCCAGCGGCGCGAACGGCGCGAGCTCGACGGCCGAGGGCTCGATGCGCCACGTGCCCACCGCCTCGCCGTCGACCAGCGCGATGGCGCGGAAGAGGCCGTTCACGGTGACCACGCCCTGGTGCGTGCCGAGCACTTCGGTGCGCGACCGCCAGCCGAGCAGCAGTGGTTCGAACTGACCCAGGAGTCGGGTCGGCAACCGCTGCGTGACGCGTCGGCGACGGCCACGCAGCTCGACGCCGCCCTCGGGTCGTTCGATCAGCTCGGCCGCGATGGCCGCCAGACCGGCGCGCGCGTCGCCCAACGGGAGGCCGGACCACTTCGCCAGGTCACGATCGTCAGCGGGCCCATGCCCCGCGAGGTAGCGACGGGCGAGCCGGGCGAGCGCCTCCTCGCGGGGAACGACCTCGGCGTCGCCGAGCCAGTTGCTCGTGAGGACGAAGGCCTGGGTGCCGCCGACGAAGGGCCCCCGCACCACGTGACCGTCGAGGCTCGCGCGTACCAAGAGGTGGACGAGCGCCTGGCCCGCGGTGCGCACCCCGACCGCGTCCAACCGCTCACGGAGCTGCCCGCGGGTCAAGGCCCCTTCCCGCCCGAGCGCGTCGACGATGACCTTCACCCCGCGCGTGGCGGCGCGCCCGTCCACGCCCTCCTGCTGGAGCCGGCGGGCGTTGGCGACCCGCGTCCGCGGCGCGGTCAGCACTTGCAGCCACGGGTAGTCGACGGCCCGCACCAGGTGCAAGGTGCCACGGTTCAGCCACGTGACGACCAGCGAACGGTCACGCGTGCACGCGTCCTCCACGTCGGTGCGCGTCAGGCCGGTCGAGCGGGCCCGCACCGCGAGCAGGGCGCCGCGGAGGTCCTGGGCCTGGATGGCGAGCAGCCGCTCGGCGACCGCGACCGGGTCGCGGGCCGGCGGGCCGGTCAAGAGCTGGGCGGCCAGTCGGTCGGTGAGCACCGGCCGAGCTTCGCGCGCGGTTCCGTGGCGTCGACGTGGGGAACAACAGAGAGACCTTCGGAAACACCGAGACGAGGAGGCCCGCACATGGCCGTTTCTTCCGTCGACCAGGAGAGATACACGCGCCGGCAGCGACGCGCGACCAGGACCATCGGCCCGGGCATGATCCTGGGACTCGTGGGGGCGATCGGCATCGTGGTGTCGATGTTCATGTCGTGGCGCGTCGGTTCGGTGCACCCGAGCGGGATCCCGGCCGCCTTCCTCTGGGACCGGGGCGCCACGAGTGACCCGTCGTTCCTGATCTACCTGATCCCGTTGGCGGCGCTGTTGGTGATCGGTGCGTTCGTGCCCGGCGGAGCGGCGGTCCGTCTCCTGGCGGGCCTCGGCACGCTGGTCGTCGTCGGCCTGTTCGCCTACCAGCTCCACCGGGTGACCGACGCCCTCGGCACCGATTTCGGCAACGCGCTCGACCCCGGCTTCTACGTCGCCGCCATCGGCGGCCTGGTCGGGTTCGTCAGCGGGTTCCTGCCGACGACCTACGTGTCGCGCCGCGTGGTCGCCGACTGACGATCCGCACGCGCCGCGGTGTCGCGCACCGCGGATCAGGCCTGCACGCGGCGGCGGTACTCGCGCGGGCGCTCGCCGGTGAGCCGGAGGAACGCCCGGTCGAAGCCGCTCAGGCTGTCGAATCCGACCGCCGACGCGGCTTCGAGGACCGTGCGCTCGCGCTCGGCGAGCAGTGCCATGGCTCGCATCACCCGGCTGGTGGTGCGGTAGTCCTGCCAGCTCGTACCGGTCTCGGCCCGGAACTGGCGGCGCAACGAGCGCTCCGAGAGACCGACCGCGGCGCACACCGCGCGCTCGTCGACGTCGGCGAGGTGCGCCTGCGTGTACTCCATGACCGCGGCCACGACCGGCGACGAGCTCGTCGGCACGCGCAGCGGCATCTCCTCCGTCTCGAGCCACTCGGCGACGAGCAGTGCCAGCGCGGCGAAGAAGGCATCGGCAGTCGGATCGCTGCTCGGTCGGTCGATGCGCCAGCGCGCCGCGTAGACGATCATCTCCCGCACCGGCGCGCGCGCCGAGAGCACGCGCACCCGGTCGCCGCGGTTCTCGACCATCGACGGCTCGAAGAACACCGCGACCGTGCGCACCTTGCGCAGCGTCGTCTGGTGGGGGAGTCCGGCGGGGATCCATGCCGCCTGTTGCGGTGGGAGCAGGTGGTGCGAACCGGCGGTCTCCACCTCGGCGACGCCTTCGAATGCGTACAGCAGCTGGTGCAGCTCGTGGGTGTGCCAGATCGCGACCAGGTCGTCGCCGTCCTCGGGCCAGGCGCCGGCGCGCACCGGTGACCCTGCCCGCATGGCGACCGGAATGGCCGCATCCTTGGCCGCTGAGGCGGTGCCCCGCACGGCGCGGGACTGTAACAGTGAGGCCATGACCGACCACGACGACGTCGTCCGCGCGTCCTTCAGCCGCCAGGTGGGCCTGTTCTCGGGCCCCGACTCACCGTTCGTGCGCCGCGCCGGCGGCACCGTCGTCGAGCGACTCGAACCGCTCGACTCCGACATGGTCGCGCTCGACGTCGCATGTGGCGCGGGCCACGCGGCCGAGGTCGTCGCCCCTGAGGTGCGGCTGGTGATGGGCATCGACCTGACGGTGGCACTGCTCGAGCTCGGCGCGGCGCGGCTCGCGGCGGCGAACGTGCGCAACGTCGTGCTCCAGGAGGGCAACGCGGAGGCGTTGCCCTTCGTCGCCGACTCCTTCGATCTCGTGTACTGCCTCGCGGCGTTGCACCACATCGGCGATCCCGTCCGTGCGGTGGAGGAGATGACCCGGGTGTGCCGGCCGGGGGGCCGGGTGGTGCTCTCGGACCTGATCACGCCGTCGGCCGACGTGCGCGACACCTTCGACGGGTTGCACCGCCGGCTGGACCCCTCGCACGGTCACGCCTGCCTCGAGGCCGAGCTCGTGGATCTGCTCCCGGCGGGGCACGAGATCACCTACGGCGCGACCGCCAGCACCCGGATGCCGATCTCGATCGCGTACACCGAGCAGTCCGACACCGAAGCGGTCGAAGCCGCGCTGCGCGCCGAGCTCGCGGGTGGGCCGCCGACCGGGCTCGAGCCCTCGGAAGACGACGACGGCACGCTCCTCGTCGCGTTCTGGACGTCGACGGTCCACGCGACCTGGCCCGCCACCTGATCCCACCGGGTTCGGCCGTCGCGGTCAGGCGGAGGGGTGCGTCTCCGTCGCGTCGGCGTCGAATCCGAGCCCTCCCTCGGCGCGCTCACTCCGTCGACGGGCCCGCCGCCGCACGTTCGCGGGGGTGCTCGGGTTCGACGCGACCGCGCCGGCGACGAGCGGATCGGGGTCGCGCGCGAGGAGCTGCAGCTGCCGCACCGGGGTGGACGGGTTGGCGGCCACCGCCGCCCGCAGGTGTCGGGCGCGGACCTGGCTCCCGGCCACGAGGAGATGCTCCGGCGCGCGGGAGTTGGCGAGCACGACCTCCGGCACGACCGCGAGCAGCTGGTCGAGCAGCTCGACCGGGCAGATCGGGTTCTGGGCGGCCGCCGCGCAGACCGTGGGATCGGGATCGTGCGCCATCGTGACCAGGGTGTCGACCGGGCAATGTTCGTGGGCGGCCACCGCGGCCCTCACGCCGGCGTCCGGATCATCGGCGAGCAGGACCAGCATCTCGGCGGGAAGCGCCGGGTTGCCCACCACCCGCGAGCGCACCTGGCTGGCGTCGTCGCGCGCCAGACGCAGCAGGATCGCCGGCGGAACGTTCGCATTTCCGGCGATCGCGGCCCGGACTGCGGGCGCGCCGTCGGAGGCGGCACGCTCGATCGAGGTGACGGGGATGCTCGGGTTCGACGCGGCGGCGCTTCGCATCGCCTCGGTCCCCTCCCGGAGCATCTCGGCGATGAGTCCGGCGGGCAGCGACGGATGGGCTGCCGCGCGACGACGTGCGTACCCGACGCCGTTGGCGACGATCGACGCGAGCTCGTCCGGAGACGACGTGCTGGACAACGCGCCGACGAGCTCGCTGATCGGGCTGGCTGCCACCGCGCGGCGTTCGGCCCCCGACTGGCCGGCGCCTTCGTCGTCGCTCACGGGCGCCACGATGGTCGCGGAGTAGCCCGGCGTCGGGCCCGGCATCTGGGCCGAGAGGCAGGGCCGCCCGTCGATCGTGACGAGATCGATCTCTTCCGCGCGTCGGGAGCGCAGGAACGAGGCGAGTCGGGAGGGGACGACCAGTCGGCCGATCTGGGAATCGAGCACGAGCCCGTCGCCGGTGGCGCGGCCGAGGTGGACCTGTTCGATCTTGCGGCGTTCACCCGCGAGGCCCGGGATCGGAGAGGTCCGCCCCAACACGAGCACGGTGCCGACGGTGACGTCGCCGGCCACCTCGATCTCGAGCAGATCCCCCGAATGGCGATCGAGCTCGACCGCCTGGAGCAATTCGGCGAGGTCGACCACCACGGACGGGCGCGCGAGCGCAGACGCGACGCCGGGGAGCAGGTGGTACTCCCACCAGCCAGAGGCGTCGCAGACGGTGAGCCGGAGCGCGCTGGTGGCCTGTCCGCTCTCCGAGCTGTGGGCGACCTCGACGCGCACCCAACCGTCGGCCGCGCTGCGCGCCAGCTGGGTCAACGATGCGATCATCTGCGCGCGGGAGGCCTGCACGACGACCGGTGCGGTGCTGCCCGGCGGCTCGGTGGCGAGCGCGGTGGACACCGAGCCCGGGGTCTGGAGGGCGGCCGTCGCCTCGACGGGTGCCGGCGGTGGAGTCGTCGGCGTCCAGTCCAGCGGCGCGTCGACCGGCCCCTCCTCGGTGTGCGCGCGCTGGTCGCCGTCGTCGTGCTCGTCGATCTCGGTCGTCTCGTCGGTCTCCGCGGTCTCGGCCACCTCGTCGGTCTCGTCGCGCTCCTCGATCTGGGCGGTCTCCGAGGCCTCCGCGACCTCGTCGATCTCGGCCGTCTCCGCAGTCTCCCCGACCTCGTCGATCTCGGAGGTCTCGGGGACCTCGACGGTCTCGGCGGCGTCATCGATGTCGTCAGCGACGTCGCACTCGTCAGCGACGTTGCGCTCGTCAGCGACGTCGGTCTCGTCGGTCTCGTCGATCTCGACGACCTCGGCCATGACGGCCGGCGGCTCGGGGTCCGGCGCGACCACCTCCGCCGGTGCGGCTGAGGTCGCGGGCGCGGCATCGGGGGACGGCGTCGAGGCGACCTCCTGCATCCGGCGCGCCAGTTCGGCCTCGAGCGCCTCCACGCGGGCCAGCGCGGCGACGCGCGCCTGGTCGAGGCCGGCGACGAGCTGGTCGACCTCCGCCCGGGCCTGGTTGACGGCGCGGTCGACGACGACGGCGATCTCGTGTTCGGCTGCTTCGCGTCGCGACTCGAGCTCCGTGGCTGCGGTCCGGGCCAGGCGGTCGAATCCGGCGAGGTGCTGCTGGGTGTGGGCTTCCAGATCCGCGGCCGCCGCCCGGATCCCCGCCGACGTCTCCTCGGCCACGCTCTGGTGGCGCTCGGTCTCCTGTGCGGCGGCGCGCAGCGTCGCCAGCGCCTGGTCGGCCGCGTCGTCCCGGCGGCTGGTGAGCTGGTCGAACGCGGCCAGTCGCTGCTCGGCGACGGCCGCGGTGTCGGCGATGACGTGGTCGAGCCGTGCGAGGCCGCGATCCATCTCCTGCGTGGCGTCTCGCAGCGTCGCCCGCGCCTGGTCGGCCGCGTCACCGGCACGGCTCGCGAGCTGGTCGAGGGCGGTCAGTCGCTGCTCGGCCACGGTGGCGGCATCGGCGACGAGACCGTCCAGGTGCGCGAGGCGCTCGACGGCCTGCTGCTGGGCTGCCTTGGCCTTCTTCTTCGCACCCATGTGGGACCCTCACCGGCCTCGCTCAGACCACCCGAAGCGGACGTACTTCCCAGACGATCTGCCTTCGGCGGACCGCACGACGCGGTTGACACCTTTTTCCGATTCGAGGGTCAAGCGGCCCACCCGGATCGACGATGAAAACGGCCGTATGGACACGAACGGCGTCACCGCGACCGCGGACTCCGAGTTCGGAGGCTTCCTCGAAGCGGCCCGTGGCCGCGCCGGGCTCTCCCAACGAAAGCTCGCCCGGGCCTCTCGCCTCTCGTCGCGGCGGATCGCCAGCCTGGAGCGTGGGGACGACGTGCCGACCGAGGCGGAGCTCGGGGCCCTCGCGCACGGCTGCAACGTGTCGGTCTTCGACCTCCTGCCCCCGGGGTACAGCCTGCGAGTGCTCGTCCATGACACGCCGGACGGCGCGCGCGAGGTCGCCGGGGCGCACGCGCTGGAGGCGTTGTTGCAGGAGTACCTCTCGATGGTGGTGGAGATGCGCTCGGGTCGTCCGGTCACCGCGCCCTCGCTCCGTCACGAGGATCTCGTGGAGCTCGCCGCCTCGCTGGGTGATACGCCCGAGTCGATCGAGGCGCGGTTGGTGGCGCTGCTCGGCGCCGACACCGAAGACGCGGCCGCGATCCGCTCCATGATCCTGCCCTCGACGGCAGCCAACACGACGCGCTGAGCGCCGGGATACCCTCGCCGGGTGGACGGCGACGTCGACCGCATCGCGGGTCGCGCGGTGCAGCTCCGCCCAGCAGTGCGTGACGACATCCCGATCCTGGCGCGCATCCGGGCCACGCGGGAGGTGTACGCGTACTGGCGCGGCGGCGACGACCTCGTCGCCGCGGTGGAGGAGGACTTCGCCGAGCCGGGCACGACCGCCTACGCGATCGAGCTCGACGGTGCGGTCATCGGCTGGATCCAGTGGCAGGCGGAAGAGGAACCGGACTACCGCCATGCGTCGATCGACATCTACCTCGATCCGGTTCACCAGGGCCGCGGGCTCGGTAGCGACGCGGTCCGCGCGCTGGCCCGGCACCTGTTCGCCGTGCACGGGCACCACCGCATCGAGATCGACCCGGCCGCCGACAACCACGCCGCCATCCGCGCCTACTCGAAGGTGGGGTTCCGGCCGGTCGGGATCACGCGTCGCTCGGAGCGGGGGCCCGACGGCACGTGGCACGACGGGCTGCTCATGGACCTGCTCGCCGAGGAGCTGACTGCCGACGCGCCGGCCACCGACCCGCCGGACGACGAACCGCGCGTCTCATCGCACCCGGCGTGTTCGTCATGGCCGACGACTTCACCGCGCTGAGGGTGGCGGGGGGTCGCCCGCCCGCGCTCCGCATGCGTGACCGCGCCCCACGCCTGATCGCGTCGGCGGACGTTCGCGGATCCGGTCGGGTGGGAAAACTGCCAGGCTGGTGTCGATCCGGCCGGATCCCGTTCGTCGTGGGGTCGGAAGCACCCGAACCACCCATGCCGAGGAGGCACCGATGCGGTACGCACTGTTGATCTGCGACGAAGAGAAGCGCCAGGCGGAGATGTCGGAGGACGAGGCCACGGCGCAGATGAACGCCTACATGGCCTTCGGCGAGGAGATGGGGGCCCGCGGCGTGCTCCAGGGCGGTGAGCGCCTCCAGCCCGTGACCACCGCGACGACCGTCCGGGTCCGCGACGACGAGGTGGTCACCTCCGACGGTCCCTTCGCCGAGACGAAGGAGCAGCTCGGCGGCTTCTACCTGGTCGAGTGCAAGGACCTCGACGAGGCTATCGAGGTGGCCGCCAGGATCCCCGGCGCCCGCTACGGATCCATCGAGGTCCGGCCGATCTGGGAGATGTAGTTGCCCGATGCGGTGGAGGTCGCGGTCGCCCGTGCGTTCCGGGAGGACTGGGGTCGCGTGGTCGCGACCCTGATCCGGGTCACGGGCGACTGGGACCTCGCCGAGGAGTGCGCGCAGGATGCCTTCGCCCGGGCGCTGGAACGCTGGCCCCGGGACGGCATCCCGCGCGTCCCCGGCGCCTGGCTCACCACCACCGCACGCAACCGTGCGCTCGACCGGCTCCGTCGGGAGCAGTCGGGCGCCACCAAGCTCCGGGAGGCCGCGATGCTGTCGCCACCGACGCCGGAACCCCGGTCGGGCGACGAGAGCGGTGTGACCGACGACCGGCTCCGGCTCATCTTCACGTGCTGTCACCCGGCGCTGGCGGTCGAGGCGCAGGTCGCGCTGACCCTCCGCACGCTCGCCGGCCTCACCACCGGCGAGATCGCCCGGGCCTTCCTCGTGCCCGAGCCGACGATGGCGCAGCGGTTGGTGCGGGCGAAGCGCAAGATCCGCGATGCCGGCATCCCGTACCGGGTGCCCCCGGCGCACCTGCTGCCGGAGCGCACGAACGCGGTGCTGTCGGTGCTCTATCTGCTCTTCAACGAGGGCTACTCGGCGTCGGCGGGTGCCGACCTGCTGCGGCCCGACGTCTCGGGCGAGGCGATCCGGCTGGGGCGCACGTTGGCGGAGCTCATGCCCGACGAGCCGGAGGTCCTCGGCCTGCTGGCGCTGATGCTGCTGCAGGACGCCCGGCGCGCGACCCGGGTCGACGACGCCGGCGACCTGGTGTTGCTCGAGGACCAGGACCGCTCCCGGTGGGACTCGGCCGCGATCAGCGAGGGCCGAGAGCTGCTCGAGCAGGCCCTGCGCCGCGGCCGTCCGGGTCCGTACCAGGTGCAGGCGGCGATCGCCGCGTGCCACGCGACCGCGGCGACGCCCGCCGACACGGACTGGCAGGAGATCGCGGTGCTCTACGGAGAGCTGGCGCGCATGACCGGATCGCCGGTGGTCGAGCTGAACCGCGCGGTGGCGGTCGCCATGGCCGACGGTCCCGCCGCCGGGCTCGTCCTCGTCGACGAGCTCGCGGCCGGCGCGGTGCTCGCCGACTACCCCTACCTGCACGCAACACGCGCCGACCTGCTGCGGCGGCTCGACCGTCGTGACGAAGCCGCTGCCGCCTACCTGCGGGCCGCCGACCTCGCCACCACCGACGCCGAGCGGCGGTACCTCAGCCGCCGGATCGAGGAGCTGCACGCTTCCGCGTGAGGGTCAGTCGGGGATGCAGCCCGGCTGCGGTGCCTGCGTGGTGCTCGTCGGGGAGTGCTTGGCGGCCCGCTTGGCGGCGGCCAGCTCGGCGTGGGTCGGCGGCCGGGTGCCGGGCGGGCACGGGCTGGCGAGCTCCGGCAGCGAGCGCGGGGTGGGGATGGCGTCGGCGAGGGGGCCGAGCAGCGCGCGCGCCGACTGCTCCGAGATCTTCGGGAGGCGGTGGAGCGCGTTCAGCTCGGTGATCTCGGCGTCGGTGACGTCCTGCCGGCTCCGGAGCTGGCTCACCACCTTCGACACCGTCTGAGTGACGCCGGACTGGAGCGCGATGGCCGCGTTGAACCGGTTGACGGTCTGATAGAGGCCGCCGATGGCGGTGAAGTCCACCGCGAGCGCGTTCGGGATCTGACCCCGCTGCGCGATGCACTGTTGCAGTCGCGCGGTGAGCACCTTCTTCGAGTTCACCTGGGCCGCCTCGACCGGGTCCGGAGGTCCGTTGGGGCGGAGCCAGTGGTTCACGATGAAGAACCCCTTGTCGTCGCCCCCGCGGTTCACCTTGCAGTTGAACTGCGGGATCGAGCTGAACGTGAACGGTGTCTCCTGCGCGACGTCGTAGGTGCCGAGCAGCCAGGGCTGCTCGCCGGCGTGCTTCTCGCTCATGACGACGAGCCGGCGCGGCTTCTCCTTCTGCGACCCGGGTGGCACGACCATGTCGAACAGCGAGGGCCAGCCGTACTGCTTCGGGCTCGGCTGCCACACGCGGTTCCACAACCCCGACTCCATGAGCGCGTGCTTGAGGTCCTTGGGTTTGATGTAGTCCTCGACGTCGACGATCACGACGTCGGTGAGGTTGCGGCTGAGGAAGTCGTTGATGTTCCGGAAGATCTGGCTCGCCCGGACCGCGCCGAGCTCGCAGAAGTCGTGGCAGAAGTACACGTCCTGCTTCTTGCCCGACGTGTCGGCCACGCCGGTGAGCGCACCGACACGGTCGAGCTCGCGCACCGCGTCTTCGCCGCGCTCCTGCCGCAGCTGTTCGCGGTTCACGCCGCCGGCGAGGTTCGTGCGCACGAGCCCGTTGTCGTCGTAGCCGTAGTAGGCGTCGAGCATGAAGAACCGGGCGCCCGCGTTCAGCTGCTCGGGGATCGTGATCGTGTGTTCGGCGCCGAAGAAGTTGTACGCGGCCGACGACATCGCGTTGTGGCTCGCCGGCCACACGATCTGGTTGAGCGGTTGCGCGCACAGCTCGATGTAGCCGTTGCACCCCTGGTTGCTGGGGTTCGCTCGTGCTTGGTCGGTGTTGCCGGCGACCAGGCCGACGGCGACAGTGCCCGTGAACACGATCGCCGCGACCATCGCCGCGAACACGCCGACGACCTGGCGCTTGTGCAGCTTCTTGATGGTGTGGTCGGTGACGAGCAGTCCGCTGGCGCGTAGGCAGATCACGATGCCCAGGTAGAGCACGAGCAGAGCCGCCAGGACCAGGATCGTGCGGAACAACGCGGTCGTGATCGTGATCGCGCTCAGCGCGAGCACCATAAGCCCGATGCCGCCGGCGAAGCGCCACCGCGGCCGGGTGCGCTTCTCCGCGATCCACGCCCGCAGCCGCTCCACCCGGTGGCGGAGGTCGCCGCCGTCGTGGCCGGGGGAGAGGGCGAGGAGGAGGCCGACGGCGACGAAGAGCAGACCGGCCCCCACGAGCCGCCCGACCAGCACCTCGATGAACGCGGCGACCGCGTCGCCCCGCAGCGGGTCGTTGGTCCCGGCCGCCGACGACAGCGCGGGCGACGCCACACCGACGCCGAGGAGCAACGCCCCGGCCACCGCGAGCACCACCCCGACCACCCGGATGGCGTGGATCCGATCGCGCGCCTTGACCATCACGACGACGAGCAGCGCCAGCCCGGCCAGGAAGACCGGGAGGTAGAGGTCCTCCACCCACCGGCTGGTGCGGAAGAGGAGATCGACGGTGCTCGACTGCGAGATCGTGGTGGTCGCGTCGAGCACGTTGGCGGGCAGCTTCTTGGCGAGCGCGGGGTTGATGGTCTGCAGCGCGCTGCGGACCGTGACGGCCGCCTCCTCCGAATCCACGTCGATTCTCCGGGCGCCGCGCGCCTGGAACACCTGCTGGTGGGCGCGCTGGGCGAAGTCGTAGATCGCCGCCCTCACCGGCGGGGTCGCGATGGCGGCCGAGACCGCGTCCGCCACCACCGGGCGCGCCGCCGACACGAAGTTCGAGGTGCGGGCCAGCCGGAGCGTCGCCTGGTCGGCGATGTAGTCGCGGACCTCCTCACGCTGCGACGCCTTGGCGGCGACGTCGGCGAAGCCGTCGGCCTCGAGCACCCGGGTGCTCAGCCACCACCCGAACGTGCCCAACACCACGAGCAGGACGCCCAGGAGCGCGAGCCACCGCACCGTCCAGCGCCCGAACCCGTCCCCGCGTTTTGCCATGTTGGGGGATTCTTGCACCCGGGGTGGGGGCAGATCAGGTCGTGGCCGCTCGCACGAGCTCCCGGTCGACGTCGGCGACGACCTCACCCGTCGCATCGATGTCGTAGAACTCGACACCGTCGGTGACCACGGCCGCGTCGCCCCCGAGCGCCACCGCGAACTTGTTGGCGGCGTTGCGCACGAGGTCGAGGACGATCTCGACG
>DATBBL010000342.1:0-4639 GCA_036271015.1 Acidimicrobiia bacterium
CCGGCAGAGCTGCGGTCGACCAGTACCGCCAGTACCTGGAGGCACAGACCGCGGAGTTGGTGACCGCAACGAAGGCGTTCACCGACGCCGTCGACCGCGGCAACGTCGAGCGGGCCAAAGCGCTCTACGCGCCGTCGCGCATCGCCTACGAGCGCATCGAGCCCGTCGCCGAGACCTTCGGCGACCTCGACCCGAAGATCGACGCTCGCGAGGGCGACGTGCCGAAGAAGGAGTGGGGCGGATACCACTACCTCGAGCGGAAGCTCTGGGTCGACGGCACCGCAGACGGGCTCACCTCGGCCACCGCGGCCTTGAACGAGAACGTCCGGACGCTGGAGAACCTCGTGAAGGACGTCGACCTCCAGCCCGGCGCCATCGCGAACGGGGCGGTCGAGTTGCTCAACGAGGTGTCGGCGTCGAAGATCACGGGCGAAGAGGAGCGCTACTCCCACACCGACCTCGTCGACTTCGAGGCCAACGTCCAGGGTGCGCAAGCTGCGTTCGAAGCGGTCAAGCCGATCCTGGAGACGAAGGATCCCGATCTCGCCGCCGACGTCGAGGCCAAGTTCGCGGCGGTGACGGCCGCGCTCGCGCCGTACCGGGCGGGCACCACGTTCGTGGCCTACACCGCGCTGACCAACGCGGACACCAAGGCACTCGCGCAGGCGATCGACGCGCTGGCCGAGCCGCTTTCGAAGGTGGGCAAGGAGGTCGTGAGTTCGTGACGTCGCGATCGGTGAGTCGTCGCGCGTTCCTCGGCACGGCAGGAGCCGGGGCACTCACGGCGGCCACCGTCGCCCTCGGAGCGGACGCGCTGGGGAATCCCCCCTCCGCCGGCGCGACCGTTCCGAGGGACTCCGCCGCCGTCGTCCCGTTCGAGGGCGCACACCAGGCGGGCATCGTCACCCCGGTCCAGGACCGGCTGCTCTTCGCCTCGTTCGACCTGGTCTCCGACAGCCGTTCCGATCTCGTGCAGCTCCTGAAGGACTGGACGAGCGCCTCCCGCACGATGGTGCTCGGGCGGCAGATCGGTCGGGACAACGACGACGCCGACCTGCCGCCCGACGACACCGGCGAAGCGGTCGGGCTCGGTCCCTCGTCGCTCACGCTCACCTACGGCTTCGGCGCGTCCCTGTTCGACCGGCCGGGCGACCCGTTCGGCATCGCGGCGCGGAAACCGGCCGCGCTGGCACCGATGCCGCGCTTCGCACGCGACGAGATCCGGCCCGAGATCAGCGACGGGGACCTCGCGATCCAGTCCTGTGCGGACGACCCGACCGTCGCGTTCCACGCCATCCGGGACCTCGCGCGGATCGGGCGAGGTGTGGTCGCCCTGCGGTGGTCGCAGCAAGGGTTCGGCCGCACGTCGCTCACGGACGCGAATCAGGTCACGGCCAGGAACCTGATGGGATTCAAGGACGGCACCAACAACATCGTGGTCGACGACGCCGACGCGCTCGACCAGCACGTGGGGGTCGAGCGCCGGGACGACCCCGCGTGGATGCGGGACGGGAGCTACCTCGTGACGCGCCGGATCCGCATGATGCTCGAGATCTGGGACCGGTCGACCCTCGGCGACCAGGAGCAGACCATCGGGCGCGACAAGGGGGAGGGCGCGCCGCTCGGGGCCACGCACGAGCACGACACCGTCGACCTCGAGGCGACGAAGGACGGTGAGTCGGTCATCCCGGACAACGCGCACATCCGGTTGGCGGCACCGGCGGAGAACCGCGGTGTCCGCCTGCTCCGTCGGGGCTTCTCGTTCACCGACGGCATCGATCCGGTGACCAACCAGCTGGACTCCGGGCTGTTCTTCATCGCGTACCAGCGCGACCCGCGCACCGGGTTCATCCCGGTGCAGCGCAACCTCGCGCAGGATGCGCTCAACGAGTACATCCGCCACGACTCGACCGCCACCTTCGCCTGCCCGCCGGGTGTCGGGCCGACCGGCTACATCGGCGAGACGCTCTTCTCGTGACCGCGGGCGCCTGAGCGGTTCTCGGGAACATCCCAGGCGGTCCGCAGTCGCGTCACGGGCGCCGTCGGGATACTGCCCCGATGAGCGTGACGGGCAGAGGCGTGAAGAACGCGTTCCGCAACACCATTCGCAGCATCTCGATCACCGCGATCCTCGCGTTGACGATCGCGTTGGCCTTGGTGATGCTGCTGTCGCTGAAGGCGGTGCAGGCGCGCATCGACGACGTGAAGGCGAGCGTCGGCACGACGGTCACGGTGACGCCCGCCGGCGCGCGGGGCTTCCAGGGCGGTGGCGAACCGCTCACCGCCGCCGAGATCGAGACGATACGCAAGACCGCGCATGTGAAGACGGTCACGTCGACGCTCGACGACCGCTGGATCACCGAGGGCACCACGGCGCCGACGGGGCCCGACGGGCAATCGGTCGCGAACGGCACCACCAACCTGCAGTCGGCGATCGATCCCGGGACGCTCGGGAACCGCTTCGGCACGCAGGGCGGCGGCGACAACTCCAACTCCGGGTCGGCGCCGACGAACTTCGTGCTGCCCATCACCGTCACCGGCACGACCGCGCCCGACTCGACCCAGGTCGCCGACGTGAACTCCTTCAAGCTCACGGCCGGCGACACCATTGACGGGTCGTCGACCGACTACGTCGCGCTGGTGGGGAAGGACCTGGCGAAGAAGAACAACCTGAGCGTGGGGTCGACGTTCACCGCGTACGGGCAGACGATCACGGTCAAGGGCATCTACGACACCGACAACACGTTCAGCAACGGCGGTGTGATCATGCCGCTCGGCGCGCTCCAGAAGTTGTCCTCACAGGAGGGCGACGTCACCTCGGCGATCGTCACCGTCGACAGCGTCGACCACCTCGACGCGACGGTGACCGCACTGCAGAAGACGCTCGGGAAGTCGGCCGACGTGGTGTCGGACCAGAGCGCCTCGGCCGACACGCTGTCGTCGCTCGACAACGTCAAGACGATCGCCACGTACAGCCTCGTGGGCGCCCTGGTCGCTGGCGCGGTGATCATCTTCCTGAGCATGCTGATGATCGTCCGGGAGCGACGCCGCGAGATCGGCGTGCTCAAAGCGATCGGCTCGTCGAACGCCAAGATCTCATGGCAGTTCGTGAGCGAGGCCTTGACCCTCACCGGCATGGCCGCCGTCGTCGGGGTCGTCGCAGGCGTGATCCTCAGCAACCCCGTGCTCGACGCCCTCATGTCGGGCAGCTCGAGCACGACGGGCGGCCCGACGACCCTGCAGGGACCCGGCGGGGGTCGGGCGGGGGGCGCCGGTGGGCCCATCCGCATCGGTGGCGGCCTCAGCCGGGGGATCACCCAGTTCGGCGACGTGCTCTCGAACGTCCACGCCACCGTCGGCTTCAGCATCCTGCTGTACGGGTTGCTCGCCGCCATCGTGATCGCGGTCGTGGGGACCGCGTTCCCGTCGTGGCTGATCGCCAAGATCCGGCCCGCCGAAGTCATGAGGACGGAGTAGTCATGCTGCAGGTCACCGAGCTCTCCAAGACGTTCGGTTCCGGCGACACCGAGGTGAAGGCCGTCGACGGTGTGAGCTTCACCGTGCCCACCGGTGTCTTCGCGGCCGTCGTCGGGCGCAGCGGCAGCGGCAAGAGCACGCTGCTCTCGTTGCTCGGCGCGCTCGACAAGCCCACGAGCGGCACCATCGAGGTCGACGGTGAGGTCATCAGCCGGGGGAGCGATCACCAACTGATCCGCTACCGCCGGAACCAGATCGGGTTCATCTTCCAGAGCTACAACCTGATCCCGAACCTCAGCGCGATCCAGAACGTGATGCTGCCGATGGAGTTCGCCGGCGTGTCGAAGCGCGAGCGCCGCGAGCGCGCCGTCGCCCTCCTCGACCAGGTCGGGCTGAAGGGCGGCAAGCAGCAACGGCGACCGGCGAAGTTGTCCGGCGGCGAACAGCAGCGCGTCGCCATCGCCCGCGCGCTCGCCAACCGGCCGACGTTGATCCTCGCCGACGAACCGACCGGCAACCTGGACACCAAGACCGGCCGGGTGATCGTCAGCCTCCTGCACGGCCTGGCGCGGTCCGAGCAGACGACCATCCTTGCCGTGACCCACGACCTCGCCATCGCCGGGCGCACCGACCTGACCTACGAGATGGAGGATGGGAAGCTCCTCCCCGGCCGGGGTGCGCCCGACCTCGCCGGCGCGGTCCCGGGCTGAGCGGGTCGGGCAAGCGGGCCAAGTCGTCAATCCGGTCTTGACGAGTCGATTGGCGTCAACCTATTGTTGACGGCATGGCCCCGGACTTCCCGGTTCCCCTCGACCACCTCATCGCCTACGTCAAGGTGCTGCATCCCGAGGGTGGCGCGCTGGAGCACCTCGGCGACGCGGTGCTGGTCGCCGAGCGCCTCGACGAGCAGTCGGACGCGCTCATCGGTCACTTCGTCGACCAGGCCCGGGTGTCCGGCGCCTCGTGGAGCCAGATCGGCGCCAGCATGGGGGTCTCAAAGCAGGCGGCGCAGCAGCGCTTCGTCGTGCGCGACGAGCTCGTCCCCGACGGCAAGCTGTTCTCCCGGTTCACGCCGCGCTCGCGGACGGCGTTGGCCGCCGCCGGTGGCATCGCCGCCTCGGACGGCGCCGAGCTCGTCGACGCGAGTCACCTCGCGGCCGGG
>DATBBL010000343.1:0-4587 GCA_036271015.1 Acidimicrobiia bacterium
CGTCGGGTGCGTACGACGTGGCGATGGCGCTCGGCGTCGAGAAGACCAAGGACGGCGGCTTCCAGGGGCTCAACGCGGTGCCGCCGCCGAACGACGGCACGGGTCGCACCCTCACCGCGGCCGCGATGTTCTCGATGGTCGCACCGGCATACGCGGCCAAGTACGGCGTCGACGCCGACAAGATGCGCGAGGCGATGGCCCACGTGGCGTGGAAGAACCACCACAACGGTGCCCGCAACTCGCGCGCCCAGTTCCGGCGTGAGGTGTCGATCGAGACCATCTGCAACTCCCCGAAGATGGCCGGCGACCTCCGCGTGTTCGACTGCGCGGGCGTCGCCGACGGCTCGGCCGCCGCCATCGTCGTGCGGGCGGAGGACGCCTACGAGTACACCGACACCCCCATCTTCGTGAAGGCGTTGTCGTTCATCGCCGGCAACGGCGGTGGCGTCACCGACCCGGCGTACGACTACACCAACTTCCCGGAGATCGCGGCAACCGCGCGCGACGCTTACGAGCAGGCCGGGATCAGCGATCCGCGCCACGAGCTCGCGCTCGCGGAGGTGCACGACTGCTTCACCATCACGGAGCTGGTGCTCATGGAGGACCTCGGCTTCTCCGAGCGTGGCGCCGCGTGGCGCGACGAGCTCGACGGTGTGTACGACCTCGACGGCGAGCTACCGGTCAATCCCGACGGTGGTCTGAAGTCCTTCGGCCACCCCGTCGGGGCGTCCGGGCTGCGCATGATGTTCGAGGCGTGGCTGCAGCTGCGGGGTGAGGCACCGCCCGAGCGGCAGGTCGAGGCGGCGAAGCCCGGCGGCGACCGTGGTCTCGCGCTCACGCACAACCTCGGCGGTTACCCCGGCGAGATGGTGAGCTTCGTCTCCATCCTGGGGCGGTAGCGCACCCAGGTACCCGGCCGCGCGGTCAGCGCGCTTCGGCGGAACCGGCCTCGAACGACGGATCGTTCGTCATCTCACCGGCGCGGGCGACGTGCGCGGTCCAGCTCGTGCCGTCCCAGTAGCGGTGGTCGTAGCGTGACGTCGGATCGGCGTACCACGCGGGACCGGCGGGGACACCGATCGCCCGCCCGCTGTCGTTGGCCGCGGCCTGTCGGGTCGTGATCGTGCGTACGACGACGATGGCGAGGACCGCGGCCGCCGCCATGAACAGGCGTGCCGCCACGCTGACCTTGTCGGCGCGCTGGATGTCGGCGAGCGTCGTGTCGCCCGAGACCGAGTACTGCAGCGCGCCGCTCAGCACGTAGCAGAACCACCAACACCCGATCACCGGCCAGCGACGAAGGCCGCGCCAGTCCCGGTAGTTCCGCGTGTCGGGGTCGGCGCCCTGCCAGAGATCGTGGAAGATCCGCAGCGGGATCACGAGGTTGGCGAACGGGATGAACCATCCACCGATGCTCCAGCCGGGCGAGAAGCGCGGTCGCAGACGGCCGAGCAGCTCGTTGTTCTTCGCGCTGCGCCACTGCCACACGATGAACACGACGGCGGTGGCCAGGAAGATGAAGAACGTGAGCCCGGTGAAGGTCCTCACGGCATCGTCCGCGGCGCGCAGGTGCGAGAACGTCGTTCCGCCGCGCCGGTAGTCGTCGATCGCCACGGACCGGTTGAGGTGGGCCCCCGCCACCGCCAGCGCGCCGACAGCGTCGACTGCGAGCAGCCACGTCAGCGCGGTGCGCAGCCCGGCCGTCGGGCGCCAGTGCTGCGGTCGGACGGTCGAACGGGAGGCAGGAGGCGGGAGCTGGGTCATCCGCCGATGGTCGCAACCAGGCCGGCGTGTTCCCATGCCTTCGAGATGAGTTGGTCCTTGCCCGCACGCAACGTCATCCTGCTGGTTCCGCTACGTTCCGCAGCGAGCTCGTCGAGGAGGAGGCGCATGTTCGATCTGAGTGGACGCACCGCCGTGGTCACCGGCGCCGGCCAGAACGTCGGTGCGGGCATCGCCCGCCTCCTGGCGGCGCAGGGCGCCACGGTGCACGTGAACGACATCGTGGAGGATCGGGCGAAGGAGACGGTGGCGCAGATCACCGACGCGGGCGGCGCGGCCTCCACCTTGCCGTTCGACGTCACCGACTACGAAGCCGTCGTCGCCGCGATCGACGACGCCGGCACCGTCGACATCCTGGTCAACAACGCGGGGAACGGCGGTGCCGAGGGCATGGGGCTCGTCCAGTTCCGGGAGAGCGAGCCGGCCGGGTGGCGCGGCGCCATCAACGTCAACCTGTTCGGCGTGCTGCACTGCTCCCGCGCCGTGATCAACGGCATGTGCGACCGCGGCTTCGGACGCGTCATCACCATCTCGTCCGGCGCGGGCATCACCGGCCTGCACATCGGCGTCTCGCCCTACGCCGCCGGCAAGGGGGGCGCGATCTCGTTCATGCGCCACCTGGCGGCGGAGACCGCCCGCTACGGCGTCACCGCCAACTCGCTCGCGCTCGGCATGATGCAGCCGGCCAACGCCGACGCCACCGCCGCGCTGGTGCGCCAGATCCCCGTCGGGCGCACCGGAACGCCCGGCGACGTCGGTGCGGCGTGCGTCTATCTGGCGTCCGACGAAGCCGCGTGGATGACCGGTCAGACGCTCCACCTCGACGGCGGCGCCACCTTCAGCTGATTCATTGGCGATTGGACGACCCTGGGCGTGTCCAATCCGGCAGTGAATCCGTTCAGGTCTTGACGAGGTCGGGACGCGACGTGCGCACGAGGCGGGAGATGCCGTCCTTCCACGTGACCGAGGAGTGGAAGCCGAGGTCGTTGAGCTTGCCGACGTCGAGGATGAGCGGTGGCACGCTCGCGTCGGTGTGCTCGAACGTCACCGGCTTGTCGATGAGCTCGCCGATGAGGCCGCACCACTCCTCGACGCTCACGATCTCGTCGCCGCCCCAGTTCACGACGTTCGCCGGCGTCGACGCCGACGCGAGCAGGTAGGGGAGCGACCCGATGATGTCGTCGAGGTTGAGCGGGTTGTACTGCGACGGGGCGTCGGTGTGCACCGGGATCGCCATCCCGTGCTCGAGCATCATCACGTGGAAGAACGGCCAACCGAAGGTGTCGCCATAGGGGACGCTGAGGCGGGCGATGACGGTCGGGACCCCGAGCCGCTTGGCCGTGTACTGGACCATCGTCTCCGCCGCGATCTTCGAGATCGAGTAGCTCTGCATGCCCGCGGCGCGGTGGCTGTCACCGAGCGGGGCGTCCTCCTTCAGATGGTCGTGCTCGTGCTCCTGGTACACGCCACCCGAGCTGCAGTGGAAGAACGCGTCGACGCCCTGGACCCGCTCCATGAGGTGGGCGGCGCCGTCGGCGTTGGCGGTGAGGTCGCGGGCGAAGTCGTTGGTCTTGGCCACCGCGAAGTGCAGGACGTAGTCGAGATCGCCGGGCACCTCGTCGAGCTCGCCGTGCTCGAGGTCGACGCGGATCGTGGTGATCCCCGCGGCCTCGTGGCCCGTCCGCTGCTCCGGATCGGCGAAGCGGGCGGCACCGTAGACGGTGTTGTCGACGGCGAGCCGCGCCGCCATCGGGCCGGCCACCATGCCGGTGACCCCCGTGACGAGGATGCGCTTGCCCGTGAGCGGCGGAGGGTTCATCGTGGGGTCGCCTTTCGTCAAGAGCGCCAACGACCGGCGCGCCCGCCCACCCTAATCTGACGCCCCGTCAGGGAGCGCCGGAGGCGTGTAGTAGACAGAAACCTGATTGCGCGTCAGAAACGCCTGCTTCCCTCAGAACCACGGAGTCCTCATGGAGATCGGGTACACGCCAGAGCAGGAGGCGATGCGGACTGAGCTGCGCGCCTACTACGAGAAGCTCCTGGATCCGGCGACGGTGGCGGAGCTGGTCGAGTCGCACGCCATCGGCGAGCCACCCCGGCGCATCTGGAAGCAGATGTGCGCCGACGGCTGGGCCGGCATCGGCTGGCCCCCGGAATACGGCGGCCAGGGGCGTTCGGCCATCGAGCAGTTCATCTTCTTCGACGAGTCGATGCGGGCCGGCGCGCCGGTGCCGATGCTCACGCTGAACAGCGTCGGGCCCACGATCATGGCGTTCGGCACCGACGAGCAGAAGGCCGACTATCTCCCGCGCATCCTCGCCGGTGACATCCACTTCTGCATCGGCTACTCGGAGCCCGGTGCCGGCACCGACCTCGCGTCGTTGAAGACCCGCGCGGTGAAAGACGGCGAGTCGTACGTGATCAACGGCCAGAAGATGTGGACGTCGCTGTCGAGTGACGCCGACTACTGCTGGCTCGCGGTGCGCACCGATCCCGACGCCGCGAAGCACAAGGGCATCTCGATGATCCTCGTGCCCATGGACACGCCGGGGATCACCCTGTCGCCGCTCAACCTCCTCGGGACACACGACATCAACGCGGTGTTCTTCGAAGACGTCGTGGTGCCGGCGGCCAACGTGGTCGGCGGCGAGAACCACGGGTGGAAGCTCATCACCAACCAGCTCAACCACGAGCGCGTCACGCTGTTCGCGAGCGGTGTGATGGACCGCGCCCTCACCGAGGTCACGCAGTACGCGCAGGAGACCAAGCTCCCCGACGGTCGGCGCGTCATCGACCAGCCGTGGG
>DATBBL010000344.1:0-6675 GCA_036271015.1 Acidimicrobiia bacterium
AAGGACTTCTCGCAGTTCGGCGCCGGTGTCGCGGTCGCCCGCCCGGAGTTCGCGATCTCCGACCGCGCCTTCACGTACATGGCGCTCGCGTTCTTCGCGGTCATCGCCATCCTCATCGTGAACCTGCGCCGTTCCACCACCGGCCTCGCGCTCAACGCGGTGCGCTGGAGCGAGACCGCGTCCCGCACCATGGGGCTGAGCGTCATCCAGATGAAGATGCTCGTGTCGGGCCTGGCCGCGTTCGTGGCCGGCGTCGGCGGCGGCCTCTACGCGGTCGCGCACAAGCAGGCGATCCCGCTCGACTTCGTGACCCTGGCGGGCCTCGTCTGGCTGGCGGTGCTGGTGACATTCGGCGTACGCTCCAACATCGCCGCGCTGCTCGCGGGCATGGTCTTCGTGCTGTCGCCGGCGTTCGTCCAGACGTACCTGCAACTGAGCTCGACGTGGGCCCAGGTCCCCGTCCTGCTGTTCGGTCTCGGTGCGATCTTCCTGGCGCAGAACCCCGAGGGCACGGTGCACCAGTGGGCGATGGGGTTGCAGAGCGGGCTCCACAAGCTCAGCGGCGTACGCGCGGTGCCCGCCGCGACCGCGGTCGCCGGCCGCCACGATCCCCGGCTGGCCGAGGACGGCCGGCAACCACCTCCACCTGATGAGCCGGCGGAGTCGACCGCGGAGATCACCCAGTCATGAGCGCCGCCGAGACCATCGACCTCGAGGCGGCCGGGGACGGGCGAGAGCCCGTCGTCGAGGCCCGCAACGTGACCGTGCGCTTCGGCGGCCTGGTCGCCCTGAGCGACGTGAGCCTGCGCGTGCCGCCCGCCAGCATCGTCGGGCTCGTCGGGCCCAACGGCGCGGGCAAGACCACGCTCTTCGGCGTGCTGTCCGGCCTGCTCCGTCCCCAGGAGGGCGACGTGTTCCTCTCCGGCCAGAGGGTCACGCGCTCGGCGCCGTCGAAGCGGGCGCGGCTCGGGCTCGCGCGGACGTTCCAACAGCTCGAGCTGTTCATGGGCCTGACCGTGCGGGAGCACATCGTGCTCGGGTATCGCGTACGCAACCAGCGCCGACGGTTGTGGAGCGATCTCGTCACGGCGGGCTCGCTGCATCCACGCACCGCCGACGAGCAGGAACGCGTCAACCACCTCATCGATCTGCTCGACCTCCGCAGCGTGGCCGACACCGCGGCGTCGGTGCTCCCGTTGGGCACCGCACGACGGGTCGAAGTCGCACGCGCGCTCGCGACCGGCCCGTCGATCGTGCTCCTCGACGAGCCGTCGTCGGGACTCGACGGTCACGAGACCGCGCAGCTCGGCGGCGCGCTCCGCACGGTCGTCGATCAGGAGCAGATCTCGTTGCTGCTGGTCGAGCACGACGTGGCCATGGTGCTCGGCCTCTCGAGCGAGGTCGCGGTGCTCGACTTCGGCGTGCGGATCGCGCACGGCACCCCCGACGAGATCCGCAACGACCCTGCCGTGCGCGCCGCCTACCTCGGTGATGACGAGGCGGTCGAGGGAACCGAAGGAACCGAGGACGTGAAAGCATGAGCGGAGCGAACGCGAGCCGGGTATCCCGGCGAGCAGCGGAGCGGGGCCAGAGCGGCCCGGCGCGAAGCGCCGAGAGCGGAGAAGCATGAGCGAGGCGAACGGAAGCGCGAGCGAGACGACGGAGACCGAAGCGACGATAGACACCGGCGCCGCGGGGGCGACCGCCGGCGGCACGTTGCTCTCGACCACGGGCCTCGACGTGCGGTACGGCTCGGTGCAGGCGCTGTTCGACGTCTCCATCGACGTCCCCGCGGGCTCCGTCGTCGCCGTCCTCGGCGCAAACGGAGCCGGGAAGAGCACGCTCGCCCGGGCCGTCTCGGGTCTGGTCCCGTCGTTCGGCGGCCGGGTGACCTTCGACGGGCGCGACATCACCAAGGCGGCGCCCTACGACATCCGCCGGGCCGGTCTCGTGCACATCCCCGAGGGCCGCGGCATCTTCCCCGGCCTGTCGGTGCAGGAGAACCTGCGCATGGCCGTGCGCCGCGTCGGCACGCCGGACCAGAGACGGTCGGCGGTCGACCACGCCTACGAGCTCGTCCCCCGCCTGGCCGAGCGCCGCTCACAGCGGGCCGGCACCCTCTCGGGCGGTGAGCAGCAGATGCTCGCACTCGCCCGCGCGCTCGCGGTGCCGCCGAAGGTCATCATCGCCGACGAGATGTCGCTCGGACTGGCGCCGCTCGTCGTCGACTTCGTGTTCGAGAACATCCAGCGCGCGAGCGAGACCGGCGTCACCATCGTGCTCATCGAGCAGTTCATCCACCGAGCGCTCGGCCTCGCGGATCAGTGCGTGATCCTCAAGCAGGGATCCGTCGCCTGGACCGGTCCGTCCGACCACGCCCGGCAGGAAGTGCTCGACCGCTACCTCGGGGAATCTGCCGACGCGATGAGCTGAGGCGCGCCGGGCCCGGTTCGGGCATCGAGGCACCCTGAGGGCAGCGAGCCCGGTCCTGCGCGGGGAACCCGCTTGGCGGGCCGCGCAGGAATATGTCTGACCGCGCGGTACGGTCGCGACGTCCGACTGTCAACAGCGGTAGCGCCCGGCTCCGGCCGGGCCGACCTGGGGGGTCAAATGTTGAACCATCGGAGCACACGCGCGCTGCGCGCGATCGCACTCGCCGCCATCGCCGGCCTCATGGTCACCGGTCTGGCCGCCACCGGAGCCGGTGCGCAGACGAGCAGCGATCCCGGCGTGACCGACAAAGACGTGACGATCGGGTACATCTCGTCCCAAACCGGCGTCGCCGCGGCGACGCACAAGAACGCGCACAAGTCGTGCCAGGCGAGGGTCGGCGCGCAGAACGCCAAAGGCGGCGTCAACGGGCGCAAGATCAACGTCCAGTACATCGACGACCAGTCGTCGGGTGCCAACCTCACCGCAGCGCAGGATCTCGTGCAGAACCGCAAGGCGTTCGCGGTGATCGACAACTCGGCCTTCGCCTTCCTGGCGTGGCGCTTCCTGAAGGACCAAGGCGTGCCGATGATCGGCGGCGGGTTCGACGGCTCGTACTACTACAACAAGGGCAACGAGAACATCATCTCCGGCCTCGGCAACGGCACCCCGGTGCCCGGCCTGACGTACGACACCACGACGCGGGTCATGAAGCAGATGGGCGCGAAGAAGGTGGCGGCGGTCGGCTACGGCGCGTCGCCGTCGTCGAGCGAGTCCGCCAAAGCGACCGAGACCTTCGGCGCGGACTCGGTGGGACTCAAAGGCGTCTACCTGAACAACACGCTCGAGTTCGGTGGCACCGACGTCGGGCCGGTGGTGCTCGGCATCAAGAACTCGGGCGCCGACGGTCTGTACCTGCCGCTCGACTCCGACACCAACTTCGCCATCGTGCAGGGGCTGCAGCAGAACGGCGTGAAGATGAAGGCGAACATCCTCGCCACCGGCTACAGCCAGGACCTCCTCGACCAGCCGATCGCCCAGACCATCCAGCCCAGCGACGTGATGTTCACGGCCTACCGGCCGGTGGAGCTCGGCGGCAAGGCGGTCAAGCAGTTCCAGTCCGACCTCAAGAAGTACGCAGGGATCACCGGCGTGCCGGACTACGGCACGTACACCGGCTACATCGTGTGCGACATGATGATCAAGGGCCTGCAGGCGGCGGGCAAGAACCCGACCCGTCAGGCGTTCGTCGACGGCATCCGCAAGGGTGGTCCCTACAATGGCGCCGGACTCCTGTGCCAGCCGATCGACCTCAGCTTGGAGTCCTTCGGCAAGGTCAGCAAGGACAGCTGCACCTGGTTCGTCAGCGTGAAGGACGGCAAGTTCAAGGTGCTCAACGGCGGCAAGCCAGAGACCGGGAAGCTGGTCGGCGACCCCGCGCTCATCGCGCAGTACGAGAGCAACACCGGTGGGGTCACCACGACCGCACCACCCGCCACCGCGGCACCCTGACCCACCGAGGTCGTCGTGCGGAGGGGAGCCGGTCCGCCGGCTCCCCTCGACGCGTCGGAGGCGCGCGCCCTGCTCGTGGGCGAACCGCGATACGTTGACGGCGCCGGGACCGGCAACTGCTGAGGCGCCCGGAGCGTTCGGGTCGACTGGGGGGTCGGACAGTGAACCATCGGAGCCGGCGCGCACTGCGCGCCATCGCAGGAACCGCGGTCGCCGCAGTCGCCCTGGCCGGGCTGGCCGCCACCGGAGCGGGTGCGCAAGCGAGCACCGATCCCGGCGTGACCGCCAACTCGGTCAAGCTCGGCTACATCTTCTCCGAGACCGGTTCCGCCGGTTCGACGTTCAAGAACGCGGGCAAGGCGTGCAAGGCGCGCATCGACCGCGCCAATGCCACGGGCGGCGTCAACGGCCGCAAGATCCAGGTCGAGTACATCGACGACCAGTCGTCGGGCGCCAACCTGACCGGGGCGCAGGATCTCGTGCAGAACCGCAACGTGTTCGCGGTCGTGAACAACTCGTCGTTCGCGTTCCTGGCCTACCGGTACCTGCTGAGTCAGGGTGTCCCGATGATCGGGGGTGGCTACGACGGCACGTACTACGGCCAGAAGGGCAACGAGACCATGCTGTCGGCGCTGGGCAACGCGGCACCCTTCAACGGCCTCGGGTACGACAACACCACCAAGATCATGCACCAGCTCGGCGCCAAGAAGAGCGCCGCGATCGCCTACGGCGCATCGCCGTCGTCGACCGCCTCGGCCCAGACCACCCAGAATTACGCCGGGCCGGCGCAGGGACTCAAGCCGGTCTACACCAACACCTCGGTCGACTTCGGCAGCACCGACGTCGGGCCCATCGTCCTCGGCATCAAGAACTCGGGCGCCGACGCGGCGTACCTCCCGTTGGTGGCGTCGAGCGACTTCGCCATCCTCCAGGGACTCCAGCAGAACGGCGTCAAGCTCAAGGCGATCCTCATGCCGACCGGGTACGGCCAGGACCTCCTCGACTCGCCCACCGCGTCCATCATGGGGCCGAACACGGTGCTGTTCCAGACGTACAAGCCGGTCGAGATCGGCGACGCGGCGACCAAGCAGTTCCAGGCCGACCTCAAGAAGGCGGGGATCAACGGCGTACCCGACTACGGGGACTACACCGGGTACATCTCGTGCGACCTGGCGGTCACCGCGCTCCAGGCGGCGGGCAAGACGCCCACCCGCAAAGGCTTCGTCGACGGCTTCCGCAACCTCGGCACCTGGGACCAGGCGGGCCTCGCCTGCCAGCCGGTGCAGGTCGGTCTCGACTCGTACGGCAAGTACCCCGCCAAGGGCTGCATCTACACCGTGACCCTGAAGAACGGGAAGTTCGTGGTGGGGAACAAGGGCAAGCCCGTCTTCGGCAAGCTGGTCGGCTCGCCCGACGCGCTGAAGGCCAACGCCACCGGCAACCCCGACCTCGTCACCACGACGACCGCGGCACCCGCATCGTGACGAGGACCATCCGGGTCGGAGGGTCCGTCCGGGAGCTCAGTTCCCGGGCGGACCCTTCGGGACGTCGCGGAACGGGATGTTCTTGTCGGCGGTGTGCTCCCGCGGCATGCCGAGGACCCGCTCGCTGACGTTGTTGCGCGCCATCTCGGTGGTGCCGCCGCCGATGCCCGACGTCTGGCGTTCGAGGAAGTTGAAGCCCTCCTCCGCCCACGGGTCGTCGGGGAGCGTGGCCGCAGCGGCGGGCCCGGCGAGCTCCAGCGCGATGGTGTTGTTGCGCTGGTGCACGACGGCGGTCATCAGCCGGGCGATCGCGGCACTGTTCTCCGGGAACACGCCCGCACCCATGCCGGCGGCGATGCGCTCGGACAGCGCGGCCCTCGCCGATCGCAGCATCGTGGCCTCGCCGATCAGCTCGAGGGTGCGCGGCTCGTCGAGGTGACCGGTCGCGTCGGCCAGCTCGACCAGCGGGTCACGGCCGTCGGTCGCCCGGCGGGGCTCCATGGTCCCGGTCACGTACGGCGACCCGCCGCCCATGGCGTTCTTCTCGTGGAACATCCAGCGGGTGCCGACGGTCCAGCCCTGGTCGACGTCGCCGACGCGGTCGGAGTCGGGCACGCGGAGGTCGGTGATGAACTCCTGGCAGAACTCCTTGGAGCCGTTGATCATCTCGATCCGGTGCAGCTCGATGCCGGGCTGGTGGATCTTGATGATGAACACGCTGAGCCCACGGTGCTTGGGCACGTCCCAGTTGGTGCGCAACAGGCACAGGCCGTAGTCGGAGAACCACGCGCCGGTCGTCCAGATCTTGGAGCCGTTCACCACCCACTCGTCGCCGTCCCGCACCGCGGTGGTCAACGCGGCCGCGACGTCCGAACCCCCACTGGGCTCGGAGAGGAACTGCATCCAGATCTCCTCGCCCTTGAGGATGGCGGGGATGTGCCGCTGCTTCTGTGCCTCGGTGCCGAACTCGAGCAGGACCGCGGCACACGGCACGAACGTGGGGACCTGGAGGATCCGCGGGATCGCGTACCCGACCGTCTCCTCGTTGAGCGCCCGCTGGTGCGCGGGCGTCAGCCCGAGGCCCCCGTACTCCTTCGGGAAGCAGACTCCGGCGAAGCCACCGTCGTAGAGCATGCGCTGGAGCTCACGCGCCCGCGCGATGTCCTCGAGCTCCTTCTCGTCGGTCGCCGCGGCCCGCAGCAGCATCTCGTTGCCTTCGTCGGGCGGGAAGTTCTCCTTCAGCCAGGCG
>DATBBL010000345.1:0-7082 GCA_036271015.1 Acidimicrobiia bacterium
GGTCGGCCTCCTGCCGTACGCCTGGGCGCGGGTGCAGTGGGAGCAACGACTGCGCGCCGGCGCGATGGGCGTGCTCGCCACCCGTCACCTCCCGCACCTCCCCGACCTCGCGGATGGCTGAGTACGCTCCCGGCGAATGAAGCCGCACGAAGAGCTGCGCGCCGTCCTCGATGAGATCGTCCCCCGTCACCGCGAACGATGGGGCGACTCCGGCGAGTGGGCGGGCCTGCTCGAGTTCCAACGCGAGCTCGGTGCGCGCGGATGGAGCGCGCCTGCATGGCCGGTCGAGCTCGGCGGGCGCGGCCTCGGCGTCGAGGACCAGATCGCGTGCGACGCCGAGTTCAGCCACACGCGGGCACCGCGGCGCATCGCGGTGTTCGGCGTGAAGAACGTCGGGCCCACCATCGCCGCCGCAGGGACGCCCGAGCAGAAGGAGCACCTGGCCCGGATCCTCAGTGCCGACGAGGTCTGGTGCCAGGGCTTCAGCGAACCCGACGCGGGCAGCGACCTCGCCGGGCTCCGCTGCCGGGCGGTGCTCGAGGACGACCACTTCGTGGTGAACGGCTCGAAGGTGTGGACGTCGATCGGGATGTGGGCCACGCACTGCATGCTCCTTGTGCGCACCGATCCCGACGCGCCCGCCCACCGCGGCATCTCGGCGTTGCTCGTGCCCCTCGACACGCCCGGCATCACCCGTCGCCCGATCGTGCAGGCCACCGGCGACAGCGACTTCGCCGAGGTGGTCTACGAGGACGTCGTGGTCCCGAAGGATGCGCTGCTCGGGCCGCTCCACGGCGGATGGGGCGTCACCATGGCCACGCTCGGCTACGAACGGGCCGGGGTGATCGAGATCTCGGGCAACCTCATCACCGAGATCGAGGAGTTCCTGCACGCGGCGGCGCGCGACGACCGGCTGTCACGCGGCGACCGCGACCGCGGCGCGGCCATCTACGCCCGGGCGCGGATCCTCGGGTGGCTGGGTGAGCGGTCGCTGCTCGACGACGGCGGCGGTCCCAACGGGGGCGTCGCGGGGCTGATCAAGCTGGCGTGGTCGACGCTCGGCCAGTCGTTCGCGGAGTATGCCGCCGAGGTCGACGGGCTGGCGGCGATCGCGGGCGACGACATGCGCAACGGCCGCCGCCTGGTCGCCAGTCGGTCCAACACCATTGCGGGCGGGACCACGGAGGTGATGAAGAACATCATCGGCGAGCGCTCCCTCGGTCTGCCCCGCGAGCCCAAGGGATGAGCGTGACCGTCGGTGCGCCGGTCCCGTTCCGGACGATCGGCGTCGCGCCGCTGGGACCCGCGCTCGGCGCGGAGATCACCGGAGTCGACCTGCAGCGGCCGATCGTCGGGCAGCAGGCCGACGACCTGCGGGAGGCACTCACCCGCCACCTCGTCCTGTTCTTCCGGGAGCAGGACGTCAGCGAGGAACAGCAGCTCGCGGTCGCCTCGGTGTTCGGGCCGCCCGTCTCGGCGAGCCTGGACCCCACCGAGGACCTGATGTTCGTGACCCTCGAGGACGGCCCGGACAGCCCGCCGCAGTCGGACCGGTGGCACACCGACGTCCCCTTCGTGCGCGAGCCGCCCGACGTCGCGGTGTTGAGCATGCGCACCGCGCCGCCGGTCGGCGGCGACACGATGTGGGTCAGCCTGTACGGCGCGTACGACTCGCTCTCTCCGGTGATGCAGGACGTCGTGCGCGACCTGGAGCTGGAGCTCGACCTCGGGCCGACGGCCGACGCCATCGGCCGCCTGTACGGCGAGGACCAGCAGCGCAAGGTCGTCGAGAGCTTCGAACCGGTGCGGCAGCCGTTGGTGCGCGTGCATCCGGTGTCCGGCCGGCCCGCGCTGTACCTCTGTGGTGCGTTCATGCGCGGCATCGCCGGCATGCACGCCGACGAGAGCACCGCGCTGCTGGAGCTCCTCCGCGCCCCGCTCGACGATCCGAACCTGCAGTGCCGGTGGCGTTGGCACGAGCACGACGTCGCGATCTGGGACGAGCGCTGCACCAACCACCGAGGCCTCTCCGACCACTTCCCCGCCCGCCGCGTGGTCCGCCGCTGCCTCGCCGGTCGCGGCCGCCCGGTCGGACCGCCGGCGGCATCGGTCCCGTGACCCTCGACGCCTTCCCCACCTGGCTCCCCGTGGGGTCCGATGCGGCCGAGCCGGTCGACGTGTTCGCTCTCCTGCCGGCCGGCGAGGAGCAGCTTCGGCGCCTCGTCAGCGCGGTGTGGAGCGCGGACGTCGACCGCGCCACGCTCGAGCTCTGTCGCGATCGCATCGACGCGCTGATCACCGGCACCGCTCGACCACCGGCGCCCGACCAGCCGACCGCCGCCCAGCGGGCGGCCGCCGACTTCGCCGAGCAGTTCGTGCTCGATCCCCACGGTTGCACCGACGAGCAGATGCATGCGCTGCAGGACCACTTCACCCCACCCCAACTCGCCACGCTGACCACCGCCATCGCGGTCTTCGACGCGCTCGCGCGCGTCCGCGCGGTGCTCGCACGACCCCAGGAGGGAACCCCATGAGGATCCAACCGCCCGCCGGCGGCCAGAGCGTCTTCGACCACCAACCCGCCCTCTTCGAGTCGTTCAACGTGCTCTACGGCACGTTGTGGACGCTCGGTGCGCTCGAACAACCGGTCAAGGAGACGGCGCGGATCCGCAACGCCCGCTTGGTCGACTGCGGCCTCTGAAGGAACCTCCGCTTCGCAGGTGCGAAGCAGCAGGGACTGGACGAGGACACGATCGAGCGGATCGGTGATCCCGGCGACGTCGCCGCGCTCCCCCGCCGGTTGCGACTCGCGGTCGCGACGGCCGACGCCGTCGTCACCGATCCCGCGGGCACGCCCGCGGCGCTCCGCCGCGAGCTGCTCGAGGAGTTCACGCCGGGGGAGCTCGTCGAGCTCGTGCTCACGACCGCCCTGGCGTCGGCGTTCTCGCGGGCGGCGATCGCGTGGGGTCCTCCGGAGGCGATGCCGACCCTCGAGGTGCCGACCCCGACGCCCGATCCCGCAAGCCGCTACGACGGCTGAGGCGCGTACTCGTCGCGCAGCCCACGTTTGGAGAGCTTGCCCGCGTCGGTCCGCGGGAGCGACGCCCGGAACTCGACCCGGCGCGGGCACTTGTACTTCGCCAGCTGCGCCCGGCAGTGCGCGAGCAGCTCGTCGGCGAGCGCGTCGTCCGGCACCGCGCCGTCGACCGGTTGCACGACCGCGACGATCGTCTCGCCCCACTCGTCGTCGGGCAGCCCGATGACCGCGACGTCGCCGACCGCGGGGTGCGTCGTCAGCACCGCTTCGACCTCCTGGGGGTACACGTTCACACCACCGGTGATGATCATGTCCTTGGCGCGGTCGCACACGAAGAGGTAGCCGTCGTCGTCGACGTACCCGACGTCGCCGATGGTGAAGAGCCGCCCGCGGTAGGCGGCGCGCGTCGTCTCCGCGTCGCCGACGTACTCGAACGACGGCGCGTCGGAGCCGTAGTAGATGCCGCCGATCTCCCCCGGCCCCAGCTCGCGACCGTCGTCGTCGAGGATGGCCAGGCGGGTGCCCCGGATGGCGCGTCCGACGGTGCCCGGCTTCTCCAACCAGCGGTGCGGCTTGGCGATCGTCGCCGGGCCCTCCATGCCGCCGTAGGTCTCCCAGATCACCGGGCCCCACCACTCCATCAGGCGGCGCTTCACCTCGAGCGGGCACGGCGCGGCCGAGTGCACGACCGAATGCAGGCTCGACACGTCGGCGCGTGCCCGCACCGGTTCCGGCAGCTGCAGGAGCCGGTGGAACTGCGTCGGCACCATGTACGCGGAGAACACCCGGTGCTCCCCGACCAGGCGGAGGGCCTCCTCGGGATCGAAGCGGGACATGATGACGAGCCCGTGCCCGACGTTCAGCGCACCGGCCCAGTAAGCGTGGCTGCCGCCGTGGTACATGGCGGTCGAGACGAGGTGCGGGCCGCCGAACGGCACGAAGTCGAAGGCGCGGCCGAAGGTCGCGGCCTCGTTCGCCACCTGCGCGGGGTCGCCCTCCGGTGGTGGCCGCCGGATGCCCTTCGGGCGGCCGGTGGTGCCCGACGTGTAGACGAACAACGACCCCGGCGTGCGGTCCGGCGGTGTCGTCGTCGGGTGCGACGCGCGCGCATCGGCGAGCGGCTCGAACCGCTCGACGGCTCCGGTGGCGAACGCGGCTTTCAGCGCGCCGACGTCGACCGTCGCCACCTGTGCGGCGTAGCGGGCGTCGATGACCAGGACGGACGCGTCCGAGTGCCGGACGATCGTGGCGATCTCGGTCCCGGTGAGGAACGTGTTGAGCGGGATGAAGTACCAGCCCGCCTCGTGGCACGCGAGCGACCACTCGACGAGCCCGATGCCGTTGGGCAGCAGTGCGGCCACGGCGTCGCCCGGCTGCACGCCGCGGTCGCGGAGCAGGTGCACGAGCTGGTGCGCCCGCCCCGCGAGCGCGGCGTAGGTGCACGCACCGTCGGGCGAGGTGACGATCGCCGGCCGGTCGGGCTGGTCCTCGGCGATCCACCAGAAGCCGAGGCGCTGGTCCCACACCGACGCCATCAGCGGAAGCGGGGTGCGCGCTTCGGGGCCACGCCGGGCCGCTGCCCCGGGGCCGGGTTCCCGACGTGGGTGTAGATGATCCCCGTCTGCAGCGCGGCCGAGCGGGTGGCGTCGAGGGACTCCCAGATCGCCCGCACCGTGCCCTGGATCGCCTCGGGGCGGCGCGCCGCGATCTCGGCCGCCAGCTGGTGGGCGCGCGACCACAGCTCCTCGCGCGGCACGATCTCGGTGACGATGCCGAGTCGCAACGCGGTGGCCGCGGTGAGGCGTTCCTCGTTGCCGAGCAGCGCCCAGCGCAGGACGTCGCCGAGCGGGACGTTGCGGTGCAGCAGCCCGATGGGCTCGAGCACCGAGGTGACGCCGCGCGACGCGTGCGGATCGAAGAAGGTCGCGTCCTCCGAGCAGATGATGATGTCGGACTCGTTCACGAAGTACTGGCCGCCGCCCGCGCACATGCCGTGCACCGCGGCGACGACCGGCTTCCAGCACTTGTGCGCCTTCGGCCCCAGCAGGAAGCCGGGATCGGCCTGGTTCCAGATGTTGAGGTGGTACCACCACGCACCTTCGGTGACGTCGATGCCGGTGCAGAAGGCACGGTCGCCCTCGGCGCGCAGCACGACCGCGTGGACGTCGTCGGTGTCGCGCACGGTGCGCCACACGTCGACGACCTCCGCGGCCATGGTCTCGTTGAAGGAGTTGAGGGTCTCGGGTCGGTTCAGCGTGATGGTGGCGACGTGGTCGTCACCGACCTCGAAGATGATCGTGGAGTAGTCGCCCACCAGTGGTCCTCCGCGCCGACGGCGAGGCCGCGCCGCCATCCCGGCCCATCCCGGCCCGGAAAAGAGGTTACCGATTTCCCGACGGGGCCGCCAGGCTCAGTCCGCCGGCCGGCGGTACCGGGGCGGGCGGCGCTCCCGCCAGGCGCGGACCGCCTCCCGGTGGTCGTCGGTGGCGCCCGAGGCGACCATGCGCCCGGTCTCGCGGGGCAGCGCCTCCGCCAGCGACAGGTGCAGCGCGTCGTGCACGTTGGCCTTCATGCCCGCGAACGCGCCGGTGGGTCCGGACGCGAGCTCCTGCGCCCACGCCGTCCAGGCGGCGGCGAACCCGGCGTCGGGCACGACCCGGTTCACCAACCCGAGCGCCTGGGCCTCGCGTGCGTCCAGGGACGCGTTCGACACCAGCAGCTCCAGCGCGCGCGACGGCCCGAGCAGCCGGGTGAGGAACCATGCGCCGCCGAAGTCCCCCGAGAACGCCAGGCGGGCCCAACCGGTGACCAGCCGAGCCGACTCGGCCGCGATGCGAAAGTCGCAGGCCAGGGCCAGGGCCATGCCCGCGCCGACGGCAGGACCGTTGACCGCGGCGACGGTGAGCTTCGGATGCTCGTGCAGCACCCGCGCCAGCTGCGCGTCGGCCAAGAGGGCGGCGATGCGCGCGTCAGGATCGAGCGTCGCCCGTTCGGCGACGTCGCCCTTCACGTCACCACCGGCACAGAAGGCGGTCCCCGCCCCGGTGACCACGACGCAACCGACGTCGTCACGCTCGGCGAACTCGTCGAGCGCGCGCGTGATGGGCTCGCGCATCTCGGCGTGCAGCGCGTTCCGCCGGTCGGGCCGGTCGAGCGTGATCACCGCGACCCGGTCGTGCAGTGCGACGCGGACGACGTCGGTCCCGGTGGGCCAGTCGGTCGCCACGGCTACGGCCGCTCCGCACCCGGTACCGGCGCACGGCGCGCGCCTCGGTCCGACACCCATGCGACCGGGAAGGCAGGACCTCCACGGCGGGCGACCGGCTGCGCGTCCATTGCGATCATCCCGACATCTTCCCATCCCGCGAAGGGACAACTCTGGCCGAGAGTGCCAAGATGCGGGCAACGCCTGGCTCCTCGCCGGGCCGTGCGCCGGACCGGGGGGTACGCGCCATGTCATCGACCAACGGCCATCGCCGCCCACGTTGCGCACGGCGATCGGTCCGCCGGGCGCTCGCGGTCGGCATCGCCGTCGCCACACTGGTGGCGACCGCGCTGGTCGCGCCGGGCGCCGCGCAGACCGGCGCCGACTCGACCGGGGTGACGGCCAAGGAGATCAAGGTCGGGTTCATCTTCTCGAAGGCCGGGCTCGCGGGCTCCACGTTCGAGAACGCCGCTGACGGGTTCGAGGCGCGGGTGAAGGAGGAGAACGCGAAGGGTGGCGTCAACGGACGCAAGATCGTCCCGGTGATCGCCGACGACAGCGGTGCGACGAACAACCTCGTCGCCGCGCAGAACCTGGTGCAGAACGAGAAGGTCTTCCTCGTCGTCAACAACTCGCCCTTCGCCTTCCTCGGCTACCGGTTCCTGCTCGACAACAACGTCCCGATGGTGGGCGGCGGCTTCGACGGCAACGAGTACGGCCAACCGGGCAACGAGAAGCTGATCTCGATCCTGGGCAACAACTCCCCGGTCTACGGCGCGCAGTACAAGGGCGGTTTCGTCGACCTCATGAAGAAGGCGGGCGCGAAGAACGTCGGCGTCG
>DATBBL010000346.1:0-2886 GCA_036271015.1 Acidimicrobiia bacterium
TGTAGGGACCGACGTGGCGCTCGAACAGCGACTTGCCCATCTCGAGCAGGCGGTCACGCTCCTCGAAGACCTCGGCGGTGCCGACGATCTGCACGCCGCGTAGCTCGTTGTAGGTGTCGCCGTCCTCGACCATGCAGGTGATGGTCGGGTTGCGGCGCAGGTTCTTGACCTTCTGCGACTTCGCCTTGGTCTCGAACGCGATCTCGCCCTCGAGGAACCCGTACCACATGGCCACCAGATGGATGGTGCCGTCGCCGTTGATCGACGCCAATGAGATCGTGTGCTTCCCGTGGAGGAACGCGTCGATCTCCTCGTCCGACATCGTGATCTGGTCGCGCTGCTTGACCCCCTTCCCCATCTGCCCCGCGGCGCCGCCGTCCGTAGTCGTCGGCTCGCTCACGCTCACGCCACCTCCTCTGGGCGTTCGCGGCTCGCCGGGATACCCGGCCCGCTCACGCTCACGCCACCTCCTCTGGGCGTTCGCTGCTCGCCGGGATACCCGGCCCGCTCACGCTCACGCCATCTCCTCTGGGCGTTCGCGGCTCGCCGGGATACCCGGCTCGCTCACGCTCACGCCATCCACCGGGAGAGCGACTCGATGACGCAGGCGGGGCGCTCGCTGCCCTCGATCTCGATGGTGATGAGCACCTTGGTCTGGATGCCACCCTTGACGTCGGTGACCTCCTGCATCTCGGCGCCGGCGCGGATGCGCTTGCCGACGTGCACCGGGGCGACGAACCGCACCTTGTCGACGCCGTAGTTGATCGCCATCGCGAATCCCTCGTACCGGGCGATCTGGGGCAGGAAGAAGCTGGCCAACGACAGGGTGAGGTACCCGTGGGCGATGGTGCCGCCGAACGGCCCCTGCTTGGCCCGCTCGACGTCGACGTGGATCCACTGGTAGTCGCCGGTCGCCTCCGCGAACGTGTTCACCCGCTCCTGGGTGATCTCGAGCCAGTCGCTGTAGCCGAGGTGCTCGCCCACCGCGGCCCTGACGCTCTCGGCGCCGTTGAACACCCGTACGTCAGCCACTCGTACCCTCCAGGTTCTCCAGGACCTTGTCCGCCTCGGCGACGATGCGGTCGATCAGTTCCTTGCACGTGGGGAGGTCGTCGATCACGCCGACGACCTGCCCGCTCGGCAGCACCCCCGACTCCACCTTGCCGTCGACCAGCGCGGCCCTGGTGAGCATGGGCGCGTTCGCGGCCATCAGCGTCTGGGTCCAGGTGAGCCCGAGCGACTTGCGCATCGCCAGGCCCTCTTTCGCCATCGCGGGGAGCGAGATGCCCGACAGCTTGTGGAACCGCCACGCGTTGGCGGACGCGCGCGGCAGCGCCCACACCTTGCCGCGGCCGGACTCGACCTCGTCGACCAGCTCGGTGTCGAGCATGCGGTGAGGCACGCCGTCGATCTGCGTGGTGACGACGGTGTCGGTCACGGTCTTGCCCAGGTAATAGTCCTTCACCACCTGGGGGACGGCCGAGTCGGCGCTCAGCAGGAAGCGCGTTCCCATGGCCACCGCGTCGGCGCCGTAGGCGAGGGCGGCGACGAGGCCGCGGCCGTCGAAGAAGCCGCCGGCCGCGATGACCGGGACGCGACCCTGGACCGCGTCCACCACCTGGGGCAGGAGGATGGTGGTGGGCACCGAGCCGGTGTGGCCGCCGCCCTCACCACCCTGCACCAGCACCGCGTCGACGCCCCACTCCAGGACCTTCTCGGCGTGACGCTTAGCGCCGATCGAGGGCACGACGAGCACGCCGCCGTCGTGCAGGCGACCGATGAGCGCCTCTTTGGGTGCCTGGGCGAAGCTCGCCACCTTCACCTGCTCGTCGATCAGCAGCTGGATGCGGTCGTCGATGTCGGCGGCGTCGGCGCGCAGGTTGACGCCGAACGGGTTGCTCGTGCGCTCCTTGACCTGTGCGATGGCGCGGCGCAGCTGGTCGAAGTCCATGGTGGCGCTGGCCAGCAAGCCGAGGCCGCCGGCCGCGGCGGTGGCGGCGGTGAGCCCCGCGCCCGAGACCCAGCCCATGCCGGTCTGCACGATGGGGTACTCGACGCCGATCAGGTCGCAGAACCGGGTGTGGAGACGGTCGTGCATCAGCCGGGCACCTCCTGGGCCCGGAGGCCGCGTGGGTCGAGTCGCTCCATCACCTCGAGCTCCTCGGCGGTCGGGGCGCGCGTCTCGGGCACGTCGGTGTCGACCGCGAGCGCGAAGCCGGTCGCCGCCACCACCTCGTCGACGGTGACGCCGGGGTGCACGCTCCGCAGTCGCATGCGGTGGTCGGGACCGTCGAAGTCGAGCACCGCGAGGTTGGTGACGACGCACCGGAGCTCGTGGTGCTCGCGCACCCAGTCGCCGAGCTCGGCGGCGCGGTCGTACCCGATGCCGGACACGACGTCGACGTGCTCCACGAACACCTTGGGCGAGTGGTTGGGGATCCAGTAGCTGGTGACGTTCTGCACCGTGTTGCCGGGCGCGCCGCGCATGCCGAGCAGCTGCACCTTCGGGTGCGCGGGGTCGCCGATGAAGGCGAAGTTCTGGTTGCCGTAGGGGTCGAGCTGCGACGCGCCCATCATCACGTGACGACGGCCCGACCACACGACGTCGAACATCGTGCGATACGGGTTCCACGCCTCGATCGTCTTGTCGGGCGCGTCGACGCCGACCGGAATGCCGTTGCTCACCAGCAACGCCTCGCCGTCGGTCATCACCAGATCGGGTTCGAACACGTCGCGCGCGAGGCGGCCGCCGATGGCAGGGATGGTGCCGATCGGGTTGGCCATGATCTCGCCGTCGCCGCGGAAGCACTCGGCGACACCGACGACGCAGTAATCGGCTCGCGTCACGTCGCTCACAGCCCCACCACCTTCCGGTACTCGGCGTGG
>DATBBL010000347.1:0-4803 GCA_036271015.1 Acidimicrobiia bacterium
ACACGTGGCGAGTCGCGGCACGCCACCCGCGACCGGCGATTCCCACCGGAGCAGCTCCTCGACCGCAATGGGTATCACCGAGGGGTCGTCGACGATCATCCGGCGGTGCTCGGGGTGCTGCGCCAGGAAGGCGTAGGAGCACGTGAGGGTGTCGCTCACGGTGTCGAGGCCCGCGATGAGGAACAGGAAGCGGATGTCGAGGATGTCGTCGCGCGTCAGCTTGTCGCCGTCGATCTCGGCCGCGACGAAGCGCGTGATGATGTCGTCGGCGGGGTGCTCGGTCCGCGCATCGATCAGCTTGCCGAAGTACTCGTAGATCTGCTCGCCGGTCGCGTTCATCACCTTCATGCGCGCGTCGACATCGACCAACGCGTCGGGGTCCTTCTTCTCGGCGTGCAGGATCCCGTCGCGCATGTCGAGGAACATGCGCATCTCGTCCTCCGGGAGCCCCATGAGCCCGAGGAACACCGACGAAGGGAACAGCTCGGCGAACTCCTCGGTGAAGTTGCACTCGCCGCGGTCGATGAACGTGTCGATGAAGCTGTTCACCCGCCGGGTGATGTCCGCTTCCTGCTCGTCCATGCGCTTCGGCGCGAAGAGCGGGTCGAGCAGCTTCCGGTACTTCGAGTGCTGCGGCGGGTCGACGTTCAGCGGGATGAGCGGGCGCACGTTCCCGAGGCTCATCTCCACCCGCGACGAGAACTCGTCGGTGTGGCGCAACACGTACTCGGTGTTGGCCCGGTTGAAGCTCAACCCGAGGCCCTCCATGGCCTCGACGTAGCCACCTTGGGCCATGATCTCGAGGTACCGCGCCTGGGGAGCGGCGAGGTCGTACATCGCCGCCATCCCGAGCTGAGCGTCGATGCCCGCCCCGTGACCGGTGTCGTCGGTCGCCTGGCTCATGATGTCCTCCGTCGTCACGTGTACTGCACGCGAACGTGCCTGGCGTACTGGTCGGGATCGATCTCGACGTCCTCGAGCACGTGGAAGAACTCCGACGACGTCATCATCAGACGTGCGCCCTCGAGCTGGAGCACCGGGAGGTCGGCCACCGGTGTACCCGGGAGGTCGCGCAGCACGAGCTTCCCGTCGACCCGCTCGCAGGTCTCCGGCTTCATGGTCTGGTGCAGCGTGACCAGGAACGGCCCCGCGTCGAAACCCTCGCCCGACACGGCCGGGAGGAACTTGTACCAGAACTGCAGCACCGGGAAGGGCGCCGGTACCGCGAGGGCGCCGGTGACGTCGCCGATCACCTCGATGATGGTGACGCCCTGGCGGGTCACGCTCGCGGTCACGTGGTCGCCCTGGCGCTCGAACTCGAGCTGCGCCAGCTTCTTCGGCTCGCCGTTGCGCTCCCGGCTCGGCGAGATCGCGGTCTCGAGGTCGATGGGCATGACCGCGCAGAATTGACCGAGCTGGTCGCCGTACTTCGCGTCGAGGAGGAACGAGCACACGATCTCGTGCAGGTGCCCGCCCACCTCGATGCGGGTGAAGTGCACCCGCACGCGGGGCTCGAGTGGCGCGGTGAGGGGGGGCGGCAGCACCTGCGCGTGGACGTCGGGATCGGTGAGGTACGTCACCTCGAGCCGCAGATTGGCGGGGTACGGCACCGTCTGGCCGCCGTGCACCGGTTCGGGTTCCTGGATCCAGCGGTTCTGCGTGGTCATCACGTCCTCACACGTCGGTCAGCAGGGCTCCGGCTTCCTCACCGGTGAGCCACGGGCGTCCGGCCTTCTTGTACGGCTCCCAGCGCGCGCAGTCGGTGGTGTCGGCCTGGCCGAGGTCGGTGGTGGTGGGCCCGATGCGGTCGGCGATCGCCTGGAGCCGCTCGCGGTCGAAGCCGTAGAAGGCGACCTGGTTGAGCCCGAGGATCAGCTCGGTCTCGTCGACGGGGATGTCGTGGAAGCGCTCCTTCAGGAACTCCCGGGTGTACGGCCAGGTCCCTTCGGGGTGAGGGAAGTCGTTGCCCCACATGATGTTGCCGACGCCGATCTCGTAGCGCCGGCCGAGCTCGCGCCGCCGCGTGTTCGACGCGCCGATCTTCACGTTGCGGTCGAAGTACTCGCTCGGCAGCATCGTGAGGATCCCCCGCGTGTTCACCATCTTCCGCATGCCGTGCTCGCGCATCGCCATCATGTCGGCGCGCCACAACAGGTCGGCGGCCCAGAAGCACCCGGCTTCGGTGACCGCCATCTTGAGCCGCGGGAACCGCTCGAACACGCCGGTGAGGAGCATGAACCACAGCGGGCGCGCGGTGAAGAAGACCGTCTCGTAGCCGTAGACGCTCATCCAACCGCTGACCTCGCCGTAGTCCTCGCGGGGCGCGGGGCCCGAGTGGCAGTGCACCGGCAGCTCGAGCTCCTCGCACACCGACCAGATCGGGTCGTAGCGGTAGCTCGTGTACGACTCGTGGCCCTCCCAGCGGGGCGGGATGATCACGCCTCCCGTGAGGCCGTCGGCGTGGGCGCGGCGGATCTCGGAGATGGCGCCCTCGAGGTCGTCGAGGATGGGGGCGACGATCAGCCCGGCCCGCCGCGCCGCACTCGCCCGGCACAGGTCGGCCGCCCAACGGTTGTACGCCCGGGCGCCGGCGAGCAGGTGCTCGGGACTGTGGGTGACGACGGGGTTGAAGCCGGCGCCGAACGGCGCCCCCATCGTGCCGGTGACCGCGTCGGGACCGGGGAACACGACCTCGGCGGCCACGCCGTCGCGGTCGAGCTCACGGTCGCGGGTGGCGGCGTCCCAGCCGCCCCGCAGCCCGACCTCGTGCAGGCTGTTGCCCTCCTCGTCCTGGCCGAACCACTCGGCCTGGAAGTCGGAGTCGCCGGTGAAGTCTCCCGCGGCGACGGCCGCGGCGCGGCGCTCCTCGAGCATCCGCTCGCGTTCGGCGAGCTCGTCGTCGAAATCGGCCCGGAACCCGGGGTCGAGGAACTCGCGGTACGCGGGCGCGTTCGGGCCGGCGTGGCAGTCGGCCGAGATGACGAGGTAGTGCGTCACGGGCAACCCCCCGGCTCGCCCCGCTGCGGTCAGCTTGCCACAGCGAGCACGACTGGTCGGTTCCGCGCCGCCGTCCGCGCTGCACCTCACGACTGGTCGGTTCCGCTCCGCCGTCCCGCGCTCCGCGCCCGGCTCCGCGGCACCTCACGAATGGTCGGTTCCGCTCCGCCGTCCCGCGCTCCGCGCCCGGCTCCGCGGCACCTCTTGGAAGGGCTCAGACGTTGGCCGGTGCGTGCTCGCGGAACGCCATGCTGGCGGCGCCGTCGGGCACGACGTCGAGGCCCGCCATCACATCGTCGACCCGCGGCCCGAACCGTTCCGCCAGCGGCGCCAGCTCGTCGAGGTCGAAGCCGTACACCACGGCGGCGTTCTCGCCCAGCATCGCCCGCACCTCGGGCTCGGGCACCCCGCCGAAGGTCATGCGGATCGCCTCGTGCGAGAAGGGCGTCGTACCCTCCAGGTGCGGGTAGTCGGCGCCCCACATGATGTGGTCGACACCGATGCGGTGGCGGCGCGCGCAGTCGTCGCGGTGGAGGAAGCTGGCCGCGACCATGCAGTTGCTCTGCCAGTACTCGCTCGGCCTGCGCTCGAGCAGCTGAGGATCCGCGAACCGCATCACGCCGACGTTGCCCTGCGACAGCTGTCCGTAGAGGTCGTCCATCACGTCGAGCGCATCGCGGATCCAAGCGCTCCCCTGCTCCGCGAGCACGAGCCGGAGCCCCGGGAAGCGGTCGAAGATGCCGGCCAGGATGAAGGTCCACAACGGTCGGTGCGAGAACCAGGCCGTCTCGATGATCCACATCGAGAGCGATGCCGGGTGCTCGCCGTAGTCCGGTGAGCTGCTGCCGCCGTGCGCGTTCACGTTCACGCCACGCTCCTCGCAGGCGCGCCACACCGGGTCGTACTGGCGCGCGTGCAGCGGCGGGATCGGCGCGTCGGGCGGGACGCCGGGCAGCAGCACCCCGCCGCGCAAGCCGTGGTCGGCGATCCAGTGCACGTCGCGCACCGCCTCGTCGACGTCGTTCAGCAGGATCTGGCCGATGCCGGCGCGCCGCCCGGGGAACTCGGCACACCAGTCGGCGAGCCACCGGTTGTGGGCGCGGAGGCCGGCGAGCCGCAGCTCGAAGTCGTCCGGGGACGGAGCGACGGCGACGAGCGAGCCGCGTGGATAGAACGGCGGGATCGTGTTGGGGAACACGATCTCCCCCACCACGCCGTCGGCCTCGAGCTCGCGCATGCGTCGGGTGCTGTCCCAGTTGCGGTTGGCGTCGGGTTGCACCAGGTCGCCGTAGGGGCTCACGAAGGCGGCCGCCCACTCGTCGAACGCGTCGTGGTAGCGCGCCTCCAGGAACGGTCGGTAGTCGAGGAGGTCGGCGCCGGCATGGCAGTCGGCGGAGATGACGGTGTACCGGTCCACGGGGTTACGGTACCGCCATGCAGGACCTGGCGGGCAAAGTCGCGGTCGTCACCGGTGGCGGTGGCGGGATCGGTCGGGCGTTGGGCGAGCGGTTCCTCGCCGAGGGGATGCGGGTCGTGCTGGCCGACGTCCAGCCGGAGCCGCTCGCGGCGACCGTCGGGGACCTGCGGGCCGCCGGCGGCGAGGTGACCGGAGTCGTCACCGACGTGACCAGCCGGGAGTCGGTCGAGGCGCTGCGGGACGCGACGCTCGCCGCCTACGGCGCGCTCCACGTCGTGTGCAACAACGCCGGCATCGGCGCCGGGGCCGAGGGCCCGCTGTGGGAGCACGAGCAGTCCGACTGGGGCTGGGCGCTCGCGGTGAATCTGTGGGGCGTCATCCATGGGATC
>DATBBL010000348.1:0-5704 GCA_036271015.1 Acidimicrobiia bacterium
GTGCACCAGCGCCAGCGCGGACTCGACCCGGTCGTCGGCGAGGTCGGGGAAGAACTCGGGGAGTTGAGGCGTGGTGAGCATGCCCTTGTAGACCAGGGTGCGGCTCGACAGCGACGGGAAGTAGACCACCTCGTCGCCGGCGCCCGGGCCGTCGAGCTCCGCGAGCTCGTGCTCGCAGCGTTTCCGCACCACGAAGAGCAGCCGGTCGAGCTCGAGGCCGGTGGCACCGCCGGGGTCGGCGACGAACAGCTGCTGGAAGCCGGGCACCACGCTCAGCGCGGTGGGACCGATCATCGACGTGTCGACCGGCACCTCGCGCCACCCGACCACCCGCAGGCCCTCGTCCTCGACGATGGCGTTGATGCGGCCCATGGTCTTCTCCGCCGCCTCCGCGTCGAGCGGGAGGAAGGCGAGGCCCACGCCGTAGGCGCCGGCGGGCGGGAGGGGGAAGTCGACCACCGCCCGGAAGAAGCGGTCGGGGACCTGGAGGAGGATGCCGGCGCCGTCGCCGGTGTTGACCTCGGCACCGGAGGCGCCCCGGTGGTCGAGGTTGCAGAGGGCGTCGAGGGCGTCGGTGACGATCGAGCGGCTGGCCCGGCCCTTGATGTGGCAGATGAACGACACCCCGCAGGCGTCGTGCTCGAAGCGCGGGTCGTAGAGCCCGAACGCGTCGGGGACGCTGCTGAACGGCACGCCACGCGCCACCGGCGGAGCGTCGGAGTTGGGCTTCGTCATCTCACATCCACGCACGTGCGCCACAGCGTTCTGGAACGCAACGCTCTGAAGAGATCCGGTGGACGCAGAGGGACGACGTTGGCCCTTGCTGCGGAAAGGATCAGATTAGCCGGTCACCTGCAACGTGAGCCACAACATCACCGTTGCCAGCGCGAGGGCGAGCGGGGTGGCGACAGCGCCGAATCGGAAGAACGCCCGCCGGCTGGGCTCGATCCCGGCGGCCCGCACGACCCGCCGCCAGAGCAGCGTCGCCAGCGACCCGGTGTAGGTGAGATTGGGGCCGACGTTGACCCCCAGCAGCATGGCGAGCAGCAGGCCGGTGCTCCCGGCCGGGACCACCGACGACAACACCAACGTCGCCGGGACGTTGTTCACCAGGTTGGCGAGCAGGGCCGCCAGGCCGGTCATGGCCAGCAGCGCCAGCAGGCCGTCGCCGGTGGGAAGCACGTCGCGGGCCGCATCGCCGAGCCCATGGCTCACCGCGGCGTCGACGACCACCGCCAGCGCGACCACGAAGAGGAGGAACTGTGGCGCCGCCGCGGTCAGGAGGCCGGTCGGGCGGGCGCGCCGCTTCGTCACCGCGACGCTCCCGACCAAGATCGCGCCGACGAGCGCGATCCAGGCCGGCTGGACGCCGAGTGCGGACCCGACGAAGAACGCGACCAGGAGTGCCGCGAGGGCGGCGACGACGAACCACGCGAAGGCGTCGAACCGGACCGCCGCTGCCGCAGGGTCGGGCCGGGCCGGTCGGTCGTCGCCGTCGCTGCGCACCGCGGTGCCGACGACCACCGCCGCCGCCGCCACCGTGGGGAGCGCCATCCGCACCGCGAAGCCACCGAAGGTGAGACCGGTGGCCGAGAAGACGAGCAGGTTGGTGAGGTTCGACACCGGCAGCAGGCTCGATGACGCGTTCGCGAGCTGCGCGGTCGCGAGCAGCGGCGGATCGGAGCGGGTGCGCCGGGCCTGCACCAGTTGGACGACGACCGGGGTGAACAACACCGCGGTCGCATCGAGGCTCATGAGCACCGTCACCACGATCGCGACCGCCGACACCGCCAGGACGAGACGCCGCGAGGAGCTCGCCCGGGCGCCCATCCACGCGCCCGCGGCGGTGAACAACCCGGCGTCGCGCGCCACCTCGGCCAGCACGAACACCGCGGCCAGGAACGCGAGAGTCGGCGCGAGGCGGTCGATCGTGTCGCCGACCTCGTCGATCCCGACCAGTCCGGTGACGACCACGAGCACCGCCGCCGGTCCTGCCACCCAGAGATCGGGCAGCCGCCCCCATGCCACCAACCCCAGCACCGCGGCGAGCACGACCAGGCTCCCCGCGGTCCCCACCTCGGGGGTGTACCCGATCCGTGCGCTAGACAAGACCGGATGGCCGACACCGACTCGTCCAGTGAGCTGGTGGCAGTGCTCGGCGGCGGTCAGCTCGGTCGCATGCTCGGCCTGGCCGGCATCCCGCTCGGCCTGCGCTTCCGCTTCCTGGACCCGACGGCGGAGGCTCCGGCGCAGGCGGTGGGCGATCTCGTGGTCGGGCCACTCGGCGACGAAGCCGCGCTCCGCGAGGTCGCGCGGGACGCGCGTGTCGCCACCTACGAGTGGGAGGGCGTGCCCGCCGATGCCGCGCGCTTCCTGGCCGCCTCCGTGCCGGTGCACCCGGGCGCCCGGTCGCTCGAGGTGTCGCAGGACCGTCTGGTCGAGAAGGACACGTTCCGCCGGCTCGGCATCGGTACGCCCGCGTTCGCGGCGGTCGACGACCGGGCCGGGCTCCAGCGCGCCGTCGACGAGGTGGGCGGCCTGCCGGCAGTGCTCAAGACCCGGCGCGGTGGCTACGACGGCAAGGGACAGCACGTCCTGCGCGCGGCGTCCGACCTCGACGCCGCGTACGAAGACCTCGGTGACGCGCCGCTGATCCTGGAGCAGCTGGTGCCGTTCGACCGGGAGCTGTCGGTGCTCGCAGTGCGCGGGCTCGACGGGGAGGTCGCGTGCTGGCCCCTGGTCGAGAACCGCCACGAGGGCGGCATCCTCCGCATCAGCCGCGCTCCGGCGCCCGGCCTCGACGGCGCGCTCCAGCGACGCGGCGAAGAACTGGCCGCGCGCCTGCTGGTCGACCTCGACCACGTCGGCGTCCTCGCGGTGGAGCTCTTCGACGTGGGTGGCGAGCTCCTGGCCAACGAGATCGCACCGCGGGTGCACAACTCCGGCCACTGGACCATCGAGGGCGCCGAGACCAGCCAGTTCGAGAACCACCTCCGGGCCATCCTCGGTCTCCCGCTCGGGGCAACCGTCTCGTTGGGACCCAGCGCCATGCTGAACTGCATCGGCGAGATGCCCGACCGCGACGCGGTGCTCTCGGTGCCGGGCGCCCACCTGCACCGGTACGGCAAGGCGGCGCGGCCGGGGCGCAAGCTCGGGCATGTCACCGTGACCGCGGGCGACGACGACGAGCTCGCCGCCCGCCTCGTCGCGTTGAGCGCCCGGCTCAGCCCGACCGCTGCTTGACCGCCCCCGACGCGGCCAGCTTGGCGATCTCGTCGTCGGTGAAGCCGTACGACGCGAGCACCGCGTCGGTGTGCTCACCGGGCAACGGCGCGGGACCTTGGATCTCGGCCTCGGTGCGCGAGAAGCGTGGTGCCGGTACCGGTTGCTCCATGCCGTCGTGCTCGACGATCGAACCGCGTGCCACGAGATGCGCATGGCTGCTCGCCTCGCTCATCGGCAGCACCGGCGCGAAGCAGACGTCGGTCCCCTCGAGTGCCTCGGTCCACTCCGCCCGCGTCTTCCGCCCGAACACCTCGGTGAGCCGCTCGCGCAGCACCGGCCAGCCGGCGCGGTCCATCTGCGCGGGCAGGTCGTCGTGACGCACGCCGGTGAGCTCGAGCAGCTGCGCATAGAACTGCGGCTCGATCGAGCCGATCGACACCCAGTGGCCGTCGGCGGTCTCGTACACGTCGTAGTACGGCGAACCGGTGTCGAGGAGGTTGGTGCCGCGCTCCTCGCTGAAGAGGCCCATGCCGCGCATGCCCCACATCGGTCCCATGAGGTAGGCGGCGCCGTCGACCATGGCCGCGTCGATGACCTGCCCCTGCCCGGAGCCGCGCGCTTCGAACAACGCGCACACGACGCCGAACGCGAGGAACATCGCGCCTCCGCCGTAATCACCCATCATGTTCAGCGGTGGTGTCGGAGGTGCGCCGAAGCGACCGAAGTGGGCCAACGCGCCGGCGAGCGAGATGTAGTTGATGTCGTGGCCGGCCGCGTGCGCCAGCGGGCCGTCCTGACCCCAGCCGGTCATGCGCCCGTACACCACTCGCGGGTTGCGAGCGAGGCACTCCTCGGGACCGAGGCCGAGGCGCTCGGTGACACCGGGCCGGAAGCCCTCGATCAGCGCGTCGGCCTGCTCCACCAACCGCAGCACGGTCTCGACGCCGTCCGGGAGCTTGAGGTCGACCGCGATGTCGCGACGACCACGCGCGTCGAACACGAAGCCACTCGGACGCGTCGCGCGCTCGACCAGCTCGACCCGCTCGACCCGCACGACGTCGGCGCCCATGTCCGACAGGAGCGTGCCCGCGAAGGGGCCGGGCCCGATGCCGGCGAGCTCGACGACCTTCACCCCGTGCAGTGGTCCCACCCGTGTTCCTTCGTTCGACGACGATGCCGACCGCACAATGCCACCTGACCGCGGCCGTCATGGCCTACCGAGTTGTAGGTAGCCCACAAGCTCCGTCAGGCCGTGGCCGGCGCCGGCGCGCCGCTACCAGGAGCCGCCGCCGCCCCCACCGCCACCACCGCCGGAGAAGCCGCCGCCGCTGAAGCCGCTGGACCCGGTCGACGACGGCGCCGACGTGAGCGTGCCTGCGCTCGTCACCGCGAAGCCGTCGATGGCGCTCGAGAACACGAGGTAGTTGAACGCGTGTTGCGAGACGTACCACGACGAGGTGTCCGGCGCGGCGTCGCCGAGGTCGGCGAACGCCTTGGCCCACTTCTCGGTGGCACCGAAGACCACCGCGTACGGCAGGTACTCGGAGAAGATGTTCTTGCGCTCGGCGAACTCGGCCCGGCGCTTCTCCGACTCGTCGATGAACCGCTTGAAGCCGAGCGTGTGCCGGAGGGTGGCGTAGCCCTTCGCGGTGCGATGCGGCATCCAACGCGCCGCGATCAGGAGCAGGATCCCGCCGATGATCACCGGCACGCCCAGCAACGCGGCGTGCGTCTCCGACGCCAGGAGGATCGTGAGCCCCACGCCCGCGACGAGGACGACGATGCCCAGGATGCCGTACAGGGCCTTCACCGTTCCCGGCTTGCGGGCGAACCAGCCCTTCGACATGGCGTCGTCCATGAGCTGCTCGCGCACCTTGGTCATGCGCTCGGCGAACTTGTTGTGGAGGTCCGAGAGCTTCACCTGGTCGCCGTCCGCGAACAGCCCGTCGTAGAGCGTGCGCTCGTAGCGATGCAGCTCACCCTCCTTGGGGAGCTTCGTGAGCAGCCAGTCGTGCTTGCGCTGGTACCACGCCTTGTCGAGCTCCTCGATCTTCAGGTAGCCGCGCACGGCGAGGTCGATGATGGTGGCGGTGATGTCGAGCGGGTTGGCCTCGAAGTCGATGAGGGTCCCGAGCTCACCGGGCCGGAGGTTGTCGGGCGGCTCGAACTCGACCGGCGTCTCCGCCTCGCGCAGTGGCGCGCGCACCTCGTCCTCGCCGCCGTCGGTCGCGTCACCGGGACCATACGCAGCGTCGACCGCGGAGCCGCGGTAGCGACGGTCGCGCCCGAACTTCCAGACCAACAGGCCGGCCAGCACCGCGAAGAGCGCCAGGATCCCGCCGGAGATGCCGCCGGTCGCGGGCGTCACCCGGAACGCGGACGTGAAGCTGAACCGCTCCTCGAGGATCGGCTTCGGCGACGGCACGATCGCGCCTTTCGGGAGCGCAACCACGAAGGTCATGCTCTCGTACGGGTTCAA
>DATBBL010000349.1:0-8165 GCA_036271015.1 Acidimicrobiia bacterium
GTCGCGGCACGCGCCGAGGATCGCCGGCAGCGCATCGGGGTCGCCGAGGGCGCCGAGCGCCGCGACCGCGGCTTCGCGCGCCAACGCGTCCCGATGGTCGTGCACGACCCGGGCCAGTCGCACCACCGCGCCGGCTCCGACGGCCACGTCACCGAGCTCACCGACCGCCCACGCGGCCGCTTCCACGACGGTGACGTCGGCGTCGTCGAGCAGGTCGAGCAGGGCGGGAACGACCGCGGCGTCCGCGGGCAGAGCCGGTGTGAGCTCGGCGGCGCGGCGGCGCACCGCGGGAGCGGGATCGACACCCGCAGCCGTCCACGCGGTGAGGGCCTCACCGGGCGCGCCGCGGACCAGCGCACCGAGCGCGGCGGCGCGCACGCGCGGGTCGGGGTCGCCGGCGGCGGCGGAGGCCAGCCGGTCGACGTCCGCGCGTGCGACGGGCGCCCGGTGACCGAGGGCGGCGAGCTCGGCCGCACGTGCGACCGGGCCCGCGTCGGTCACGGCAACCGGCCGTTGATGGCGATGACGATGCCGGCGAAGACGCTCGCGACCACCGCGGCCACGATGAACCCGGTGACGCCGACGAGGACGACCATGCGCGCCAGGGCCATCCCCCGGTGTGCCGCCCGCGCACTCTTGTGCGGGCCCGGGCGCGCGCCGAACGGGACCGTCGGCGTGGCAGGCTGAGGGGCGGGTGTACCCGACAAGATCTCGGCTCCTCCGGATGGCGCGGCCGCGCCCGGGGCTGATGGATCGGGGCGTGACCCCCCAAATTATCCATCCGTGACCGGAGCCGCATGACCGAGCAGATCACCGGGACCGGGCCGCCCCCGCCCCCGCCGCCCGAGCTCCCGGAGCCGACCCCGGGCCGTCGCCACCCGGTGCTGGCGTGGGTCCTGGGGAGCCTCGGCGTGCTGGTCGCGGTGATCGTGATCGCCGGGTTCCTGATCCACCTGCCGTACGTGATCATCTCGCCCGGCTCGGCAACCCCGCTCGACTCGTCGGTCGTGCAGATCGACGGTGCCCAGACGTACCCGCACGGAGGGAACGTCCTCTTCCTCACCGTGCGCGTGTCCACGCGCGACCCGAACGTGTGGCGCGTCGTCACGTCGTGGCTCGATCCCGACCGCGACATCGAGAAGCGCAGCGACGTCGTCGGGTGCCTGAGCGACGCGCAGAACCAGGCGTTCAACACCGAGCTGATGGACCAGTCGCAGAACGACGCCAAGTACGTGGCGCTCACCCGGCTCGGGTACGCGGTGCACGTCGACCCGGCCCAGATCCGGGTCGTCGAGGTGTGTCAGGGTGCGCCGGCCTACGGCGAGGTGGAGCCGGGCGACCGGGTGCTCGCGGTCGACGGGCAGGACATCACCGACGTCGGCCAGATCGCGCCGATCGTGCAGTCGCACCGGCCCGGCGACGCCGTCCACATCACCGTCGACCGCAACGGCACCACCCGCACGGCCACCGTCGTCGCCGGCAAGGTGTCGAAGGACCGCCGCTCGTGCGTGCCGGCGCAGGGATCGACCAGCGGCACCACCTGTCTCGGCATCAGCACGCAGGAGTTCGAGACCTATCAATTCCCGATCAACGTCAAGATCAACACCGAGCTCGTCGGCGGACCGTCGGCGGGCCTCGCCTTCACCCTCGCGATCATCGACGACCTCACGCCCGGCAGCCTCACCGGTGGGAAGCGGGTGGCGGTGACCGGCACCATCCAGGCCGACGGTTCGGTCGGGGAGGTCGGCGGCGTCGAGCAGAAGGCGATCACTGCGCGCACCAATGGCGTGCAGCTCATGATCGTGCCCAAATCGGAGGTCGCGGACGCCCGCCGCGGCGCGGACGGCGTGCGAGTGGTGGGCGTCACGAACGTCGACGAGGCGCTCGCCGCGTTGCAGCGGAACGGCGGCGCCGAAGTGCCCCCACCGTCGACGACCGCGGCGCGATCATGAGCGCATGACCGACACGTCGGACAGCTTCGCCACGCGCGGCTCGCGGACCACTCCCGAGGCGATCGCCGAGCGCCAGTTCAGCCAGGTCAAACGGGGCTATGCCGAGTCGGAGGTGCGCGCCTACCTCCGGATGGTGTCGAGCGACTTCGCCGCAGCCGCGGCGCGGGAGCGCGAGCTCACCGCGCGGATGCGGGACCTCGAGGAGCAGGCGCGCAAGCCCGCGCTCCCACCCACCGACCAGGACCTGATCAACGCCCTCGGCGAGGAGACCGCCAGGGTGCTGGGACAGGCACGGGAGTCCGCCCTGGAGCTCCGGGCCAAGGCCGAGGAGCACGCGCGGCGGGTGGTCCGCGAGGCGCAGGAGACGGCCCGCGAGCTCCGCGCCACCACCCAGCAGGCCGTGGAGGCCAAGACCCGCGAGGCCGAGGACGCCGCGCGCGCCCGGGCCAAGGAGATCGTGGGCGAGGCCCGCGCCCTGCGTGATCGCGTGCTCGGTGACCTCAACGAGCGACGGCAGGAGCTCGAGCGCCAGATCGGGGAGCTGCGCGGCGCGCGCGGCAAGTTGGTCGAGACCTACGAGATCGTGGAACGCGCGCTCACGCACGCGGCGCGCGTGATGGCGGAGGAGCCGTCGACACCTCCCGACGTTCCCGCGGCCGACGCGGCGGAGGACAGCGACGACGCGCGTGCGGCGACCGACGAACCGCCAGCGGTCGCGCCCGCGCCGCCCGCGCCCGAACCCGAACCCGCGCCCGCCCCTGAACCCGCGACCGACCAGCGCGCGTCCGCGAGCGAGGCCGACGCGACCCCGACCGGCGAGTCGGGCGACGAGCCCGCGCCCGACGTCGGCGCGTTGTTCGAGAAGCTGCGTTCGGAACAGTCCGACGACGCGCCCGCGCCCCCAGCGGGATCGACCGACACCGAGGAAGCTCCTGCACCCGCGTCGTCACCGGTCGACGCGACCGCCGACGCACCGGCGGCCGCGGCCGGACCGGAGCCCGATGCCGACGAGTCCGACGGGTCCGAGGAGCCCGAGGAGTCCGACGACCGCGACGCACCCGCCACCTCGGCCCGCGACGCCGCCCTCGCCGAGACCACCGACGACCTCGTGCGCCGCGGGAAGCGCGCGCTCCAGGACGAGCAGAACGACCTGCTCGACGGCCTGCGTCGCCAGCGGGGGAAGATCGACGCCGCCAAGGTCCTCCCCGCGCTCGAGGACCAGCTGGCGCGCTGGGCCCACGTGCTGCAGCCCGCGGTCGACGCCGCCTACGCGGCCGGGGCCGCCTCCGTGGGACCCGGGACCGGCGGGCGTCCGGCCGGGTCGGCGCCCCGGGCCCTGCTCACCGAGCTCGCGACCTCGGTCGTCTCCCCGCTGCGCGAGCGGCTGGAGAGCTCGCTCGGCTCTGTCGACACCCGCACCCCGGCCGACACCGAGATCGCGATCGCCCAGAGCCTCGGTGCCCGGTACCGGGAGTGGCGGGGCGAGCAGCTCGAAGGCGTGCTGGGCGACGCGCTGGCGGTCGCGTATTCACGGGGTGTGTTCGACGCCGCGCCCGACGGTGCCCGCCTGCGGTGGGTGCCGGCGGTGGTCGGCAAGTGCCCCGACTGCGACGACAACGCGCTCGAACCGACGGTGAAGGGGAGCGAGTTCCCCACCGGGCAACCGCACCCGCCGGCGCACCCGGGGTGTCGCTGCCTGCTCGTGGTCGAACCCTCCTCCTGAAGCCGGGAGCCCGCGCGCTCCCTTCCGGGACCACTGCTCCATCTAGGCTGCGGCCCGATGCGCGTCCCCACCCTCGAACCTCGGCGCCGGTTCCGCTTCCGCGGGTGGATCATCGGGGCGGTCATCGTCCTGATCGTGTTGCTGTTCAGCCTCCGCGGGCTGGCCGGCTTCTACACCGACTACCTGTGGTTCGACTCGGTGGGGCAGGGCAGCACCTGGAGCAGCCTGCTCGCCGCGCGCGTCGCACCCGCGCTCGTGTTCACGGTCGTGTTCTTCGTGATCATGTTCGTGAACCTGGTCATCGCCGACCGGTTGGCGCCCAAGTACCGGTCCATGGGGCCGGAAGACGAGCTCATCGCGCGCTACCAGCAGGTCGCCGGTCCGTACACGATGCGGATCCGCATCGGCGTGTCGCTGTTCTTCGCGCTGATCGCGGGCATCGGCGTGTCGTCGCAATGGAAGCAGTGGGTGCTCTTCACGCACTACGAGAGCTTCCACAAGGTCGACCCGCAGTTCCACAAGGACATCGGCTTCTACGTCTTCCAGCTGCCGTTCCTCAAGTTCATCTCGGAGTGGCTCTTCGCCGGCCTGGTGATCGTGCTCATCGTCACCGCGGTCGAGCACTACCTCAACGGTGGGATCCGGTTCCAGAGCCCGTTCCAGCGGGTCACGCCGCAGGTGAAGGCGCACCTCTCGGTGATCCTCGCGGTCATGGCGCTGGTGAAGACGGCCCAGTACTACCTCGGTCGCTTCGAGCTGAACTTCTCGACCCGGGGCGTCGTGGAAGGCGCCAGCGCCACCGATGTGAAGGCGCAGCTCCCCGCGCTCAACCTCCTCATCTTCATCTCCATCGGTGCCGCCGCCCTCTTCCTCTGGAACATCCGCCGTCGGGGCTGGGTGCTCCCGATCATCGCGGTCGGCCTGTGGGCATTCGTGTCGCTGGTGATCGGCACCATCTACCCGGCGGCCTACCAGCAGTTCAAGGTCGGTCCGAACGAGTACCAGGCCGAGTCGAAGTACATCGACCGCAACATCCGCGCCACCCGGGACGCGTTCGGTCTCGAGCAGGTGGCACCGAAGCAGTTCGACTTCACGTCGTTGAAGTCGATGCCCGTCGACACCGCGCGCCAGGTCATCGACTCCAACAGCGGCACCATCGACAACGCGCGGCTCTGGGACCCCAACGTGATCCACGACACGTACCTGACGCTCCAGAACCTGCAGACCTACTACCAGATCGGTGACGTCGACGTCGACCGCTACCTCATCGACGGCGAGACCCGCCAGGTGCTCATCTCTGCGCGCGGGTTGAACAGCGCCGACCTCCCGAGCCAGTCGTTCGTGAACCGGCACATCGTGTACACGCACGGGTACGGCGCGGTTGCCTCGCCGAGCAACCAGGCCGACCCCGACGGCAACCCGTCCTTCCTCCTCCGCGACGTGCCGGTCAAGGGGAACGGCATCAAGATGCAGAACGGGCCGCCGTCGCAGATCTACTTCGCCGAGAACCTGGGCAGCTACGTCCTCACCGGCGCCAAGCAGGCCGAGTTCGACTACCAGCAGGCCGGCGCCACCGACAAGTTCACGCGCTACAAGGGCAAGGACGGCGTCAAGCTGTCGAACATCGTCCGGCGCGCCGCGTTCGCGCTCCGGTTCGGGAGCCTCGACCCGTTGATCTCGGGTCAGATCACCTCGAACACGAAGCTGCTCATGGAGCGCGACATCCGTGCCCGGGTCACCAAGCTCGCGCCGTTCCTCCAATTCGACGCCGACCCGTACCCCGTCGTGCTCGGCAACCGCACGGTCTGGATCATGGACGGGTACACCACCAGCGACCAGTATCCCTACGGCCAGTCGCTCTCGGGCGAGGGTTCGCTCTCCAAGTCGTTCAACTACGTGCGCAACTCGGTGAAGGTCACCGTCGACGCCTACCAGGGCACGGTCAAGTTCTACGTGTTCGACAAGACCGACCCGATCATCAAGTCCTGGCGCTCGGCGTTCCCCGACCTCTTCACCGACGGCTCGCAGATGCCGGCGGCGATCCGGGCGCACCTGCGCTACCCGGAGGACCTGTTCAAGTCGCAGTCGGCGATCTTCGGCCGCTACCACGTGACGGAGCCGAAGCGCTTCTACGACGGCAGCTCGAAGTGGCTGGTCTCGCCCGACCCGGGCTCGGGCCGGGTGTCGAGCGACATCCTGTCCGAGGCGAGCGCCGCCGCCGGGACCGCCTCGGCGCCGTCGGGGAGCAACCAGCCGCAGGCGGCGACGTCGAGCGGCGCCCGCATCAGCCCCTACTACCTGAACATCCGACTGCCGGGGCAGAAGGATCCCAACACCCATTTCATCGTCACGGTGCCCTTCGTGCCGGTGTCGTCGGGCAACAGCCAGACGCGCCTGGTGTCGTTCCTGACCGCCGATTCCGACCCGGGGCAGTACGGCAAGCTGATGTCGTTCACCATGCCCCAGGGGCAGACGGTGCTCGGCCCGGTGCAGGTGAACAACGCCATCATCCGCACCTCGGCGATCTCGACCGCGATCACGCTGCTGAACCAGCAGGGCTCGCAGATCATCCAGGGCAGCATGCAGCTGATCCCGGTCGGCAACTCGATCGTCTACGTCCGCCCGTTCTACGCCCAGGGTCGTGGCAGCGGGGCGTACCCGCAATTCCAGTTCGTCGTCGTGTTCTCCCAGGACTACGGGGCCTACTGCGCACCGACGGTGCAGAACGGCCTCGACCAGATGCTCGGGCGCGCGACGACGGTCACCACCTGCAACGTGTCGCAGGGCCAGCAGTCCGGTGGCACCGGCACCGGGCCCGCCCCGACCACGACGACGGTCCCCACCACCACCGCCCCCGGAGCGACGACGACCACCGCCCCGCCGGCCAGCACCACCATCCCGCCGGCGACCGGGACCAAGCAGCAGCTGCTCAACCAGGCGGCGGCCATCCTCGACCAGGCGCAGGCGGCGCTCGACAGCAATCCGCCGGACCTGGGGAACTACCAACGGCTGGTCACCCAGGCCCAGCAGCTGGTGAAACAGGCCCAGAACGCACCGGCCGGCTGACCCGACCGCCTGACGGTTCGGGGTTGGGGATCCCGCCCCGGATTGTTACTATGGCGGTAGTGGAAATCCCCGCTCGCCCTTGTTGGGAGCCGTAGATGGCCGTTTCCGGGATCGACCTCGGCAAGTACAAGCTCGGCTGGTCCGACAGCACCGACGACTACGTCTACGCGCCCCAGAAGGGCCTGAACGAGGCGGTCGTGCGGGACATCTCCGGCCAGAAGGAAGAGCCGGAGTGGATGACCAAGTTCCGGCTGAACGCGCTGAAGCGCTTCGAGCGCAAGCCGATGCTCGAGTGGTTCGCCAGGAACATGCCCGACATCGACTTCGACGACATCTACTACTACCTCAAGCCCACCGAGGGGCAGGTGTCCGAGTGGGACATGCTCCCGGAGAGCATGCAGAAGACGTACGAGAAGCTGGGCATCCCCGAGGCCGAGCGCAAGTACCTCGCCGGGGTCACGGCCCAGTTCGAGAGTGAGGTCGTGTACCACAAAAACCGCGAGGATCTCGAGAAGCGGGGGATCCTGTTCACCTCGATGGACGTCGCCGTGCGCGAGTACCCGGAGATCGTGCGCGAGCATTTCGGCACCGTGATCCCGCCCGGTGACAACAAGTTCGCCGCGCTCAACTCCGCGGTCTGGAGCGGCGGCAGCTTCATCTACGTGCCGCCCGGCGTGCACGTCGAGATGCCGCTGCAGGCGTACTTCCGCATCAACGCGGAGAACGCGGGTCAGTTCGAGCGCACGCTGATCATCGCCGACGAGGGCGCGTCGGTGCACTACGTCGAGGGCTGCTCGGCCCCGGTGTACTCCACCGACTCGCTGCACAGCGCGGTGGTCGAGCTGATCGCCAAGCCCGGCGCACGCATCCGGTACACCACCATCCAGAACTGGTCGCCCAACGTCTACAACCTCGTCACCAAGCGGGCGCGGGCGGAGACGGAGGCCACCGTCGAGTGGATCGACGGCAACCTCGGCTCCAAGCTCACGATGAAGTACCCCGCGGTCGTGATGACGGGCCCGAAGGCGCACGGCGAGGTGCTGTCGGTCGCGTACGCGGGCGCCGGTCAGCACCAGGACGCGGGGGCCAAGATGACCCACGCCGCGCCCGAGACCACGTCGATCATCGACTCGAAGTCGATCTCCAAGGACGGCGGCCGCACCACCTACCGCGGCCTGGTGCGGGTCGAGGAAGGTGCGCACAACGTCAAGGCGCACGTCCGCTGCGACGCGCTGATCCTCGACGACGACAGCCGCTCCGACACGTACCCCTACATGGAGATCGACGAGAAGGACGCCCGCATCGGGCACGAGGCCACCGTCTCCAAGGTGGGCGACGACCAGCTCTTCTACCTGATGAGCCGGGGCCTCACCGAGCAGCAGGCGACCGCCATGATCGTCAACGGCTTCATCGAGCCGATCACC
>DATBBL010000350.1:0-4169 GCA_036271015.1 Acidimicrobiia bacterium
CGTCATCGCCCCAGTTTGTCAGCGGGGCGCCGGCGTCACGCGGAACGTCGCTCGCCTTCGTCGCTCTCGGTGATGAGCGTCGGGTGCACGCGGTCCATGACCACGGACCGGTCGACCACGCACCGCACGATGTCGTCGCGGCTCGGAAGGTCGTACATGACCTCGAGCAGCACGCCTTCGAGGATGGCCCGCAGTCCACGGGCTCCGGTGCCGCGCTTGAGCGCTTCGTCGCCGACCGCGTCGAGCGCGTCGTCGGTGAACACCAGCTCGACGTCGTCGAAGTGGAAGAACTTCTGGTACTGCTTCAGCAGCGCGTTCTTCGGCTCGACGAGGATGCGGATGAGCGCCTCCTTGTCGAGGTTGTTCACCGCGCTGATCACGGGCAGCCGCCCGACGAACTCGGGGATGAGCCCGAACTTGAGGAGGTCCTCGGGGAGCACCGACCGCAGGATGGTGCCGACGTCCTTCTCCTCGGAGCGGCGCACGTCGGCGCCGAACCCGATGCCCTGGTTGCCGGTACGGCTCTCGATGATGCGCTCGATGCCGGCGAACGCACCGCCACAGATGAACAGGATGTTCGTGGTGTCGATCTGGATGAATTCCTGGTGTGGGTGCTTGCGCCCGCCCTGCGGCGGTACCGAGGCGGTGGTGCCCTCCAGGATCTTGAGCAGCGCCTGCTGCACGCCCTCACCCGAGACGTCGCGTGTGATCGACGGGTTCTCGGCCTTCCGGGCGATCTTGTCGATCTCGTCGATGTAGATGATCCCGGTCTCGGCCTTCTTCACGTCGTAGTCGGCCGCCTGGATCAGCTTCAGCAGGATGTTCTCGACGTCCTCGCCTACGTAGCCCGCCTCGGTGAGCGCGGTGGCGTCGGCGATGGCGAACGGAACCTTCAGCAGCCGGGCGAGCGTCTGCGCGAGCAGCGTCTTGCCGCAGCCGGTCGGACCGATCAGGAGGATGTTCGACTTCTGCAGCTCGACGTCGGGGTCGCCGTACGCGCCGGCCTGCACCCGCTTGTAGTGGTTGTAGACCGCGACCGAGAGGATCTTCTTCGCCTGCTCCTGACCGATGACGTAGTCGTTCAGGTACTCGTAGATCTCACGCGGCTTGGGGAGCTCGTCGAACTTGACCTCGGAGCTCTGCGACAGCTCTTCCTCGATGATCTCGTTGCAGAGATCGATGCACTCGTCGCAGATGTAGACGCCGGGGCCGGCGATCAGCTTCTTGACCTGCTTCTGGCTCTTGCCGCAGAACGAACACTTCAGCAGGTCGCCACCGTCACCGAACTTGGCCACGAGTCCCCCTCCCGCTCAATCGTGCTCGACGACGTCGCCGCGCCGGCTCAGCTCACGCCCGCCGGCACGCCGACGGCCGCGAGCTCTCGGTTCGTGATCACCTCGTCGACGATCCCGTATTCCTTCGCCTCCGAGGCGCCCATGATGAAGTCGCGGTCGGTGTCGCGGGCGACCTTCTCGACCTCCTGCCCGGTGTGATGGGCGAGGATCTCGTCGAGCGACTCGCGCATGCGCACGATCTCCTTGGCCTGGATCTCGATGTCGACCGCCTGACCCGAGGCGCCACCGTGGGGCTGGTGGATCAGCACCCGGGAGTGCGGCAGGATGTACCGCTTCCCGGGGGTGCCGGCGGCGAGGATCACCGCGGCCGCCGAGGCCGCCTGGCCCAGGCAGATGGTCGACACGTCGGGCTTGATGAACTGCATCGTGTCGTAGATGGCGAAGAGACCGGTGATCTCCCCACCCGGCGAGTTGATGTAGATCGAGATGTCCTTGTCGGGCTGCTCGCTCTCGAGGTGGAGCAGCTGCGCGATCACGATGTTGGCGACGACGTCGTCGATCGGGGTGCCGAGGAAGATGATGCGGTCCTGCAGCAGCCGCGAGAAGATGTCGTTGCGATCGGGCCCGCGCGGGGTGTCCTGCGTGACGTTGGGGACGTAGACGTTCTTGAAGTCGGTCACTGCGCTGGCTCCTCTTCCGGTAGTTCCGGCTCCGATGCTTCCTGGTCTGGTGGTGCCGATGCTTCGGCGGGTGGTTCGGCGGCGGGGCCGTCGCTGTCCGCTCCGGTGGGCTGCGGGAGGGAGAGGTCGACGGGTTCGCCGTCGGCGTCCACCACTTCCGCGTGGTCCATCAGGAACGCGAGCGCCTTGCCTCGTGCGATGTCCGAGCGTACCGCCTCGATGACCCCCCGCCGTTCGAGATCCTTCCGGACCTTCGCCGGCTTCTCGTTCAGCTGCTCGGCCAGGCGGTCGACCTCGGCCTCGACCTCCTCGTCGGTCGCGGCGATCTCTTCCTGGGCGATCACCGCCCGCAGGGCGAGGTCGGCGCGCACCGCCTCGGTCGCCCCGGCCCGGACGTTGTCGACGAACTCCTGCTGGTCCTGGCCGGTCGCCTGGAGGTATTGCGGGATCGTCATCCGGATCCCCTGCTCCTCGAGCCGGTGGGCGAGGTCGTGGAGACGGCGTTCCATCTCGCTGTTGACCAGCGTCTCCGGGACGTCCTCGGGCACGAGCGCGGCGGCGGCCTCGAAGATCTTCTCCCGCATGACCATCGACGCCTGCACCCGCGCGTACATCTCGAGGCGCTGGCGCACGTCGCGCTGCAGCTCCTCGACCGTGTCGAATTCGCTGACCTCGGAGACCCATTCGTCGGTGAGCTCGGGGAGGACCTTCTTCTTGGTGTCCTTCACGAGCACCTGGAAGGCGACCGCTTCGCCGGCACGCTCGCCGAAGCGCTCGGGCAGGGTGTCGGTGAACTTGAGGATGTCGCCCGGGCGCTTGCCGTGGAGCTCCTCGTCGAGCTTCGGCACCACGATCCCCGAGCCGACCTCGTAGAGGTAGTCGGTGGCCGTGAGGCCCTCGACCGACTCGTCGTCGATGTAGCCCTTGATGTCAATCTCGGCGTAGTCACCGTCGGTGAGGGGCGCCGACGAGTCCTCGAGGTCGGCGAAGCGCTCACGCAGCGAGTCGACCTGCTGGGCGATGGCCTCGTCGCCGACCTCGGGCTTCTCGATCTCGATCCGCAGCGAATCGTGGCCCTCGACCGTCACCTGCGGGCGCACCTCGACGACCGCGTCGAACTCGACGTCGCCATCCTCTTCGCCCGCGGTGATGTCGATCTCCGGCGGTGCGATGACGTCGACGGCCTCGGCGACGACGGCATCGGCGTAGTACTCGGGGAGCGAATCGCGCAACGCCTGGTCGCGGGCGATCTCGCTGCCCATCCGCGCCTCGAGCAGGCGGCGGGGGGCCTTGCCCGGTCGGAAGCCCGGCAGCTTGACTTCCTTCGCCAGCTTCCGGAAGGCGGCGTCGATGGCCTGCTCGAAGTCCTCGGCGGGGATCGCGACGTGGAGGCGGACCTTGTTGCCCTCGAGTGGTTCGACCGACGTGGTGAGAGACATGGGGCTGCGCAGTCTATTGCCTGCTCCCCGAGAACTGACACGGGAACGACGCGGGCGACGGCGGCCGGCCCGCTCCCGGACCGGCCGCCGCGACGAACCCCGGCCCGCTCAGGCGGTGACGGGGCGGGCGGCGCCGATCCCGTCCTGCGCCCGCTTCGGGCTGTACTGGTAGTTCGTGACGAGGCTGACCGCGAGCACCGCGACGCCCATGACCACGTAGAACGCCGCCAGCCCACTCTCGGCGTCGGCGAAGTTCAACGCGAACGGGGCGGCGATGAGCAGGGCCGCGGCGAGGTAGTCGCCGGCCGAGTGGACAGTGAACGGCAGGACCTTCGCGATCCCGAGCGGGTAGCGGGTGAGCGCGCTCACGAGCAGCACCACCGCACCGACGACGATGCCGGTGGCGGTGGCCCCGGCCGAGCCGTCCGCCGCGATGGCGACGACGATGAGCAGGATGCCGACCGCGTAGTCGGCGATCGCGTGGAACCACGCGGGCAGCAGCTTGACGAGCGACATGATCGTCCTCCTCGAACGCGGCCCCCGGTGGGCTCGTGCGTTCGAGGATCATTCGCTCCGATCGCACGCGCGGATGTCGACGCGCGCGGAACCTTCACATTCCCCCGCGGGTCGCCGACACTCAGATGCCGAGCTTGCGGAAGTCCCAGCTCGCGACCTTGCTCGGTGTGACCTTCAACCACGCGTGGCGACCATCGTGGAACATGTCACCCCCGCCCTGGTACTTGGCCGCGAACCGT
>DATBBL010000351.1:0-14839 GCA_036271015.1 Acidimicrobiia bacterium
GGCGCTGTGGTGTTCCGTAGCGTCGGGGGTCTCGGTGGGTTGGTTCCATAACTGCCTGCCGTCGGTCGTGCCGACTGGTTTTCGAACGAGGTGCTGACCCGCCGAGGTCCTGCTGGGGCGTGGTGCAAAAGAGGTGTGGCAGTTCGAGAGTGTGAAATCAGGAGTGCCCGCCCTGGCCTTCCACATCGAGAGCGTTCGGGAGGTGTCATGGCGGTGATGATCGGTGTCGATCCGCACAAGGGGTCGCACACGGCAGTGGCGATCGGTGGTGACGAGTCGGAGCTCGCGTTGGTGACGGTGCGCGCAACGCGCCGTCAGGTCGACGAGCTGTTGGTGTGGGCGGCACGGTTCGAGGATCGGACGTGGGCGATCGAGTCCGCCGGTGGGCTCGGGTATCTCCTCGCTCGTCAGCTCGTCGCGGCTGGGGAGCAGGTGTTGGACGTGCCGGCGACGTTGGCGGCACGGGTGCGGGTGCTGGGCACGGGTCGGTCGAACAAGAACGATCCCAACGACGCGTTGTCGATCGCGGTGGCCGCGCTGCGCGCACCGCGCCTGGCACGCGTGGGTCGAGACGACCATGCCGGCGTGTTGCGGCTGTACGCGAAACGCAACCACGACCTGGGGCGGGCTCGGAGCCGGACCGCGTGTCGGTTGCACGCCCTGCTGGCGGAGCTCGTCCCGGGCGGAATCCCCAAGGAAATCAACGCGCGTAGCGCTGAGCGGTTGCTGGCCATGGTGGAGCCGGTGAGTCCGGTGGAGCGGGCGCGTCACGCCCTGGCGTATGAGCAGCTCGAGGACCTCCGGCGCTTCGATGAGCAGCTGCGCGCCTCCAAGGCTCGCCTCGCGGCCGCGGTAGGTGAGTCGGGCACCACCGTGACTGAGCTCTTCGGGGTCGGACCCGTCGTCGCCGCGATGGTGATCGGCTACACCGGCGACGTCTCCCGGTTCCGGAACCGTGATCACTTCGCCGCCTACACCGGGACAGCACCCATCGAGGTGTCATCCGGTGGACGGATCACGCATCGGTTGTCGCGACGCGGGAACCGGCAACTGAACCATGCGATCCACATGGCGGCGATCACCCAGATCCGCTTCGCGCACTCACCGGGACGCCCGTTCTTCGACCGCAAAGTCGCCGAGGGCAAGACGAAACGAGAAGCGCTGCGCGCGTTGAAGCGTCGGATCAGCGACGCCATCTACCGCCAGTTGCTCCACGACGCCACCAACACGGGTCCGGGAGGGCAAACGGGGACGGCTCTGCAATCCAGCGTGACCGGTCTCACACCCCAACGACCAGCGCTTCGGAGAAGCCACTCCCGGACCCAAGCCAACGGTAGAACCCGTCAACCGCCCACCGCCAAGACGCCGCGTTCCCGCACCACAACCAACACGAAAACCAGGTCTTGACAACAAAGAGGAAATCGATCTGGCGTACGCCGCCAGACCTAGGGTCAGGTCGACCGTCACCACTTGCGCCGCTGCACCCGCGCCCGCTTCGCCCGCGCTGCCCCGCCGTCCTCGAGCCCGACGAACGCGCCTGTCAGCACGCGTGGGCGTCGGCCAGGAACGCCGTCAGGAACCGGGGATCCGAAATACGCTACGACGCGTCTATAGCCCATGTTGCCTTGGGGAGGAACACATGGTCAGCGACGTTCGACTGCGCGCCCAAGTCCGGGATGCCGCTCGTTGGTGGTGGGTGTTCGTCGTAACTGGGGTCATCTGGTTGATGGTCTCGCTCGTGGTGTTGCGCTTCACCGAGAGTTCGGTGAGCACGGTCGGGATTCTGATCGGGGTGGTGTTCACGATCGCTGCCATTACCGAGTTCATGGTCGTCGGGGTGACCTCGGGCGGTTGGAAGGTCGTGCACGTGATACTGGCGATCATCTTCGTGCTCGGCGCGATCTGGGGATACACGAACCCCAAGGACGCGTTCTGGGCGCTCGCGTCCGTGGTCGGGTTCATCCTCGTGATTTGGGGTGCGATCGAGCTCACTGAGGCTGTCGCGACTCGCGGCGTGAACCCGTTGTGGTGGCTCGGACTGACGGTCGGGATCTTGTTGATTCTGTTGGGCTTCTGGACGGGACAACAGCTCATCACCGTCCAAGCCCAGCTGCTGATCTTCTACGTGGGTTTCGCAGCCTTGTTCCGAGGCATCGGCCAGATTGTGTTCGCGTTCCAGCTGCACGAGGCTGGCAAGGAACTCGCAGCCGCGTGATCCTGACTGGCGGACGAGACACTCAGGATCGACGTCGCCGGAAACCCAGCAGCACAGCAACAACGATCACGGCGATAGCAACAAGGGAGACTGTCCGCAGCTTCGCGGCGTGCGCTTCCGCGGCTTCGTGCGCACGCTGTGCCGCCTCCTGAGCGCGCTCCGCCGCTTGCAGCATCCGCTGAGCGTCATCCAGCGCGCTCTGAAGCTTGGCAATGTTCTCCTGCGCATCCTGGATCGAGTCACTGTTCATATCCGCCTCCCTCGATCGAATGCTTCCTGGACCTCTGGTGGTGTCCGTCGCGGATCGGTGCGTGTCATGCACCCAGTAGTGCATCAACGATCGACGCAACTGCGTCGAACGGTGCACGAAGAGCACCTTCGATGTGGTACCGCTCGGCCAGGAACCCCGGTGAGTTGTAGCTCACTGATACCGCTCCGTTGCCGTCCTCCCACACCAGCACCTTGAGGGGAAAATCCAAGCCCGCAGGCGGCGCCGCGACCATCACCGACGCGCCCACGGCCGGCTTCCCGAACATGACCAGTTTCGATTCGGGCATCTCCACTCCAGCTCGTTCGGCGGTGCCGCTGTGATCGATGACCCTGAACACCATGAAACCGCGATCCTCGATCATGCGAGTCAGTCCGTCGACTGTCCCTGCGACGGACTGGCTACTGGGCCTTGTGATGATCCCGGCCGAAGACTGCGGGTTGTCCACCATCAGTGCTCCTATGTTCTCGGGGCCACTGTTCGAGCGCAATACGCGCTCGGAATCTGCCCACCTTTGTGACCCCGCCACACTGCCCACTCGGGCTCTGTTCCTCGAGCAGCCTCAGCGGCCAGTTGCAGGGCTGTGATCGGTCCCTGGTCCTGCGCGTCAAGCGGTCAGCTTGCGCAACTTCCGGCGCAGAGCACGCTCGACGAAGGTGGGCACAAAGTCGTGCACCGGTACGACAGACCAGTGAACGAACTCTTCGCGCACGCTGTGCTCGATCAGCTCGGGCGCGACGCCTCTGAACCGGTCGGCCAACTCGGCGCTGAGACGGCCGATCTCGAGGTCTTCGCGGATGAGTCCGAGGGCTTCGTTCACGGCGCTCACTTGGGCGGTCACGGGTCACACGGCCCGCAGCATCGGCCTGTCGACGAATCGTGAGCGGTCGACATGATGGAGGCTCGTTCCTACCCAGACTTCGGACGCGGCCCCACAGACGGGACACGGACGCGGCCTCGGCGGCATCCGTTCGTCGATCGGTGCCGAGCTGATCGGTCCGTGCGCATCGCACAGGAAGTGATAGCGAACCTTGGCAGTACCCACCTTGCACCGCCCTGTTCCCGCGACCCGGAACCGACAGTAAATAACGCGCAGTTCCGGCCGTCAAGTCGGTTAGGGACAAGAACGTCACCTCTAGCGCGAGACGTCCCCCCCTGCACCCTCAGTGCCGGCCATGCCAAATCCGTAGTCCGCTCCAGCCCGAAGACTCCGGCACGTTCGAAGCGTGTCGCACCGTCACGGCTCTCCACCGCCGTCCGGATGGTGGCGGCGCGCTTTCCGCTGCCATGGTTGTTACGTCGTCGAAGGGGACGAGGGCGTGCCCCCAATGAGGTGATGGTGGAGCTGTTCCGTCATCTGGTTGATCGCCCGGGTGAGGTTGGTGTTCTCGACGAGGAGCGTGTTGACGTCCTGGTAGTCGCGGTCGGATTTCGCTTGCTGGAACGCGGCTTGGCGGTTCTGGCCGATCATGACGAAGGTGGAGAGGAAGATCGCCTCGAGCGAGACGATGAGGGTCAGCGTCGGCCACGGACTCTTTTCGAATACGAGCATCCACACGGCGAACAATGCAATGTGGAGGTAGACGAAGTTCATAGAGCCGGCGAAGGCGGTGATCCTGTCGGCGACGCGAAGCTGCGCGTCCGCGGCACGCTTGTTGAACTGTTCGATGACCGCGGGGTGGTGCACGACGTTGGGATCGAGCGTGCGCATCGGATGGACCTCCTCAGAGAACAGAACCGGTTACGTCAGTTGCAATCGGTCGATTGCGTCGGCCGAGGCCGCTTCACAATGACGCGCCAGCACGCGAGACACCAGGGACCTGCCCCAGAGCACCAGGGCGCGGCTAGTCCTTCCAGTTGTCTCTATCTCTGCTGAGGGTGCGCCGCAGGCGCTGGCTCCGGTCTTGGCGCCCGCCGCGAGCTCGTCGGCATCCATGCGCGCGAGGATGGCGTCGAGCACCGCGTACTCCGCTTCTTCCACTGCCCCGTAGGCGTAGTCGATCGCGAACGCGGCGTCTTCCTCGGCACTGTCGGCGCTTCGCTGCGCACTCTCCAGATCGTGGGTGGCTTTCCGCTCATCCACGCGCTGACGAATCGTGTCGAGGTGCTCGCGCCACGACCGCTGCATGTCGGCCTACCAAGACGAGACTTTTCCCTTGTCGGTCTCCGCCTTCTTGTGGACCTGGTCGGCTTGAGCCTGCGCCGAGGCACGTGCCTGCTTCACGTCCTGTTCGAGCTCGGCCTTCGCCTTGGTCTTCGCTGCCGCCGCTTGGTCCTCCGCCTCCTTGGCTTTGGCGGCGAGCTTGGTCAGTTGGTCTGAGAGCGCCATCTGCGACGTCCTTTCGCGGGGGCGGACCGAGCACGGGCTGGTGATCGCCAGATTGCGGCGCGCGGATGTCTCGGCTACGGCTGCACGTCTACCCGAACATCGGCGACCGGCAGTTGCGCACCATCTTTCCCGACGACGTGCAGGCGCTCGTGTCGCGGCCCAATGAAACCCTGGCGCCGAACACTGTCCGGCTCATCTACAACCGTCTGGCCGCGGTGTTCCGTAGCGCAGTGCGTAGCAGGTTGATCGCGTCGTCGCCGTGCGTCGATATCAAGCGGCCGGGTGCCAGCCCGGTCGATGATGCGGTGCTCACGACGGAGGAGGTCAGCGAACTCGCGGCGTGCATCCCGGATGCGTTACGCCGCGCTCATCCTCACGGCCGCGGGTACCGGGCTCCGTCCGTCCGACGTCCTCGGTCTCTGCGTCGACCGTATCGACTTCCTGCGACGCACGCTGAAGGTCGACCAGCAACTCGTTCGTGCCAAGGGTGGCGTCGCCCTCAGCCCGAAGCTCAAGACGGCCGCCTCATACCGGACCGTCCCCCTGCCACGCATCGTGTGCGAAGTGCTCGCCGCGCACCTGGCCCGCTGGCCCGCTGAGCCGGACACCGGTCTCATCTTCACCAATGAGACCGGCGGGCCGATCCGGCACGCGTCGTTCGCCGTGACCTTCGAGCGTGCCCAGAAGGCGGTAACGCAGCTGCCCACCACGCCCCACGACCTGCGCGACTACTACGCCTCGCTCTTGATCCGCCAGGGCCTCAGCGTGAAGGCAGTGCAGCTACGGCTCGGGCACGCCAGTGCGACGACGACGCTCGACCGTTACGCTCGCCTCTGGCCCGACGACGACGACCGCACGAGGGACGCGGTGGACGCCGAACTCGGGAGTCTCGCGGACTGCTCGCGGACTACAGGGGCCTCAATCGGCTAGAACCGTTGCAGCGCAAAGGGGAGAGGCTCAGCCATGAAGTTCACGTTCAACTATCCCGAGCTCAGTGGTCTCGAGCGCGACCTGCTCGACTCCGGCGAGATCAGCGACGTCGCGGTGGCGGTCGAGCAGGCCGGCTTCGACGCGTTCGCGCTCACCGAGCACCCGATCCCAGGCGCCAACTGGCTCGCCCACGGCGGTCACCAGACCCTCGATCCGTTCGTCGGGCTCGCGTTCGCCGCCGCGGTCACGGAGCGGATCCGACTGCTCACCCACCTGTCGGTGGTGCCGTACCGCAACCCGTTCCTCCTGGCCAAGAGCGCGGCGACGCTGGACCGCTGCTCGCAGGGTCGCTTCATCCTCGGGATCGGCACCGGCTACCACAAGACCGAGTTCTTCGCCCTCGGCGTCGACTTCGACGAGCGCAACGCGTTGTTCGACGAAGCGCTCGAGGTGCTGCCCCGAGCCTGGTCCGGTGAGCCGTTCGACGCCGAGGGCCTGCACTTCACCGCCAAGGGCGTGATCCAACGGCCGCGACCGGCGCAGAACCCGATCCCCATCTGGATCGGGGGGAACTCCAAGCTCAGCCGCCGGCGGGCGGCGCGCGTGCAGGGCTGGATGCCGATGGGCATCCCCGAGGAAGTCGCGCGGACGACGCGGTCGCCCCACATCGGGTCGGTCGCGCAGCTCGGCGACATGATCGCCGAGGTCAAGGACTTCGCGGGCGATCGCGCCGGCGAGCTCGACTTCTCCATGAGCTACATGGGCGACGGCATGGAGCAACCGGACAAGGACGTCGAGCGCCACCGCGAGGCGATCGGCGAGCTGGAGGCGGTCGGGGTCACCTGGGTCAACGTCGGCTCCGGCCCGATGGCGCCGGCGGCGCTCGTCGAGTGGGTCCAGGCCTTCGGCGAGACCTACTGCGCCTGAATCCGAACCGCGCCTCGACGGGCTGCCCGTGGCCTCGATGCGGCGCGGAACCTGAGGATTCGAGAAGTGGGCGGCTCGGGCGCGCCGCGGCACGATCCCTACGCTGATCGAAGATGCGACGGTCCCGCACGGTCGGTCTCGCGATCGGGATCCTGGTGGTCCTGTACATCCCGGCGGTCACGATCTGGGCGGTGCTCGGCCAGCACCAGGCGGCCCCGTCTCGACCGGCCGACGGCCGGGGTACGACGGCGGCGAGCGGCCGGCTCTCGACCAGGGCGGCCATACCGCATGGCACGCGCCAGGTGCTCCACGTGCCGCTGCCCGGCTCGACGACCACCCGCGACGTCCTGGTGTACCGGCCCGCGGTACCCGACAGCGCCGAGCTGCCGGTCCTCTACTTCCTGCACGGGTACCCGGGCTCGGCGTCGGACGTGTTCGACGCCGGGCTGCCGCGGCTCATCGATCGCCTCGTCGCCGAGGGCTACCCGCCGTTCGTGCTCGCCGCGCCCGATGGCAACGGCCTGTCGCACCGCGACACCGAATGGGCCAATGCCGTGGACGGCACGGACCAGTTCGAGACGTTCGTCACCGGGAACGTCATCCGGGCCGTGGAGGGATCGCACCTCCGCGACCGCACCCGCCGAGCCATCGCCGGGTTCTCTATGGGCGGGTACGGCGCGGTGAACCTCGCCCTGCGCCATCCGGATCTCTATGGCCAGGTCGTCCCGATCGCGGGCTACTTCCACGTCGACGACCCGTCGGGTGTGTTCGCGCACCAACTCGCGGCGATCGACGCGAACACGCCGGAGCTGCATCTGACCGATGCGCGTGGCGAGCGCATCCTGGTGGTCGACGGCGACGAGGGGAGCGACCGCGTCGTGTCGGGTGAATCGCGCCTCTTCTACGAGCAGTTGGTCACCGCCCACGTGCCGGCATCGTACGAGCAGCTCACCGGCGGCCACAGCTGGACGTTCGTCGCCGGCGCGTTCCCCGACGTGGTGCGGTTCCTCGAGGCGGACTGGTCGACGCTCCAACCGCCCGTCCCCGCGGTGCCGGCGATGAATCGCGTCGAGGCGACGGGACAGTGGCAGGGCGGCCTCGCGGGCGCGAACGTCGAGGTGTCCTTGGTGTCCGCACGCGACCCGCGGGCCGCCCGCCTCGAACACCTGCGCGTGGCGTTGGGCGCAGCACCGGTCAGCTACGTCGTCCTCACGCTGAGCAACCCGGCGAAGGAATCGGCGCCGGTCTCGCTCTTCAAGGCGTCGTTCGTCAGCGCCAGGGGCACGACCGTCGACGCCAATCCGGCGCCCTCGGTGCTCGACGAGTGGCTCGCGGAGGCAACCGGCCCCGGACGACGGGCGCGTTCGTCGAACAGTGCTCCCGGTGATCGGCGTGCGCCCGACGCGTCCGTGATCGCGGACGCGCAACGGCTCGCAGGCGCACTGGCCCGCCAGACGACGGTCGCACCGGGCGAGACGAAGACCACGGTGCTCGTGACGACCGCGGTCGTGCGCACCGTCGCGTCGGTCTTCGTCGGCGACAGCTTCGCGGTGGGCACGCTCGATCCGGCCGGCTGACACCGTCGACGCGGGCGAAACCGGTCCGGCATCGTCTCATCAGGTTCTCACCGGACGGATGCTCTTCTCACGCGATGGCGAGTCGACGGCTCGGGCACCCGTGCCCGGGTACGGAGCAGGCGTCCGACCCGAGCAGCAGCGCATCGCCACCGCGTGGTCGTCTGATCGGCGGCGTGCTCTTCGTCACCGTCGGCTTGGTGTGGTGGCAGCTCGACGCGTGGCGCATCACCCACCACGTCATCCGCTGGTTGTCCCAATACTCCCCGTCGCGGTTCGGGCACGGCGCGATCTGGACGCTGCCGCTGTCCGCGCTCCTCGTGGGGCACATCGCCCTCGCGGGGGTGACCGTCACCTTCTTCGTCGCCGTGGTCGCCCCCTACCTCTACCTGGCCGGGCCGCTGCGGTCGTTCATGGTGTTCGCGGTCGCTCACATCGGCGCGACCGTGACCGCGTTCGTCGTCATCGCCGCGAGCGTGCTCGTCGTGCCGGACTGGAGCCATCGACTGTGGATCCAGCCCGACTACGGCGCGTCCGCCGGCCTGGTCGGGATCGCGGGCGCGCTCTTCGTGATCCTCTGCTCGCAGCGAAGATCGCTCACGGCACGGGTGGTCGGGGTGTTCGCCACCGCGGGAACGACCGCGTTCTTCCTGCACGGCGTCGTCGCCGAGGGGGGACCGGGTCACGGCATCGTCGACGTCGAGCACCTTCTCGGCTTGCTGATCGGCGGCCTGCTCGAGTGGTCGTTCCTCCGGCAACGGGCCGACGCGTACCGCTGGACGCCGTTCTCGCCGCCACGTTTCGGCGGCGCGATCCGCGAGGCGCGCGCGTGGAACGACCGCACCGAGGCGCGTCTGTTGGGCGTGTTGGTCGCGGTGAGTGGCGCCGTTGCGGTCGTGACCGCCCTCGTCCCTGCGCGCCAGCGACGCCTGGCCGAGCTCGAGAGCGACCTCGCGCCGCTCGCGCCACACGTCCATCGGGCCGCCCACGCGGCGACCGCGCTCGCCGGCCTCGCGCTCCTGCTCGTCGCCCGCGGCCTGGTGAGACGCCGGGCGCTCTCGTGGTGGGTCACGCTCGCCCTGCTCGGCGTCCTCGGCATCGCCCACCTGGCGAAGGCGGTCGACGTGACCGCGATCACCGTGACCGCGTCGGTCGTGGTGCTGTTGCTGCAAGGACGCCGTCTGTACCGCGGCCCGTTGCGGCGCACTCCGTGGGCCCGCGCCGGCGTCGTCGCGATCGTCGGCGCCACCGTCGTGGTCGGGTACGGGCTCGCGGGGATGCTGCTCCGCCGCCATCAGGTGCATCCGGCGCTGACCGCAGGACGGGCGCTGGACCAGCTCGCCAGCAACCTCGTCGGACTCACCGGCCCGCTCCACTTCCAGCACCACTTCGGTCAGTGGTTCCCGAAGACCCTCACGCTCATCGGCGTGGTGTGGCTGCTCGCACTCGGCATCGCGCTGTTCGCACCTGGCCGGCAGCGGCGAGGGCAGTTCAGCGAGCGTCGGCGCGTCGCCGTGCTCGTCGCGCAACCGGACGGCGGAACGCTGGATCCCTTTGCGCTCCGCCGTGACCGTGCCTATCTCTTCGATCGCACCGGACACGGTGCCGTCGCGTTCCGCGTGCTCCGGGGCGTCGCGCTCGTCGGCGGCGATCAGTTCGGCGAGACCCGTGCCGCCGATGACGCCGTGGGCGCGTTCCTCGCCCGGTGCGACGACGAGGGGTGGCGGCCGGCCGCGCTCGGGGTCGCCGAGTCGCGGCTCGGGCCGTGGCTCGACGCGGGCATGCGGAGCATCCGCCTCGGGGACGAGGCCATCATCGACACGTCGACGTTCACGCTCGAGGGCCGCACGATGCGGCCGGTGCGCCAGGCGTGCAACCGTACGAAGAACCACGGCCTCGAAGTGCGCATCGTGACCGAGGGTCTCCTCGACGACGCGCTCCGGCGAGCACTGCTCGACGTCGACCTGGCGGATCGAGGTCGCGAGGCGGAGCGGGGTTTCTCGATGGCCCTCGACGGACTGCTCACGGACCCCGACCGCGACGCCGACTGCGTGCTCGCGATCGCCGAGCTGGCCGGTGCGCCGGTTGCCTTCCAGCGATACGTCCCCTGTCGCGGTGGCCGCGGGCTGTCGCTCGACGCCATGCGCCGGATCGACCGGGTCGACGGGCAGCCGCTCGTCAACGGCATCAACGAGCGGCTCATCGCCGAGGCCATCGTGTGGGCATCGAACCACGGCGTGGTCGACGTCTCGCTGAACTTCGCCGTCTTCCGTTCCGTGCTCTCGGCGACGGATCCGACCACGCTCGAACGCGGTCAGGCGTGGCTCGTGAAGCGGCTCGACCGGCACTTCCAGATCGAGTCGCTGCTGACGTTCAGCGCGAAGTTCCAGCCCCACTGGATCTCCCGGTACGTCGTGTTCCGATCGGTCACCGACATCGCGGCCGTCGCCGCCGCCGCGCTCGGCGCCGAGGGCTACCTTCCCAATTCCCTCGTCCCCCGGCCGTGAAGTCGACGCGAAGGTCGTCAGCCCTTGGTCAGGATGGCGCCGGCCGAGAACGGACCGACCGCGTTCGTGAACACCGCGACCTCGGCGCCGTCGACCTGACGCTCGCCGCACTGGCCGCGCAGCTGGCGCGTCCCCTCGATGCAGAAGTTCGCACCGTGGCGACGGCCGACGTTGCAGGCGCCGCCATCGGTGTTCACGGGCAGTGACCCGCCGAGGCGGGTGTTGCCCTCGGCGACGAACGCACCCGCCTCACCCTCACCGCAGAACCCGAGCGCCTCGAGCCACTGGAACACGATGATGGAGAAGCCGTCGTAGAGCTGCGCGGTGTCGACGTCGGCGGGCGTCAGATCGCTGCGCTCCCACAGGCTCTTGGCCGTCTGCGCGGGTGCGGTGTGCACCATGTCGGACATGATCTCGAAGTGCAGATCGCGGACTGCGGTCAGGGCGTACGAGTCGACGAGCACCACCGGTTGGGCGAGGTCCCGGGCGCGTTCCTCGGTGGTGAAGATCACCGCCGAGCCCGAGTCGACGGGGTAGTCGCAGTCGAGGATGCGCAGCGGCTTCGACACGTAGCGCGCCGCCAGGTAGTCGTCCAGCGTCATCGGTTCCCGGAAGATGGCGTCGTCGTTCATCGAGGCGTGGTACCGCTGCGTGACCACGTGGCGACCGAAGTCCTCCTCGCTCGCGCCGTACTGCGCCATGTACCGCTGCGTGAACAGCCCCGCCCACTGCACGGGGCTCCCGGCGCCGAACGGCGTGAGGAACTGCCGGTCACCGGCGGCCGCATGCAGCATCGACGTCATCGGGTGCTGCGCGCCCGCGCCCTTCACCAGCGCCGAGCTGCTCGGCTGCTGCTGGATGACCCGGAGCGCCAGCGCGGTGTGGCAGAAGCCCGACGCCACCGCCGCGATCGCCTGCACCGCGGAGTACGAGAACGCCGGCGCCATCAGGCCGGACGCCCACCAGTTGACCGGCGTGATGCCGACCAGCCAGGCGTCGTTGAGCGGTTCGGAGCCGACGGACGTGACGCCGTCGATGTCGTGCACGGTGAGCCCGGCGTCGGCGAGCGCGGCCTGCGTCGCCTGGATCATGTGCTCGTTGGCCGTGAGACCGCTGTTGCGCCCGACCTGGGAGTAGCCGAGCCCGACGATCGCGACGCGCTGACCGGTGGCCATCGTCACGCGCTCCGCGTCGGCGCGGGCCGGAAGAACGGGAGGGTGAGCTCGGGTCCGAGCTCCTCGAACACGACCTCGAGGGGGAGACCGATCCGCAGGTCCTCCTCGGCGCAGTCGACGACCTGGCTCATGAACATGAGCCCGGGTTCCTCGACCAGCTCGACCGTCGCCACCACGTACGGGATGCGGTCGACGTAGAACGGATGGAACGGCTGGACCGCGATGGTCCAGGTGTACAGCGTGGCGCGACCCGAGACCTGCTCGCCGGCCAGGTCCGCGGACTGGCAGTACCGGCACAGCGTCTTCGGGTAGTGGAGGTAGTGCTTGCAGTTCTGGCAGCGCTGGATCCAGAGCTCGTGACGCGCGACGCCGTCCCAGAAGAACTGGGTGACGGCATCGGGCGAAGGCAGGGGGAGCGGCGGTGACTCCGGGCTCGTCGTCATGCTCCTGCCTTCCACTGGTGCGCGGCGCCGTCGGCCAGCAGCGCCTCGATCATGTCGGGGTCGATGCCCACCTCCCGGAGCACCTCGACCGTGTGCTCGCCCAGGCCCGGCGGCGCGCGGTCGAGGCGGACGTCGAGATCGCCGAAGATCCAGAACGCGCCGGGCTGCTCCACCGCGCCGTAGTCGACGTGTCGGTACCGCGCGATCATCCCCGCGGCCTCGTTGTCGGGCGAGGCGAAGAACGCTTCCTTCTGATCGAGCCGCACCTCCTCGCACGGCACGCCGGCGGCGGTGAGCGCGTCGAGTGCCTGCGCGCTTGCTCGGGTCCCGAGCGCGGCGGCGGCGTCGTCCACCCGGTCCACGCCCGCGACCGTGCAGAGCGCCGCGAGCTGCTCGTCGGTGGTGGCGGCGATCGCGATCCAGCCGTCGGCCACGGTGAGGATGCGGTAGCCGGGAGCGATGCCGGTCTGCTCGTGGTCGAGCACCGGCATCGGCACCGTCTTCCCGTCGGCGTCGAGGTACGTCTCGCTGCAGGTCATGACGCCGCCGGCCAGCAGCGCCCCCGCGGTGAACTGCGTCTGTCCCGTGCGGTCGCGGTGGTACAGCGCGAGCAGCGTCGAGATCAACGAGCCCATCGCACAGAGGTGGTCCATGAACCCGAGGCGATGCCACATCGGCCGGTTGCCTTCGCCGGCGCCGGCCACCTCCCAGCCGCACGACGACTGGAACAGCTGGTCGTAACCGGGCCAGTCGGCACGCGGGCCGCGCGGGCCGTAGGAGCTGGCGTGGCAGTAGATGATGTCGGGGTTGACCGTGCGGACCGACGCTTCGTCGATCCCGAGGCGGCGGGCGGCCGGCATGCGCAGGTTGTGGTGCAGCACGTCGGCCCCGGCCAGGAGCGCGTCGATCGCCGGGCGCGCCGCCGGCGACTTGAGGTCGAGGGCCACGCCCCGCTTGCCCCGTTGGCACCCGAAGAACGACCACTCGACGTAGCGCATCCCTTCGCCGCCGGGCGGCTCGACCTTCACCACGTCGGCGCCGAGGTCGGCGAGGAGCATGGGCCCGAGCGGACCGGCGAGGAACGCGCCCGCGTCGACCACCTTCACGCCCTCGAGCGGCCACCGCAGCTCGGCGCCCGTGGTGGGCGCGGAACGCTCCGGCGCGCGCGGCTTCCACTCGTCGCAGACCTCGTCGGTGTGCTGACCGAGGTCGGGTGCGAAGCGACGCATGCGCGTCGGCGGGTCGACGGTGAGGGGCGACCCCGCCATCGCGACCTGGCCGAGCTCAGGATGGTCGACCTCGATGACGTAGCCGTTCGCCCGCGCCTGCTCGTCGGAGAAGATCTCGCCCGGAGGGAGCGCGGGCTGTACGGGCACGTCGTTGGCCCAGAAGGTCTCCAGCCACTCGGCGCTCGGGTGCAGGAGCAGCGCGTCGGCCCAGCCGTCGAACATTCCGAAGAGCGCGTTCGGATCGTGGCGCTGACCTTCGGGGCGGACCTCGGCCATGGCGTCGCGGAACAACGGCGACTTCGTCGGTTCACCCATCAGGTGCAACCAGACGCCGTCGCCGGACTCGAACAGCGAGGCACCGGTCTGTGCTTTCGGCATGCCGGTCGCCAACGAGGGTGACGGCTGTTCCACCCGTCGCCAGTGCATCGCCATCGGCACCAGTGCACCCTGCGCGATGCTCGTGTGCGCCGGCCCGGCGCGCCCGGTGCGCTCGCGTGCGATCAGGCGGGCGAGGATGCCGATCGCGTTGAGATGCGCGGCGCACCAGCTGCCGATCGGGCACCGGAGGAAGATCGGGCCGTCGCGGTAGCCCTGCTGCTCGTCGAGGATCCCCAGGCGCGCCAAGGCCAGGAGCTCGTTCACCGGGCGGTCGGCATCGGGGTGGTTGGCCGGCCACGAGAGCACCGACGAGACGATGAGCTGCGGGTGGCGCTCGGCGAGTGCGGCGTCGTCGAGCCCGAGCTCGCGCGCACGCGTCGGGCCGTGGTTGTGCACCAGCACGTCGGCGGCCGCGAGCAGGTCGTCGAGGCGGGCCCGGTCGTCCGGCCGCTCGAGGTCGAGCACGACGCTGCGCTTGCTGCGCAGCCAGGTGTGGAAGCCGGCGGCGGCCCGGTTGGCCGCGCCACCCGGTGGTTCGACGGCGACGACGTCGGCGCCCGCCTCGGCGAGGAGCAGCGTCGACACCGGGCCGGCGATCCCGTCCGACAGGTCGAGGATCCGGACGCCGTCGAGGATGCCGGCGTCGGAACTCACGCCCTCGGGTGCCACCATCGTCTCCCCCCTTGCGCTCAGGCGGCGAACCTAACGTCCACCGTGCGGACTCCACCACCTTGATGGTCGATTCCGTTCCGCCGTCCCGCCCTCCGGGCACGGCTCCACTGCATCTCCGCTCCTGACGGTCGATTCCGTTCCGCCGTCCCGCCCTCCGGGCACGGCTCCACTGCATCTCCGGTCTCGATGTTC
>DATBBL010000352.1:0-10012 GCA_036271015.1 Acidimicrobiia bacterium
CGAGTTCAAGACGCAACTGTTCCGGTTCGTCGACGTCTTTCCGCGATGCCGTGACGCCGACGACGTGCTCCGCCACCTCTCGGAGTACTTCGACGGGGTGCCCGTGCCCCGGGCCGTGGAGCTCGGCCTCGACGTCGCCGAGCAGGTGCCTCTGGGCCGCGTTGTCTCCGCCGCGGTTGCCCGCCGCAACGTCCGCCGCATGGCCCGCCAGTTCATCGCAGCCGAGGATGCGCAGGGCGCGGTCGTGCGCCTGCGACGGTTGTGGGACCAGGGGGAGGCGGTCACCGTGGACCTCCTGGGCGAGCGGGTCGTCAGTGAGGACGAGGCGCAGCGGTACGCAGACCGGATCGTCGAGCTGGTCGACGTGCTCAGCGCAGGAACCCCCGGGTGGCCGGCGCGCGAGGTGCTCGAGCGCGATCCATGGGGCGCGCTCCCACGAGTCGACGTCTCGGTGAAGCCCACCGCGCTCTCGCCGCTCTTCGCGCCCCTCACGGGCGCGGAGGCACTGGACGCCGCCGCCGCACGACTGCGCCCGGTCCTCGACCGGGCGCGCGCCGGCGGGGCGACGGTCCACCTCGACACCGAGCACGACGAGGCCAAGGACCTCGGGTACGAGCTGCTCCGGCGACTGGGCCGCGAGCATCCCGACGTGCAGTTGGGGTGCGTGGTCCAGGCCTACCGGACGGATTCGTACGCCGACCTCCACGACCTGGTGGCGTGGTCGGCCCGCGAGCTGCAGATCCCGCTGCGCATCCGTCTGGTCAAGGGTGCCTACTGGGACCACGAGGAGATCGTCGCCGCCTCGGCGGGCTGGCCGTCTCCGGTGTTCGCCGAGAAGTCGCAGACCGACGCGAACTTCGAGCGTTGCACGAAGTTCCTGATCGACCATGCCGGCGAGGTACGACCCGCGATTGCCAGCCACAACCTTCGCAGCCTCGCTCACGCGATCGCGTACGCCGAGCGGCGCGGGCTCGGTACCGGCGCGCTGGAGCTGCAGCTGCTGTACGGCATGGCCGAGCCGGTTCACGCGGCACTCGTGCGCGAGGGCCACCGCGTGCGGGTCTACGCCCCGGTCGGCGAGCTGGTCCCCGGCATCGCCTACCTCGTGCGGCGCCTCCTCGAGAACACCTCGAACGAGAGCTTCGTCCGGCATCGCTTCGCGGAAGGCCGCGACCTCGACGAGCTGATCCGCGCCCCGGTCGTCGAACACCATCGACTCGACGAGCAGCCCGTCGCGCCGCGCCGCCCCGCGACCGACCCACGCGCGCCGACGCCGTTCACCGACGAGCCACTCGCCGAGCTCCGCCGTGCGCACGCGCGTGCCGGACTCGCCGGCGGGGTCCGTGACGCCGCGGATCGGCTCGGGTTCGCCGCGCCCGTCCTCGTCGACGGGCAGGCGGTGGCGACCGACCGAGAGATCGTCTCAGTGGATCCCGGTTCCTTCGATCGTGTCGTGTGCCGAAGTGGTGGCGCCGACGGCTCGATCGTCGAGGCCGCGCTCGACGTCGCCGCGTCCGCATGGCCGGCGTGGCGTGCGGCTCCGTGGGAGGAGCGCGCCGCGATCCTGTTCCGGGCGGCGGCGATCCTGCGCGCCCGGAGGGTCGAGCTCACCGCGCTGGAGGTCTTCGAGGCCGGGAAGCCGATCGCGGAGGCGGACGCCGACGTGTGCGAGGCGATCGACTTCTGCGAGTACTACGGGCGAGAGGCACTCCGCCTTTCGCGCGGCACGCGGGTCGGACAGGTCCCCGGCGAAGCCAACACGTACTCGTACGAACCGCTCGGAATCGGTGCCGTGATCTCGCCGTGGAACTTCCCGCTCGCGATACCCACCGGGATGATCACCGCCGCGCTCGTCACCGGGAACGCGGTGATGTTCAAACCCGCCGAGCAGACGCCCGGCACCGCGCTACGCCTGGTCGAGATCCTCCACGAGGCCGGTGTACCGCCGGGTGTGCTCGCGTTCCTTCCCGGCCTCGGCGAAGACGTGGGCGCGGCCCTCGTCGAGCACCCACGGGTGGCGTTCATCGCGTTCACGGGTTCCAAGGCGGTGGGGCTGCAGATCATCGAGGCGGCGGCGACGGTTCGACCCGGGCAACGACAGGTCAAGCGGGTCCTCGCGGAGATGGGCGGCAAGAACCCGGTCGTCGTCGACACCGACGCCGACCTCGACGTCGCGGTGCCGGCGATCACGCAGAGCGCGTTCGCGTACGCGGGCCAGAAGTGTTCGGCCGCATCCCGCGTGATCGTGCTGGATCCCGTGTTCGATGAGCTCGTCGGGCGGTTGGCCGGCGCCGCCGCGGTGGTTCCGGTGGGACCGGCCCAGGAGCTGCGCACGGTCTGCGGACCACTGATCGACGCCGACGCGTACGAGCGCGTCGCGCGGTACCGCTCGCTGGCACACGAGACGAGCGACGTCGTCGTCGAGCGTGACGATGTGCCTGTCGGCGGCTGGTACGCCGGGCCGGTGGTCGCCGTCACCGACGACGCCCGGTCACCGATCGCAACCGACGAGATCTTCGGGCCCCTGCTCACCGTGCTGCGCGCCGGGGACTTCGACCACGCGATCGCCCTCGCCAACGACACCGACTACGCGCTCACCGCGGGCGTGTTCTCGCGCACTCCGTCACGGATCGCGCATGCGACGGGATCGCTCAGGGCCGGGAACGTGTACGTGAACCGGGGCATCACGGGCGCGCGCGTCGGGCGCCAGCCGTTCGGCGGGTCCGCGCTCTCCGGCGTGGGCTTCAAGTCGGGTGGGTCGGACTACCTGCTCCAGTTCGTCGAGACCCGGGTGGTCACCGAGAACACCATCCGACAGGGCTTCGCTCCGCCACCCGACGAGGGCGAGTCGACGCCTCAGGCGTGATCGCGAGGCCGGTGCTCGATCGTCGCGTCGGGCCCCGGAAAGAGCAAGGCTTCGTGACCGTCGACGCTCCACCGGACCAGCCACGGTGGTGTGCCGCCGTCGCCGCGAACATCGACGATCTCACCCCGCCGCTCGGCCGCACCGACGTGACGGCTCCGGACGATGACCCAGTCACCGACAGCTGCCTGCACGGTGATCACCTCCTCGAACTGCCCTCGAGGTTCCGTCGCTTCTCCACCGTACGTTGTACCCCCTCGGGCCGCCGGATGGTCAGGGGGGAGGAGGCCCGGTCGCGAGCGGTGGTAGCCGGTGCAGGAGCGGCGCCAGCACGACCGAGCTCCGCGTCCGTTCGGCGCGGAGCTCGTCGCGGATCTGCTCGAGCACCTCGTCGAGCTCGGCCACGGTGGCGGTGCGGAGGTGCACCAGCGCGTCGGGTTCGCCGCTCACGATGTACGCCGCGATCACCTGCGGATGCCGGTCGAGCACCTGCCCGATGAACTCGGGCGGGAGCGGGTCCCGGCAGTACAGCTCGACGAACGCCTCGGTGCTTCCCGCCACCTCCGGGCTCAGGACCGCAGAGAAGCCGACGATCGCGCCGTCGCGGCAAAGCCGGTCCGTCCGGCGCTTCACCGCCGACGGGGAGAGCCCGACCCGCTTCCCGATCACCGCGTAGCTCTGGCGTGCGTCACGGACGAGCTCGGCAACGATCTCACGGTCCAGGTCGTCGATTTGCAACGATCCCCCGTTCTTCGCAACGGAACACAGCTGCAGGTGGAGTGATGGCACCGTACGGTCGCTTCATGACCGTACCGCTCCTCGAGGTCGCGGCGATGTCCGGCGCCTTCCCCGAGCACGCGTCGCGACGGCGCCGGTACCTGATGTGCCCGCCGCGCTACTTCGACGTCTCCTACTCGATCAATCCGTGGATGGACCGGTCGGTGCCGGTCGACCGGGCGCGCGCGACAGCACAATGGGAGCACCTCGTCGAGACCTACGAGGGCCTCGGTCACGACGTCGAGGTCATCGAGCCCGTTCCGGAGGCCCCGGACATGGTGTTCAGCGCCAACGGCGCCGTCGTTCGCGGCGGGCGGGTGCTGACAGCGCGGTTCCGGCACCGCGAACGCGCCGGGGAGCAGGTCCCGTACCGGCAGTGGTTCCTCGAGCACGGCTTCCACGACGTCCGCGCGGCCCGGGCCTTCTGCGAGGGCCAGGGCGACGTGGCGTTCGCCGGCCCCGTGGCGCTCGCAGGTTGGGGGTTCCGCACGACCCGGAGCGCACACCACGAGCTGCAGGAGTTCTTCGGCCGCCCGGTCGTGAGCCTCCGCCTCTGCGACCCGCGCTTCTACCACCTCGACATGGCGCTCTGCGTCCTCGACGAGCGCACCGTCGCCTACTACCCGCCGGCGTTCTCCGCGGGGACCCGTTGCGTGCTCGAACGGCTCTTCCCCGACGCGATCCGTGTGGGGGATGCGGACGCGTACTCGCTCGGGCTCAATGCGGTGAGCGACGGCCACCATGTGGTGCTGCCGGTCGCGGCCGTGGGAATGCACGACGTCGTGCGCACTCGCGGATTCGAGCCCGTCCCGGTCGAGATGTCGGAGTTCGTCAAGGCCGGCGGGGGCGTCAGGTGCTGCACGTTGGAGTTGCGATGACGCGTGACCGGTTGACGCGCGTGGGGATCCGCGGCCACCGGTCCGCCCACGGGCACTGCGCGCCGAACTACGACCCGCTGCCGGTGACGTTGACGCGCGGGAGCGGAGCGTGGGTCGAGGACGACCATGGTCACCGCTACCTGGACTTCCTCTCCGCCTACTCCGCGTTGAACTTCGGACACTGTCACCCGCGCCTGATCGCCACCGCTCGTCGCCAGCTGACCCAGCTGACCCTGGCCGGCCGCGCGTACGGCACCGACAACCTGGAGCCCTTCTGCCGCGACCTCACCGGGCTGTGCGGCATGGAGATGGTCGTCCCCATGAACACGGGCGCGGAGGCGGTCGAAACCGCGATCAAGGTGGCGCGGCGATGGGGGTACACGATCAAGGGCGTCCCCGACGACCAGGCGTCGATCATCGTGTGCACCGGGAACTTCCACGGGCGCACGACGACCATCGCCGGCTTCTCGAGCGACCCCGCCACCCGTTCCGGGTTCGGTCCGTTCACGCCCGGGTTCGTGTCGGTGCCCTTCGGCGACGCCGGCGCGCTCTCGGACGCGATCACCGACTCGACCGTGGCCGTCCTCCTCGAGCCCATCCAGGGCGAGGCCGGTGTGATCGTTCCTCCCGACGGCTACCTGCGTGACGTCCGCCGGCTCTGCACCGAGCACGACGTCCTGTTCGTCGCCGACGAGATCCAGTCGGGGCTCGGGCGCACCGGGCGGACGTTCGCGTGCGATCACGAGGGGGTCAAGCCCGACCTGTTCCTGCTCGGGAAGGCCCTGGGCGGCGGGATCGTGCCGGTCTCCGCGGTGGTCGGCGCTCGCGACGTGCTCGGGGTGCTCTCGCCCGGCACCCACGGGAGCACGTTCGGCGGCAACCCCCTCGCCTGCGCCGTCGGGCGTGAGGTGATCGCGATGCTCCGGACCGGCGAGTACCAGGAACGGAGCGATCGCCTCGGCGCGCGTCTGCACGCACGCCTCCGCGACCTGCTCGGGCACGGTGTCCGGGCGGTCCACGGCCGTGGGCTCTGGGCCGGCCTCGAGCTCGACGACGGGATGCCCCCCGCCCGACAGGTCGCCGAACAGGTGCTGCGGCGACGGGTGCTCACCAACACCGCGCACGAGCGGACGCTGCGGATCGCGCCTCCGCTCGTCGTCAGCACCTCCGACCTCGACTGGGGCCTCGATCAAGTGGCGGAGGTCGCCGAGATGTCGTGGTCCGGTCGGAGCGCCCGTCGACGCGCGTCCTGAGATCAACGGAAACGGCAAGCAGAGAGAAACGAGGTGATCAGCATGGAGACGTTCGCCGTGATGGCGTTCTTCGGCCTCGGGTTGTCGGTGCTGGTGATGATGGCGCACCGATATGTCACCGCGACGCGTGAGGGCTGGGCCCTGACCACGATCGCGCTCGGGGTCGGGTTGGCCTGGTTGGCCGACCTGAACATGTGGAAGCTGTGGGCCGTGCCGGTGCGGGAGCCGTGGATCGGCGTGACCCTGACCGGTTTGGCGCTCGCCGGCGTCGCGTACTTCTGGACCGAGGTCCTCGGGTTCTTCCGCGGGCTCGAACGCAAGTACAACGACGAAGCTGCCGCGCTGGAGAAGGACCAGGGACTCCGCCAGGTCGCGTGAGCAGCTCCTGCACGCGAGCGCGAGGGCGTCCCCGGACTCCCCCGCGCTCGCAGGTGGGCGATCCGCTCAGTCGTGCAGCGCGGCCGCGCCCTGGCTCATGAGCTCGACCGCCTGACGGCGCGGCACCGGTCCGAACGGCGACGGATCCGGCGGGAAGGTCGGACCGTTCCCGATGTTGTCGAGCATGTCGCGGGCGACGTCGTCGGGATCGGCGATCCCGTCGAAGTCACGATCGCCCAGCACCTTCCGGAACGCGGGCGTGTCCGTGGGTCCGAGCACCATCGAGAGCACGTCGACGCCGAGCGGCTGGAGCTCCGCCCACAGCGCCTCCCCGAGCACGAGGTCGAACGCCTTGGACGCGCCGTAGGCCGCGAGGTAGGCACCGCCCGCCCACGCCGCACCCGACGTCACCAGCACGATGCCACCGCGACCACGAGCGGCCATCCGGCCGCCGAAGTGGTGCGCCGACCCGAGCACGGTGGCGCAGTTGCGGTGCACCATCTCTTGCCAGATCGATGCCGGCTGGTCGAGGAACCGCGACATGTGGGGATCGGCGCCCGCGTTGTACACGAGGAGGCCCACGTCGAGATCGGCGGTGGCGTCGGCCAGCGCGTCGTCGGCGCCGTCCTGGCTGAGGTCGAGGGCGAGCGTGCGCGTCTCGACGGCGACGCTCGCGGCAACCTCGTCGAGCGCACTCTGCCGGCGGGCGACGAGCACGGAGTTGACGCCGCGGTCACCGAGGAGCCGAGCCACCGACGCACCGATCCCGTCCGAGGCGCCCGCGACCACCGCCCAGGGCCCGTAGCGTTCGTCGAAGTCCACGGCCCCGGACCCTAGACCCCGGCGGCGTCCGTGGTCGTGCGCGGCCCGCGTGCTCCGCGCGGGGTGACTGCGCTCAGTGCGACGTGCGCTCTCTGACCATCCGGGCTGCCACCTTCGACATGGTGACCGGGTGCAGCACCGCAGTCGTCACCCGACCCATCGAGCTCTCGGGGCTGTAGAACACGCCCAGCTGCTCGAGCACCATCGCGCGGTCGTAGTAGATGCGCTCGCCCGCGATCGCTGCACCGTCGTCGAAGGTGTAGACGCCGCACAAGGGGATCGACACCGGCCGGCCGGTCGCAGGCAGTCCGTGCCATGGACCGAGGTGGGTGCCGGTGATCGTGCACTCCAGCACCACCACGTCGTCGGCGACGTGCGGACCGTGCGGATCGATGTGGAGGTCGGGGACGGCGGCGATCAACTGGGTGTAGTAGTCGCGCACCGCGTCGCGCCCGAGGCAGTGTTCGTTCCACGGTTCGTCGTGATACGAGGCTTCCGCACCGAACGTTTCCATGATCGCGTCCAGGTCATGGGCGTTCTCGAAGCCGACGTGCATCTCGACCTGCCGGAGACGATCTGTACGAACGGGGTCGCTTGCCATGGCCGCCACAGTGACTCAGTGCCGATCCCGCCGTCAACACCACGCGCCGCGTGCCGGATGTCCGAGTGTCACCTCGCGGCCGAAGTGTTGCGCGTGTCGACGTGCGCGTCCTCTGGCGCGCCCCGGGGGGCTGTCTTACGATCCGGTCCATGCCCTTGTACATGGATCGGCACGACGTGCCCGGCGCATCGGCAGAGGAGATCGCTGCCGCGCATTCACTGGATGTCGGCGTGCAGTCGGAGCACGGGGTGCGGTACCTGACGTACTGGTTCGAGGCCGATTCCGGATCGGTGTTCTGTCTTGCCGAGGGGCCGAGCATCGAAGCGGTCGAACAGGTGCATCGCGAAGCGCACGGTCTGCTGGCGGCCAACATCATCGAGGTCGAGCCGGGCCCGGTGCAGGCGTTCTTCGGTTCGCTCCCCGAGCATCCGGTCGGAACGGCCTACTCGGAATCAGCCGTACGGGCGGTGCTGTTCACCGACATCTGCGGCTCGACGGAGATGACCGAACGGCTCGGCGATGATCGAGCGATGACGCTGCTCCACGAGCACGACGCCATCGTGCGTGACGCGCTGGCGCGTCACGCCGGGCGTGAGGTCAAGCACACCGGTGACGGGATCATGGCGTCGTTCTCGTCGGTCTCGAGCGCCGTCGAAGCCGCGATCGCGATGCAGCGGCGGTTCTCCGAGCGAGCGGACGACCCCGATGCGCACCTCGACGTCCGCATCGGGATCAGCGCCGGAGAGCCGGTCAGCGACCACGACGACCTGTTCGGGGCCGCGGTCCAACTCGCGGCTCGTCTGTGTTCGTGTTCCGACCCTCGCGGCATCACCGTGTCGGTGGCGGTGCGAGAGCTGTGCGTCGGCAAGCGTTTCGCTTTCGAGTCGCGCGGCCCGATGGCCTTGAAGGGATTCTCCGAACCCACGCAGGTCTACGCGGTCGCCTGGCGGTAGCCGCCACCCGAGTGGCGGACGGCACGAATCGGACGAAAACCCTTGTGATCCGGCGTCGTCGGGCCTTCAATACGACTCAAAGGGGGGCAGGGATCACGACGGGAGTGCGTCATGGCCTCAGCGCAACTCGACCGTTCGGCTCTCGATGCGCTCCGCGGCGGCGTTCGCGGCGCGGTCCTCTCGCCAGGAGACGGCGACTACGACGACGCTCGTGCGTTGTACAACGCCATGATCGACAAGCGCCCGGCGGTCATCGTCCGGTGCAACGACGTGGCGGACGTGATGGCCGCGGTGTCGTTCGGTCGCGAGCAAGAGCTGGACATCGCCATTCGGGGCGGGGGTCACAACGGCGGCGGCCTGGGGAGCGTGGACGACGGCCTCGTCATCGACCTCTCGGGCATGCGGAACGTGCGGGTGGATCCCGACGCGCGGACCGCCGTCGCGGGCGGCGGCGCCCTCCTCGGTGACGTCGACCATGCCACGCACGCGTTCGGCCTCGCCGCCCCGGGCGGCATCATCTCCACCACTGGTCTGGGTGGTCTGGGGCTCGGGGGCGGCGTGGGCCACCTGACCCGCAAGTGCGGACTCACGATCGACAACTTCCTCGAGGTCGACATGGTCCTCGCGGACGGAACGTTCGTGACCGCGAACGCCGACGAACACCCGGACCTCTTCTGGGCGATCCGTGGCGGCGGTGGCAACTTCGGCGTCGTCACGTGCTTCACACTGCAGCTGCACGACGTCTCGAACGTGTGGGCGGGGCCGATGCTGTGGCCGCTCGACCGGACCGAGGACGTGCTCCGCTTCTTCCACGAGTTCATCGGGACGGCGCCCGAGGACCTCAACGGCTTCTTCGCCTTCCTGACCGTCCCTCCAGCACCGCCGTTCCCCGAGGAGCTGCACCTCCAGAAGATGTGCGGGATCATGTGGTGCTACACCGGACCGGCGGACGAGGTGGATGCACAGCTCGCGCCCGCTCGTGCGCTCGGCGGCATCGCGCTCGACGGCGTGATGGAGCTGCCGTTCCCGGTCTGGAACAGCGCCTTCGATGCGCTGTACCCCAAGGGCTACCAGTGGTACTGGCGTGCGGACTACGTCCGCGACATCCCCGAGGAGGCGGTGAAACGCAATGCCGAGTTCGGTGCCGAGCTCCCGACGATGCTTTCCGGCATGCACATCTATCCCGTGGACGGTGCCGCCGCGCGCGTCCCCAATGACGAGACTGCGTGGGCCTATCGCGACGCCCGCTACGCGCAGGTCATGGTCGGTGTCGATCCCGATCCCGCCAACGCGCAAGCGATCACCCGCTGGACGGTCGACTACTTCGACGCCCTGCATCCGTACTCCATGGGCGGCGCCTACGTGAACTTCATGATGGACGAGGGAGAGGATCGGGTGAAGGCGACCTACGGGAAGAACTATGCCCGGCTCGCGAAAATCAAAAGGCGCTACGATCCATCAAATCTGTTTCGGGTGAATCAGAACAT
>DATBBL010000353.1:0-10201 GCA_036271015.1 Acidimicrobiia bacterium
GTCGTCGCTCGACGAGGTCTACGAATTCTGCTCGCGCATCGAGGCCAACCGGCACTCGTTCGGCTACGAGATCGACGGCGCGGTCGTGAAGGTCGACGACCTCGCGCAACGCAACGAGCTCGGCTTCACCAGCCGGGCGCCTCGGTGGGCCATCGCGTTCAAATTCCCGCCCGAGGAGAAGACGACGTTGCTGCGCGGGATCATGGTGAGCATCGGTCGCACTGGTCGGGCCACCCCCTTCGCCCAGCTCGAGCCGGTGTTCGTGGGCGGTTCGACGGTGGGGCTCGCCACGCTCCACAACCAGGACGAGGTCGCCCGCAAGGATGTGCGCGTCGGCGACACGGTGATCGTGCGCAAGGCCGGCGACGTCATCCCCGAGGTCGTGGGCCCGGTGCTCGCCAAGCGGAAGCGCGGCGCACGGAAGTGGAAGTTCCCCACCGAGTGCCCGGTGTGCCACCAACCGCTGGTCCGACTCGAGGGTGAAGCCGACACGCGCTGCGTCAACGTCGACTGCCCTGCGCAACGCGTGCAGCGCATCGTCTTCTTCGCCGGTCGCTCGGCGATGGACATCGAGGGGCTCGGCGAGGAGCGCGTCACCCAGTTCGTGAACGCGGGGCTGCTCTCCGACGCGGCCGACGTCTACTCGCTCACCGTCGACGCGCTGGTGCCGCTGGAGCGGATCGGCGACCGGTCGGCCCAGCTTCTGGTCGCGGCGATCGACGCGTCCCGGTCGCGACCGCTGGCCAAGCTGCTCGTCGGGCTCGGCATCCGCCACGTCGGGCCGAGCGCCGCTGTCGCCCTCGCCCGCGAGCTCGGCGACCTCGACGCCATCGCCGGCGCCGCGGAGGAGGACCTCGCGGTCGTACCCGGCGTCGGCGGTGTCATCGCGCAGAGCGTGCAGGCGTTCTTCACCATCGACCGCAACCGGGAGCTGATCGAGAAGTTGCGCGCCGCGGGCGTCAACTTCCAGGGCCCGGCACGCGTCACCGCGCCCGTCGACGGCCCGTCGCTCGAAGGCCTCGCCGTCGTGCTCACCGGCACCCTGCCCTCGATGACGCGGGAGGAGGCGCAGGCCGAGTTGGAAGCGCGCGGCGCCAAGGTGACGGGGAGCGTGTCGAAGAAGACGAGCTACGTCGTGGTCGGCGAGAGTCCGGGGTCGAAGCTGGCCAAGGCCGAGCAGCTCGGCGTGCCGACCCTCGACGAACCCGGGCTCCGACACCTGCTCGAGCACGGGCCCGCGCCGTCGGCGTAGCGGCGCGGGCTGGGAGACGGCTCCGAGCACGACGTAGCCTCACCCGGATCGAGATTCGAGGGGACGAGGGGGAGCGGTTGCATGGCTGATGACTCCGTGATCGGGAAGCGGTTTCCCGGCTACGAGTTCACGATCGAGCGGGGCAAGGTCCGGGAGTTCGCCCGGGCGACGATGACGCGCAATCCCGACTACCTCGACGACCCCGCGGCCCCGATCCCACCCACGTGGCTCATCGCGTCCGGGTTCTGGGCGCCGGAGGGACTCGAGAACCCGGTGGCGTCGCTCAACATCAACCTCGCCCGGCTGCTGCACGGCGGCCAGGAGTTCTCGTTCTTCGGCCCCCCGCCGCGCGCCGGCGCCACGCTCACCACCGAGTCGTGGATCGACAGCATCTACGAGAAGGAGGGGAAGCGCGGCGGCACCATGCGCTTCGCCGAGATGGTCACCGAGTACCGCGACGAGAGCGGCAAGGTCGTCGCCGAGTCGCGGACCACGATGATCGAGACGGGCAAGGCGCCGACGGAGGGGTCGTGATGGTGAGCTGGCAGGATCTGGACGAGGGCAGTGCACCGGCGCCGCGCGAGTACGGCCCGATCACCCGCACCGACATGGTCAAGTACCAGGGCGCGTCCGGTGACTTCAACCCGATCCACCACGACGAAGAGTTCGCCCGGGCCGCCGGGTACCCGTCGGTCTTCTCGGTCGGCATGCTGCAGGCGGGCATCCTCGCCGGCTACGCCACCGACTGGCTGGGCGCGAGCAACGTCCGCCGCTACGCGGTGCAGTTCCGCGAGCAGGTGTGGCCGGGCGACACGGTCGTGTGCTCGGGCAAGGTCACCCGCCGGTACGAGGACGCCGGCGAGCGCAAGGTCGACGTCGAGCTGCTCTGCACGCGCGTGGAGTCCGGCGGAGCCGCGATCAAGGGTGAGGCGACCTTCGTCGTCCCGTGACCGAGGTGGCGATCGCATGAGCCGCGCGCAGCAGTTGACCGCTTCGGCACCGGTCGCGACCCGACCGCTGACGCTGGTCGACCGCCCGGCGCCCGAGCCCGCGTCGGGAGAGGTGCGGGTGCGGGTGCACGCATGCGGTTGTTGTCGCACCGACCTGCACGTCGTCGAAGGCGACCTCGAGCTCGTGCGCGTGCCCATCGTGCCCGGCCACCAGGTCGTCGGTGTGGTCGACGCCCTCGGCGACGAGGTGGAGACGCTCGCGGTCGGGGATCGGGTCGGCGTCGCGTGGCTCCACCACACCGACGGGGTGTGCGAGTTCTGTCGCCGGGGCGAGGAGAACCTCTGCGTCGCCGCCGACTTCACCGGATGGACCGCCGACGGCGGGTACGCCGACCACGTCACGGTCCCCGAGGACTTCGCGGTCCGGCTTCCTCCGGGGCTCGACGATCTCGAGGCGGCGCCGCTGCTGTGCGCGGGCGTCATCGGGTACCGCGCCCTGCGGCGAGCCGCGGTGCAACCTGGTGAGCGGGTGGCCCTGCTCGGGTTCGGCGCGTCGGCCCACCTCGCGCTCCAGGTGCTGCAGCACTGGGGCTGCGAGGTGGTGGTGATGACGCGTGGTGAAAACCACCGCGAGCTGGCGCGTGAGCTGGGCGCGTCGTGGATCGGTGGTCCGGCGGAGGCGCCGCCCGAGCCGTGCGACCGCGCCGTCGTGTTCGCGCCCGCCGGTGAGCTCGTGCCGGTGGCGTTGGCGACGGTGCGCGCCGGCGGCACGGTGAGCCTGGCCGGCATCCACATGAGCGACGTCCCGTCGATGCCCTACGAGCTCCTCTGGCACGAGCGGAGCCTGCGCTCGGTGGCCAACATGACGCGCGCCGATGCGCAGGAGTTCATGGACCTCGCCGCGACGGCCGGGGTCCGGGCCCAATACGAGGTGTTCCCGCTCGAGGCGGCCAACGACGCACTGCTCGCCATCGAGCAGGACGCGGTCCGGGGCGCTGCGGTCCTCCACATGCGCTGACCCGGATCGCGGACGCTCACGCCGTCAGCACGGGCGTTCGCTGCTCGCCGGGATACCCGGCTCGCGAACGCTCACGCCTTGACTTGGAAGTTCCAGGCGTAGCTCGCGGGGTGCTTGGGCCGGCCGCCCGGGCGCGTCTTCGACCAGTAGTAGACGAGGACGTCGTTCTCGCCCGCGGCGAAGCGCGTGATCTCCTTGCCGGGGCCGGGCCGGAAGCTGATCTGGCTGAGCTCGACCACGCGCTCGAGCTGGTCCTCGGGGATCTCCACGTAGCGGCCCCGCACCTTGATGAGGAGCACGCCGGTGAGGCTGTTGTCGAGGTCGACGGTGATCGTGTCGATCGGTCCGGCGATCGACCCCGGGAGCGGTGAGACCGACTCGACCGTCGCCGGCAACGGGTTGACCCCGCCGGGACTGGTGTCGGAGTTGTCGAGCAGGACGATGGTCAGGTTGAGCACGACCAGCAACGCGATCACGACGACCGCGACCCGGCCCGGGTGCCGGAAGAGCTTCCGGCGTGGTGCCGGGGCGCGCCGTGGGACGGGAGCCGGTCGCGTCGCGCTCGGAGTGTCGACCATCGGTTCCGAGGCTAACGCCGCGCCGTCGAACCCGGTCATCGGCCGTTGCAGTGCCGCGAACCCGCAGGGTCGGCCCGGTACCTTGACCCGATGGCGATCAGTGGCGTCGCCGATCTCACCGGCCGGGTCCTCGCCGGACGGTACCGCTTGCTCGCGCCCATCGGCGCGGGTGCGAGCGGTCGCGTCTACGTGGCCGACGACGTCCGTCTCAAGCGGCGCGTCGGCGTGAAGGTCCTGCACCTCGCGCTGGCCGAGGACGCCGGGTTCCTGCGCCGCTTCCGGGCCGAAGCCCAGGTGGCGGCGTCCCTCAACCACCCCAACGTCATGGCCGTCTACGACTGGGGCGAGGACGACGTGCCGTTCATGGTGCTCGAGCTCCTCACCGGGGGGAGCCTCCGGGGGCTGCTCGACTCCGGCGCCCGGCTGACCCCGTCGCAGGCGACGCACGTCGGTCGCCAGGTCACGGGGGCGTTGGAGTACGCACACGCGCGCGGCGTCGTCCACCGCGACATCAAGCCCGCCAACCTGTTGTTCGACGAGCACGGCATCGTGCGCGTCGCCGACTTCGGCCTCGCGCGTGCGCTCGCCGAGGCGAGCTGGACGGAGCCGGCCGGAACGGTGGTGGGCACCGCGCGCTACGCGGCCCCCGAGCAGGCCACCGGCGCACCGCTCGACGGCCGGGCGGATCTCTACTCCCTCGCGGTGGTGTTGGTGGAGGCGGTCACCGGTACCGTGCCCGCGGTCGCCGACACCGCCATCGGCACGCTGGCGGCACGCACGCACACGCCGCTCGTGGCGCCGCTCGCCCTCGGGCGCCTGGGGCCGGTGGTCGAGCGCGCCGGCCGTCCGGAGCCTGCCGAGCGCTATCCGGACGCCGCCACCATGCGCGCCGCGCTCGGCGACGCGGCCCGTGCGTTGCCGCCTCCGCAACCGCTTCCGCTCGCCGGGCTCGGGGGTGAGCTCGACGGCGGCGAGCCGACCCAGATCGGCCGCCGCGAGCACGCGCTGTTCGACCAGGACGCGCCCGTGGTCGACGCGACGGCGCCCGTCGACGCGACGGCCGTCGCCCCCGCGACGATGGCGCGCCGTCGCCGCGCGCCGGGGGCGGTGCGCTGGGTGTCGGTGGCGGTGCTCGGCGCGATCCTGCTGGCCCTGGTCGGCGGCGGCATCGCGCTCGCCGCGAGCACGTCCGGCGGGACGGTGGCGGTGCCTTCGCTCGTCGGCCTCACGACCAAGGACGCCACCGACGCCGTTGCCCGCGCCGGCCTGACCCTGCGCATCATCGAGCAGACCGCCGACGATCCGAAGGACATCGTGATCGGGCAGCACCCCGCACCCGGGGAATTCACGAGCGACAGCGGTTCGGTCGAGCTGGTCGTGTCGCGCGGGCCACCGCCCGTCGCGGTGCCCGCGGTGAACGGCCAGTCACCGTCCGACGCCCAGGCCACATTGGAGCGCGCCGGCTTCGCGGTCAACCTCAAGCACCAGTACGACGAGTCGGTGCCGGCCGGCGGCGTCATCGGTACCGATCCCGCCGCCGGCAAGGAGGCGCCGCGCGACTCGACCTTGCAGCTGCTGGTGAGCGACGGGCCCGCGCCGGTGCCGGTCCCCGACGTGACCAAGGCGGCTTCGTACGACGCGGCGGCGGCCACGCTCACCGGCCTCGGCTTCACGGTCACGCGTGCCGACGACTTCAACGCTACCATCGCCGTGGGCGGGATCATCGGCACCGACCCGCCGGCCGGCACCGCGGCGCCCCGCGGCTCGGCGGTCACCCTCCACGTGAGCAAGGGCCCCGAGATGGTGACGGTCCCCAACCTCGTGGGCCAGACGCTCGACACCGCGACCGCCACGCTCCAGGGGGCCGGCTTCGTCGTCGACACGCAGAGCTACCTGCCGGGACGCCTGGTGCGGGCCCAGGATCCCGCCGGCGGGACCTCGGTCAACAAGGGCACCAAGGTCACCCTCTTCTTCTGATTCTTCTGATCCGCCGCGCGGCGTGACGGGGCGGCCTCATGAGCGTCTCTTTGCGGGGCGGGAGGGCAGAAGGCGTGCACTCCCCGGGGGGCCGGCGACTGGTCGTCGGCCGAGACGACTCGAATCGTGGGAGGCAATGATCGATGATGTGGCGACCCGCGCACGGCGCGACGTCGAGGCCGGGTCCGTGCCGGCCGGCCAGTGGCTACGGACGTGAGCTCGGGCGCCCGGGGCCGCGGGTCCACGAGGCGCCCGCGGTGGACGGGCACGCGATGCCCGATGACGCGCTCGAGCCCGCGTCGCACGTGGAGCGCGGCGAGCCGGCCAACGAGGCGGAGGCGCCCGCTACTCCGTGACCGCCGACAACGCGTCGGCGAGCCCGGGCGCACCCGGGCCGGTGCCCGCCACCTGGGCCGCCATCAGCTTGGTGAGGTCCCCCTGGACCTTCACCTTGCCCTCCATGAACGCCTGCATCCCCGCCTGCGGGTTGCCGCTGATGAAGATGTCGCGGGCGGTCTCGTAGTCGGTGGTGAGGGTGAGGTCGGCGTCGGCGGCGTGGCCGGGGCCCCAGTCGGCGCGGCCCTCCTTGGCGCCGATGTGGAGGAGACGGTCCTCGCCGAAGGGCGTGTCGGTGACCACCAGGTTCATGGTGAGCTCCGCGTGCGGCGGGATCTCCAGCTCCTGCGCGTCGACGATCTCCCGGACCGCCGTGAACCAGTCGTCGGAGAGGAACGGGTGCGTCGCCACGGATCGGCATCGTAGCCAAGCGAGTGCGACTCCTAGACTCGAGACCATGTCCCGTCTCACGCGCGCCGATGTGGAGCACGTCGCGCAGCTGGCGCGCCTCGCGCTGACCGACGAGGAGATCGAGCACTTCACCGGCCAGCTCGAGGTCATCCTCGAGCACGCGGCGCAGATCGCCGCGCTCGACACCCACGATGTTCCCCCCACCGCGCACCCACTGCCTCTCGTCAACGTGCTCCGCGCCGACGAGGTCCGGCCCAGCCTCCCGCGCGACGAGGTGCTGGCCATGGCGCCGGCGTCGGAGGACGGCCGGTTCCGCGTCCCGCGGATCCTCGACGCACCGTGAGCGCGACGGAGCTGGCGGCGGCGGTCCGCGCCGGGACTCGTTCGGCGCGAGACGTGGTCGACGAGCACCTTCTCGTCATCGAGGCGGGCGACGTGGAGCTGCACGCCTGCAACCTCGTGACCGCCGAATGGGCGCGCACCACAGCCGACGCGGTCGACGTCGCGGTCGCCCGCGGTGCCGACCCGGGCCCGCTCGCCGGTGTGCCGATCGTGCTCAAGGACAACCTGTGCACCCGCGGCGTGGCCACCACGTGTTCGTCGCGGATCCTGGAGGGCTGGCAGCCGCCGTACACGGCGACGGTGGTCGACCGCGTGCTGGCCGCCGGCGCGGTCCCCGTCGCCAAGACCAACCTCGACGAGTTCGCGATGGGCTCGTCCACCGAGAACTCTGCGTTCGGCCCCACCCGGAACCCGCGCGACCTCTCGCGCGTGCCGGGCGGCTCCAGTGGCGGCTCGGCCGCGGCGGTCGCCGCCGGGTACGCGCCGCTGGGGCTCGGCTCCGACACCGGCGGATCGATCCGCCAGCCCGCCGCGCTCTGCGGCGTCGTCGGCGTGAAGCCCACGTACGGGCTGGTGTCGCGCTACGGCCTGGTGGCGTTCGCCAGCTCGCTCGACCAGATCGGCCCGCTCGCGACCACGGTGACCGATGCCGCGCTGCTGCTCGACAGCATCGCCGGCCCCGACCCGATGGACTCCACGTCGATCGCGTCGCCGTACGAGGCGGTGCTCCCGGTCGTGAACCGCGGCATTGAGGGCCTGCGCATCGGGCTGGTCGACGAGCTCGTGGAGGGCGACGGCTTCCAGCCCGAGGTGCTGGCCGCGGTCGACCAGGCGGCACGTGCGCTCGAAAAGGCCGGTGCGACCGTCGACCGGGTCAGCGTGCCGAGCGCGCGCTACGGGCTGTCGGCGTACTACGTGATCGCGCCGGCCGAGGCGTCGTCGAACCTCGCACGGTACGACGGCGTGCGTTACGGATTGCGGGTCGACGGTGAGGACGTCGCCACGATGAACGCGCGGACGCGCGAGGCGGGCTTCGGGCCCGAGGTGAAGCGGCGCATCATGCTGGGCACGTACGCCCTGTCGGCGGGGTACTACGACGCGTACTACGGCCAGGCGCAGCGCGTCCGCACGTTGATCATCCGCGACTTCGCGCGTGCGTACGAGCGGTTCGACGCTCTGCTCTCACCCACGTCGCCCACGGTCGCGTTCGCGCTGGGGGCGAAGTCGGCCGACCCGCTCGCGATGTACCTGTCCGACGTGTGTACCATCCCGACCAACCTGGCCGGGCACGCTGCGATCAGCGTGCCGTTCGGCGCGGGCGAGGCGGGGTTGCCGATCGGCGTGCAGGTGCTGGCGCCGGCGCTGGGCGAACCGGTGATGTTCCGCGTGGCGCGGGTGCTCGAGGAGGCGGCATGAGCGTGAGCGAGCCGTATCCCGGCGAGGAGCGAATGCCCGAGGGAGCAGGCATGAGCGTGAGCGAGTCGGAGCGGATGGGCGTGCAGGCCTACGAGCCGGTCATCGGCCTCGAGGTCCACTGCGAGCTCTCGACCGAGACCAAGTTGTTCTGCGGCTGCCCCAACGAGTTCGGCGCCGAGCCCAACACCCACGTCTGCCCGGTGTGCCTCGGGCTCCCTGGGTCGCTGCCGGTGCTCAACGAGCAGAGCGTCGAGTACGCCTTGCGTTTCGCCGACGCCGCGCACCTGCGGGTCCCGGAGCAGTCGACGTTCGCGCGCAAGAACTACTTCTATCCCGACATGCCGAAGGACTACCAGATCTCGCAGTACGACGACCCGATCACGGTCGATGGCTGGATCGACGTCGACGGCGGCCGGGTGGGCATCGAGCGCGCGCACCTCGAGGAGGACACGGGGAAGACCGTCCACGTCGGCGGCGGAGGTCGCATCCACGAAGCCGATCACTCGCTCGTTGACTACAACCGCGCCGGTGTGCCGCTCATGGAGATCGTGAGCCGGCCCGACATCCGCAGCGCCGAGCACGCGCGCGCCTACGTGACCGAGCTACGCGGGGTGCTGCAGGCAATCGGCGTCTCCGACGTCAAGATGGAGGAGGGCTCCATGCGCGTCGACGCCAACGTGTCGGTGCGCCCGATCGGCACGTCGGAGCTCGGCACCAAGGTCGAGGTCAAGAACATGAACTCGCTGCGCTCGCTCGGGCGGGCGATCGAGTACGAGATCGAACGGCAGATCGGAGCGCTGGAGTCCGGCGAACGGATCGTGCAGGAGACCCGGCACTGGGACGAAGCCGACGGGCGCACGCACTCGATGCGAACGAAGGAAGGCTCCTCCGACTACCGCTACTTCCCCGAGCCCGACCTCGTGCCGGTGGCGCCCACCGACGAGATGCGCGACCGGGTGCGCACGTCGTTACCGGAGCTGCCCGCTCACCGCCGCGCCCGGCTGCAGGAGGCGTGGGGGATCAGCGATAACGAGGCGCGGGTGCTCATCGCCACACCCGGCCTCGCCGACTACGCGGAGGCGGCCGTCGACTCGCTCGACGGCGGGTCGGCGCGCGACGTCGTGAAGTGGGCCAACGGGGAGGTCCTCGGTCACCTCAACGAATCGGGGCTGTCACCCGAGGTGCTCCCGCTCGCGCCGGACGGGCTGGCGGAGCTCGTCGGCCTGGTCGACGCCGGGTTGATCTCGCGCAGCCAGGCGAAGGACGTGCTCGGTGAGTGCCTCAGTGAGCCCAAGCGACCGAAGCAGGTCGTCGCCGAGCGCGGGTTGTCGCAGGTGAGCGACGCCGGCGCGATCGGCGCGGTCGTCGACGAGGTGCTCGCCGCCAACGCCGACGCGGTGGAGGAGTACCGCACCGGTGACGACAAGGTCCGCAAGAAGAAGCGCGGCTTCATCACCGGCGAGGTGATGCGGGCGCTCCGGGGCCAGGGGAACCCGAAGGTCGTCAACGAGCTCCTCGACGAGAAGCTCGCCGCCGGATAACCGTCACACCGGCGCGCTTTCATTGCCGGATGGACGACGTCGAGCGTGTTCGAGCCGGCAGTGAATCTCCCGAGGCGCGAATAGCCGCCACCGCCGACGCCCAGTTCGGCGTGTTCTCGCGTCGGCAGGCACTCGATGCGGGGTTCAGCGCACGACAGATCCAGCTGCGCGTGACCGGGAAGCGGTGGGAGAGCCGACACCGCGGGGTGTACCGGATCGTCGGCGCGCCGGAGACCCGGCAGCAGTCGGCGATGGCGGCGTCGCTGTATGCAGGCGAGGGTGCGCTCGTCTCCCACGGCGCTGCCGGTCGCCTGTGGGAGATCGAGGGTGTCCGCGCGAGAGGTGTCGAGCTCTGGGTGCCGTCGTCGAAGAAGTCCGAC
>DATBBL010000354.1:0-8622 GCA_036271015.1 Acidimicrobiia bacterium
CGATCGCGAGCGGGGTGCCGTCGTCGTCGACCAGCACCGGTTCGATGCTGGCGTTAGCCCGCAGCTGTTCCAGCCGGGCGTCGGCGATGGGGACGCCGGCGATCTCGGCCGGGCCCGACAACGGGATCAGCGTCTGCACCACTGGGCGGGCCGCCAGGGTTGGGGTCTCGTCCTGCGCCTCGGGCTGCTCGCACAGCTGCACCAGGGCGTCGGCGGCTCGGTGCTCGAAGCGGTCCCACACCTGACCCTTGGCCGGCTTCGCCTGCTCGGTGAGCTTCTGGATGGTCGCTTCGAACGTCGCGCCCAGCACATCGGGTAGCTGGCCGTGGAGGTGCAGCATGCCGTTGTCGGGTGTCCACCACATCCGCAGTGACCGTGCTTCGTACCGTTGACGCGAATCCTCGGTCGACGGCTTCACCGCGTTGCGCGCCATCCGGGCCAACTCCAAAGGCGCCACGTTCGGCGCCCGGCGTGCCCATTCGGCGTCGGTCGCTTCGTCGGCGAACCTCGTGACCGCGCTCAACTGTTCCGCGCTCAGATCACCGTCGTAGGCGACCGCCGCGATCTCGGGCAGCGACTCCAGCGCTCGGGCGGTCTCGAGCTTGTCCCGCACCGTCCGCGCCGACTCGCCGGCTGCGTCCAGGGTCGGATCGACCTGCCCGCGCTCGTCGAGCACCCGCAACACCGCGAGCTCCTTCGTCCGCAGCTGGCGCTGTTCGTACACGAGCGCATCGAGTTCCTCGCGCAACCGATCCGTCGGCCAGCACCGCAGCTCATCGAGATGATCGACCACGTCGAACATGCACCGATCAAATCATGGGGGTGTGACACTTATCGGCGGTTGAGCACGCCTGCGACCTCCTTGCCAACCTTTGTCACTCGGCAGGTAGCTCACGGAACGGATCGCCCGCGGATCCGCCACGTGGTCGAGGACCTGGATGCAGCCCTCGACGACTCCATCGAACGCCGCTTCGGTGAGCGTGACCGTACGCAGCCTCGTCGCGCCGGCTCCGCCGGCGAGGCGCTCGAGCGCCTCGATCTCGCGACCCTTCGTCCCGGAAACGCGGCGCCAGTTTTCAGTCGAAGGTCGGGCTGCGCGGCACGCGGCGCGCGACGAGGTCCTCGCACCGATCGGTCAGCTGCTGCGCGTAGCTGGGCCGGGTGGGCACGAGGAACCGCTCCTCGAGCACCGCCTCCACCACGAGGTCGGCGACCTCGTCGGGCGACATGCTGCCCGCGGTGCCGTCGGCGAGTGCCTGCTCGACGAACGCCGCGCCCTCGCTGGGCTCGGTGACGAGCATGGCCGGCCGGTTGCGGCGCGAGCGGCCGATGGCGGTGTCGACCAGCCCCGGGCACACCGCCGAGACCTTGATCGGCGCACCGACGGTGGCGAGGTCGTGCGCGAGGCACTCGGTCGCCGCCATCGCCGCGAACTTCGACACGTCGTACGGACCGCTGAACGGCGTCGTCGCCAGCCCGGCCATCGAGATGGTGTTCACCACGTGCCCCTCGGTGCCGGCGGCGAGCATGCGCGGCACGAACGCCCGGATGCCGTGCAGGATCCCCCACAGGTTGACGCGCAGGGTCCACTCGAAGTCGGCGTCGGTGCACTCCCACAGCAGCCCACCCTGGAACACCCCCGCGTTGTTGCACAGCACGTCGACCGCGCCGAACGCCTCGTAGGCATGGTGGGCGAGGCGCTCGACGTCGGCGTGCACGGTGACATCCGTGGCGACGGCCACCACGGCCCCTCCGAGCTCGCTGGCGGTGTCGGCGAGCGTTTCGGGCTCGACGTCGGCCACCACCACACGCATGCCCTCGGCCGCCCACCGCCGGGCCAGGCTGCGGCCGATCCCGCTCCCGGCACCGGTGACGACCGCGGTCTTCCCCTCGAGGTCGCGCACCTCAGTGCTCGAGCCCGAGCAGCACCCGGGTCGTCTCGGTGAGCGTGTTGTTGTCGACCACCAGGTGCTGGGTCGCGGCGTGGAGGTCGCGGAAGCAGCGTTGGAGGACGCTCGGGCGCAGCGCGTCGGTGCCGGCCGCGGTGTAGGCGAAGCGCACCGCGTCGGTGGCCACACGCGTCGCGTAGGTCGTGGCCTGCCGCAGCCGTTGCCGCTGCACCGATGAGGGATCGTCGCCCGCCTCCAGGGCATCCTGCACGACGGCGAACGACTCGAAGACGAACGCCCGCGCCGCGTGGAGCGCGGCGTCGTGCATCGCGTAGTCGTGGCGGAAGAGCTGCTGGTCGCGCAGCGGATCGGCGCCCAGGCGGTGCTTGGTCTGCACGATCCGCGTGAGCTCCTCCATGCCCCGTCGTCCGACGCCCAGCGCGAACGCGGCGTGCCCGGCGGCGGTGAGCCCGAGCACACCGAGCCGGTAGACCGGCCCGCCGCGCCGGGCCTCGGCGTTCACGAGATCAAAGGTGAAGGCCTCGTCGACGCGCTGCTCCGGCACTTCGTAGTCGTAGCTCCCGGTGCCGGCGAGGCCCATGACGTCCCAGTTGCCGAGGAACTCCACCCGTTCGCGCGCTACGAAGTAGGCGCGGATGATCGGCATCCCCGACGCCGACGGCACGAACTCACCGTCGCGCAGCTCGAGCGCGCCACCGCCGATCCACGGCGCGTGCGCGCTGCCGCTCCCGAAGCTGTAGCGGCCGCTGACGACGTAGACGTCACCGTCACGCACCGCGGTCCCACGCGGCGAGAACTGACCGGCGGCGACCGGCACCCGGGTGCCGTCGAACATCGCGTCGATGGCGGCGGGGCCGGTGTACGCCCCCGCGAACGCCGATGTAGTGGCGTTGGCGAGCAGCGTCCACCCGGTCGACCCGTCGGCCCGGCACACCTCCTCGTACACCTCGATCACGGTCGGCAGGTCGGCCTCCTCGCCGCCGAGCTCCTTGGGCACCATCAGCCCGAAGAGGCCCGACTCGTGCAGCGCCTCGACGACGACCGGCGACAGCGTGGCGTCGGACTCCGACCGGTCCGCCTCGCGCTCGATGACGTCGCTCAGGCCCTGCGCCCGTGCCAGCAGGGTCATCCGCCGTGCTCGAAGGCGGACGCGGGCGGGTTGTTCACGTATCCCAGTCCCGGCCAGTTGTACCAACCCGCCGACGCGTAGGCACCGCCGTCGGGATGCAACGTGGTGCCGGTGACGTAGCTCGACAGGTCGGAGGCGAGGAACAGCGCGCAGTTCCCGGTGTCCTCGTACGTCCCCTGGCGACCCATCGGGATCCCGGCCTGGATGACCTCGGCGATGTAGTCCATGGGCATGCCCTCGGTCGGTGTCTGGTCGGGTGCGATGGTGTTGACCCGGATCCCGTCCGGCGCGAGCTCGAGCGCGAGCGTGCGCGAGAAGTTGGTGACCGCGGCCTTCATGCCCGCGTACACCGCGTATCCGGGGGCGGCGCGGTGCCCCTCGATCGACGTGATGCTGATGATGCTCCCGCCGTCGCCCTGCTTGCGCATCTGCACCGCGGCGAGGTGGGTGCTGTGCAGCAGCCACCCGAAGTTCGCCCGGATGACCGCGTCCCAGCCGCGCGAGTTGGTGTCGACGAAGTCGGCCTTGAACGTGCCGCCGGCCACGTTCACCAGCACGTCGAGCCGACCGAAGCGGTCGACGCCCTCGTTGAACGTGGTGGTGAACGCGTCGGCGTCGCGCACGTCGATGAGGGCGGCCAGCGGCTCCTCCGCGACGTCGCGGATCTCGCGCACCGTCTGGTCCAGCAGCTCCTCGTTCTTGTCGCACACCACGAGATGCATGCCGGCACGGGCGTAGTCGAGCGCCACCGCTCGACCCAGCCCACCGCCCCCACCGGCGATCAACGCCACCTTGCCGGTCAGTCCTGCTCGGTCCTCGAGGAATCCCATGGGCTGATCTTCGCCCAAGACGGGTCGGGCGCGCCCGTCGGCGGGTCAGGCCCGGGGCCGGAAGCGGAGCAGGGTGATGCCGTCGTCGCCATGATCGAACACCGGCTCCACCGGCAGGCCCACGGCCAGCGCGTCCCGGTCGACGTCAACCAGGGTCGTCGAGACCCGCACGCCCTCGGTGAGCTCGACGACCGCCAGCAGCTGGGGCACCTCGTCGGCGAAGGGCGGGGCGGTCGGTTGCTCGGCCACGGTGAACGTGTACACGGTGCCGAGCCCGCCGACCGTGGTCCACGTGAGCTGGTCGGACAGGCACCCGGGACACCGGGCGCGGGGGTAGTAGACCCAGCGATCGCACGCGTCGCAGCGCTGGAGCACGACCCGCTCGTCGCGCAGGGCGTCCCAGAACGGTTGCGACACCGGGGTCGGGAGCGGGCGGGGCTTGGGCATCGGCGCGGCGGCGTCGCTCACGGTCGCCTCACCCGCCGACGAGGACGAGGGCGCCCTGCTCGCTCATGACACCGCCGGTGCCGCTCACATAGGCGGTGTCGTGGCGGTGCAGCTGTCGCTCGCCGGCGCGACCCTGGATCTGCCGCACGCCTTCGAGCACGTGCGACATCCCGCCGCTCATCCCGGTCTGGCCCATGCCCAGCTGCCCGCCGTGCGTGTTGCACGGGAAATCGCCCCGGTACGAGAGGTCGTGGGAGTCGACGAACGCCAGGCCCTCGCCCTCACCACAGAACCCGGAGTCCTCGATGGTGAGCAGCGCGGTGATCGTGTAGCAGTCGTAGAGCTGCACCATGTCGACGTCGGCGGGCGCCAGCCCCGACATCCCGAAGGCGCGGACGGACGCGTCGCGCACCGGTGTGCGGGGCATCTCGGCCGCGTACGTCGGCGTCTTGTGCGTGAGACGCTCACCGAAGCCGGCGACGCCGACCGCCCGGTGGGCGCAGTCGCGCGCCCGGTCCTGCGTGGTCACCACGAACGCGGCGCCACCGGAGCACGGCATCACGATCTCGAGGAGGTGGAGCGGTGTCGCGATCACGCGCGAGGCGAGCACGTCGTCGACGGTGATCGGCTGCCCGTAGAACGCGGCGGCCGGATTGGCGCACGCGCTCACGCGTTGGTCGGACGCGATCTTGGCCCGCCCACGCTCGTCCCAGCCGTACAGCTCGTGGTAGCGCTGCGCGTACATCGCGTAGCCGCAGTTCTGCGCCACGTTGCCGTACGGAACGTCGAACTCGGCCTGCGGCGAACCCCACTCCATGCTCGACGCGCCGAACACGGCCCGCGGGTTCGGGCCCCGCGTCGCGGGCGACGGCGGACGAGGCCGCCCGACCGTCGCGCACACCACCACCTCGCAGATGCCCAGCTCGATCGCCGCCGCAGCCCGCCAGGCCATGCCGACAGCCGACGCACCGCCAAGGTCGACGCGCTCGGCGAAGCTCACCGGCCAGCCGCAGTACTCGGCGATGGTCGCGGGGAGGAACAACGACGCCTCGGCGACGTCGCCGGCGCAGACGAGGCCGTCGACGGCCTCCGGATCGATCCCCGCGTCGGTGAGCGCGTCGGCGGCGAGCCCGGCCCACTGCTCGATGGTGAGCGTCGGGGTGCCGTGGAACTTGCGCTCGGAGGGTCGCTCGGCGATGCCGACGATGCACGCGTCTCCCGACCACCCCATGCCATGCACCTCCGCCGTCGACCGCCGCTGCGTGGGCGACATCGTAGGGTCGGCCGTGCGAGCGCTCGTCGAGCGCGACCCCGTGCGGCGGGGCCGGTCAGTGCTTCGGGGGCAGCGAACGCGCGTACGCGACGCCGCGGGTGACCCATCCCGCGAGCTGCCGCTTGGTCCGGAGACCGGCGTCGTCGACCCGCAACCACCCGTCCATCGAGCGGCCGCGCATCTCGAACCGGCGCACGTGCTCACGACCGACGAGCCGTTCGGTCTGGTCCGGGTCGACCCGGACGAGGAGGCCACCCTGGCCGCTGGCGCTCACCGCCATGTGGCCGCCGACGAGGAACGCGAGGCCGCCGAACATGCGCCGCTCGGTGACGCCACGCTCCCGGGCCATGAGCTCCCGGATGCGGTCGGCCAGCTCCTCGTCGAACGCCACCCGCCGAGCGTACCGGGGTGCACGCGGGCGCCGGTCGGTGCGTCGATGGGAGGATCACGGGATGATCGCTGCCTTCTCCATCACCCCGATCGGCACCGGCGACTCGGTCAGCGGCGCGGTGGCCGATGCGGTCCGCCTCGTCCGCGAGAGCGGGCTCCCCCACGAGACCAACGCCATGTTCACCAACGTCGAAGGCGAGTGGGACGAGGTGATGGAGCTCGTCAAAGCGTGCGTCGACAAGGTCTCGGAGGAGGCGCCGCGCGTGAGCGTCGTCATCAAGATCGATCACCGGCCGGGGGTCACCAACGGTCTCACCGCCAAGGTCCGGGCCGTCGAGGACCGCCTGCGCGACACCTGACGCACCCGCCCCGAGCATCGCTAGAGCGCGACGGCGACCTCCAGCGCGCCCCGCATCGCGTGCTCGAGGAGCCCCGCGCCGACACCGGCGTCGCCGACCGCGACGACGTCGAGCCCGCGCCCCGCGACCTCGTCGGCGAGCGTGGTGTCGGGTGCGGCCTCGCTGGTCACGAGCACCGCGCCCGCGACGGTCTCGTGGTCGCCGTCGAGGTCGCGCCACCGCACGACCTCGGGCGTGACCTCGAGCACCTCGGCGCCGCCGGCCAGGGTGATGCCGGCGGCGCGCAGATCGTGGACCCGTCGCCAACGCCCGGGAAGACCGAGGTGCAATCCGAACACGTCCGACGCCTCGAGCACGGTGACCCGGGCGCCCCGACGGCCTGCCTCCTCGGCCACGCCCAGACCGGGGAGGTCGCCACCGAGCACGACGACGTCGGGACCCACCCCCCTGCCGTCGAGCAGCCACTCGGCGAAGTCGTCGACCGCGCGCACGTGCGGGAGGTCGATGCCGGGCACCGCCGGCCGACCCCAGCGCGCGCCGGTGGCGACGATCACCGCGTCGGGCGCGGCCGCGACCACCGCGTCCGCGTCGAGCCGCTCGCCGAGCTGCACCGCGACGCCGCGGAGCTCGAGCTGGTGCTCGAACCAGCGGAGGAGGTCGGCATTGACGTCGGACGTGGCGGCGGCGTACACCCAGCGCCCGCCGAGGCGGGGCGCGGCGTCGACCAGCGTCACCGAGTGGCCGCGAAGCGCGGCGACCCGCGCCGCTTCCATGCCGGCCGGGCCGCCGCCGATCACGAGCACCGAGCGCGGCGACGCCGCGGTGCCGACCACGAGCTCGTCCTCGCGGCCCACCGAACCGTTCGCCGCGCACCGCACCGGCCCGCGCACGAAGATGTTGCCGATGCAGCGGTAGTGGTAGACGCACGGTCGAATCTCCTCGGGGTGGCCGTCGGCGAGGAGGTTCGGCAGCTCGGGCTCGGCGAGGATCATCCGGGCCATCGAGACGAAGTCGAAGGCGCCATCGGCGATGGCCGCGTCGGCGGCGTCGGGGTCGATGCGCCCGACCGCGATCACCGGCACCCCGAGCGCGGCCTTCACCGCGCGCGCGTTGTCGACGAGCAGCCCCGGCACCTGCGGCGCATACGAGTCGGTCGGCCCGGTCGCGACCGCGGGGTCGTGGTATGCCGACACGTGCACCGCGTCGGCACCCGCGGCCTCCGCCATCCGAGCGATGGCGATGCAGTCGTCGAGGGTCATTCCGCCGGGTCGGTTCTCGGTCGAGTTGATGCGGCACCAGACCGCGAAGTCCTCGCCGACCCGGGCGCGGATCTCGGTGAGGATCTCCACCAGGATGCGCGCCCGGTTCTCGACCGACCCGCCGTACTCGTCGGTGCGGTGGTTCTTGGCGGGTGACAGGAAGCCGTCGATGAGGTAGCCGTGCCCGGCGTGCAGCTCGCACCCGTCGACGCCCGCCTCGCGCGCCCGCACCACGGCGGACGCGAAGTCGTCGATCACCGACGCGATGTCGTCGTGGTCGAGCACCTTGTAGAACAGCTTCGAGTCGGGCCCTGCGAACGGCTCCATCATCTTGGCGCCCTCGTCGGGGGTCACCATGCCGTAGAGGTCGTCGTGGCCCGGGGGACCCGGTTCCGACGCCACCCACATCGGGCGCCCGGCCATCGTGTCCTGCAGGCTGTTCATCCCCGCCTGCGTGAGCTGCATGGCGATGGTCGACCCGTGGCGGTGCACCCGACGTGCGGCCTCCTGCCAACCCGCGACGTGGCGGTCGTCGGAGATGGCGGTCTGCCGCGCGTTCGAGCACCCCACGGGGAACGACACCGCCACCGAGCCGAGCATCACCATCGCCAGGCCGCCGCGCGCGCGGGCTTCGAGGTACGCCATCTGCGCGCTCGACACCTGGCCGTCGAGATCGCCGAGGTCCTCGCCCATGGGCGCCATGACCATGCGGTTGCGCAGCTCCAGCGGGCCGATGCGCCCGGGCGCGAGGAGGTTCGACCAGCCCGTCACGTCATGTACTCGCCGGAGTTCACGTACAGGGTCTGCCCGGTGATCATGCGGGCGCGGTCCGAGCACAGGAACACCGCCGATTCGGCGACGTCCTCGTCGGCCGGGATCTCGCCCAACGGCATGTTCCTGGTGATCTCGGCGACCGCCTCCTCCTCGGAGATGCCGCGGTCGGCGACCTGCCACTGCACGTACATCTGCACCGGCGGCCCCCACATCCAGGTCGGCACCACCGTGTTCACCCGGATGCGACGGGG
>DATBBL010000355.1:0-27898 GCA_036271015.1 Acidimicrobiia bacterium
ACGACCACGGCACCGCGTCCGGCGACGACGGCTTCCTCTCCATCTCGGTCGACCGTCGCGGCGACGACCGCATCGGGCTCGGGTACCTGTTGCGCGACGGCGTCTGGTCGAACCTCGTCGAGGGCCACCGCGCGGTCGTGCGCGACGCCGAGCATCGTCCGGCACGGATCGAGATCGAGGCGGTCGACGAGCTCGGTCGCGCCCTCCGCGCCACGGGACGGCCGGTGAGTCGGTGCGTGTTCAACGCCTACCCGCACATGTTCTGCTGGACGAGCCTCACCGAGTGGGACGTGGACGGCGTGCCGTGCTGGGGCGAGGACCAGGACGTCTGGCATCCGGGTCGCTGGCGCCGGTTCGTCCTCGACGGGGGCTGACGCGCCCGCGCCACCGGTGTTGACGACGCCGGAAAAAATCCATAGCTTTCAGCCGCGACGACGGTCGGCGACAGCGCCGCGGCCGGATCGCACGGCGGTGGCCTGGCGGGTTCCCCCCAAACGCTCCCGGGCCACGGCCGTGCCTCGTCGACGACGGCCCGACGGGGCACCGCGGCCCGGTCGCGGGCGCGCCCGGCACGGGCCGGCGACCCCCGTCGAAAGGTCAGACCTCTTGGCTAGGGTCGGGACCGGTGCCGGCGACCGAAGGGGTGGCAGATGGGTGGATCGCAGGAGCAGTCGAGGAGCTACCACCCCGACCTGGAGGTCGCGCGCGACGGTCACGTCACCACCGTCACGATCGACCGGCCGGCGTCGAAGAACGCGTGCACCGGTGACATGTGGGTGGCGATCGGCGCCGCGTTCCGCGAGATCGCCTACTCCGGCGCGCGGGTCGTGATCCTGACCGGCGCGGGGGGCGAGTTCTGCGCCGGTGCCGATCTCGGAGGGGGCGGTGGCGGCGATGGCGCGGCTCGTGCGGGCGGCAACCACCTCGACGCGATGCGTGTCCTCGGCGACGTCGTCCTGGCGGTGCACGACTGCCCGGTGCCGGTCGTCGCCAAGGTCGACGGGGTGGCCGTCGGGGCCGGGCTCGGGCTCGCGCTGGCGGCCGACCTGACCTGGTGCTCCGACCGGGCCCGGTTCTCCGCCATCTTCGCCAAGCGGGGCCTGAGCCTCGACTTCGGGACGTCGTGGCTCCTCCGGCAGCGCGTCGGCGCCCACGTCGCCAAGCAGCTGGCCTTCACCGCCGAGATGGTGAGCGGCGCGCGTGCGCTCGAGCTCGGCTTCGTCAACGCGGTGACGCCGGCGTCAGAGCTCGACGCGGCGGTCGCCGCGGTCGCCGCGACGATCGCCGCCGGTCCACCCATCGCCCTCTCGATGACGAAGCGCGAGCTCGACAACGCCGCGGCCGGCTCGCTCGCCCAGGCGCTCGAGGCCGAGGCGCTCGCCCAGAACGTGAACACGCGCACCGACGACATGGCCGAGGCGATGACCGCCTACCTGGAGCGCCGCGCGCCGAACTTCAAGGGCCAGTAGGAGTCGACCGGGGCATGAGTCTCGAATGGGCGCTCGGCGACGTGCACGAGGTCGTGAGCTCGGAGATCCCCGACCGCGTGATGCTCGTGCACGGCGGGGAGCGGCGCACCTTCCGGGAGGTCAACGACCGTGCCCGGGCGCTGGCGTCGTTCCTCACCGGACGCGGGTTCGGCGCGTTCCGCGAGCGGGGCGGGCTCGAGCGGTGGGAGGCCGGCCAGGACCGCATCGCGATCCTGGCCTACAACACGCCCGAGCACGTGGAGGCGCTCCTCGGCTGTTGGAAGGCGCGGGTCGTGCCGTGCAACGTGAACTACCACTACACCCCCGGAGAGGTCGCCGATCTGCTCCGTCGCATCGGGGCGCGGGGCGCGGCGTACGACCACCGCCTGCACGACAAGCTCCAGGGCATCGTCGACGAGCTCGACCTGCTGATCGAGCTCGGCGGCGAGAGCGGTCTCCCGCGCCTCCCGGGCGCGCTCGACGCCGAGGAGGCCCTGACCCTGGGCGCGGCCTCCCCGGTCACCGTCGCGAGCTCGCCCGACGACCTGTACATGGCGTGCACCGGCGGGACCACCGGCCACCCGAAGGCGGTGATGTGGCGGCAAGGCGACATCTTCGTCGCCGGGATGGGCGGCGCCGACGACATGGACGAAGCCACCCTCCGGGCGCGGGCGCGCCGCGGCGCGGGCACCTGGTTCCCGACGTCACCGCTGATGCACGTCGCCGCCCAGTGGACCGCCCTGCTGGCGGCGAACCTGGGGGCGACCGTCGTGCTCCACGACGACGCCCGGCCGTTCGACGTCCGCACCATCCTCGCCACCGCCGCCCGGGAGCGCGCCACCATGATGACGATCGTCGGCGACGCGTACGCGCGCCCGATGATCGAAGAGCTCCGGCGGGCGCCGTACGACCTCTCCAGCCTGGCGGTGCTCGGCACCGGCGGCACGCCGACGAGCTATGAGGCCAAGCGGGCGCTCCTCGAGCTCCTCCCGCACGTCACCATCCGCGACGGCTACGGCGCCTCCGAGATCGGGGTGATGGCGTCGGGCGACACCGCGGCCGATGCGTCGACGCCGCAGGCGTTCACCCCGTCCGACTCGGCGCGACTGCTGTCCGGTGACCGGATCCGGTTCCTCGACGTCGGCGAGGACGAGATCGGTTGGGTCGCCCGCACCGGCCACGTGCCGCTCGGCTACCTCAACGACGCCGCGGCGACCGAATCGACGTTCCCGCGGGTCGACGGGGAGCGGGTGGCGATCCCGGGCGACCGGGCCCGCTACACCCCGGACGGTCGTGTCGTGCTCCTCGGCCGCGACTCGCTGGTGGTGAACACCGGCGGAGAGAAGGTCTTCGTCGAAGAAGTGGAGGACGTGCTGAAGCGTCACGACGACGTCCTCGACGCGCTCGTGGTCGGCCGGCCGAGCGAGCGCTTCGGCCAGGAGGTCACCGCGATCGTCCAGCTCCGGGCCGACTGCGACCCACGACCGGGCGAGCTCCGCGAGTGGTGCCGGGCCCGGCTCGCTGCGTACAAGGCGCCCCGCGCGTTCGTGTTCGTCGAGCGCGTCGAGCGCCATCCGAGCGGGAAGGCGAACTACCAGTGGGCACGCGAGACCAGCGGGCAGGCCACCGAAGCCGTCTGAATGGGAGGATCGGCGCCTCAGCTCACCCGCATCGGCAGCGAGGTGTAGCCGCGCACCGTGCTGGTGTGCACCCAGTCGAGCCGGCGCTCGTCGACCTCCCAGCGGGGGAAGCGCCGCAGCGTCTCCGCCAGCCCGACCTTGCCTTCGAGCCGCGCCAGCGCCGCCCCGATGCAGAAGTGGGTGCCGTACCCGAAGGCCAGGTGCCGGTCGATGGCGCGCCGCACGTCGAAGCGGTCGGGATCGTCGAAGTGGCGTTCGTCGCGGTCACCCGAGCCGTTGAGCAGCGCCAGCTTCGACCCGCGCGGGATGACGGTGCCGTGCAGCTCGACGTCGCGTGACACCCACCGCGACTGGATCGGCGACGGCGCCTCGTAGCGCAGCAGCTCCTCGATCGCGTTCGGTACCAGCGAGGGGTCGTCGACCAGCAGCTGCCGCTGGTCCGGGTGCCGGGCCAGCGTGACCGCGGCGAACCCGAGCAGTCGCGCCACCGTCTCCGTCCCGGCGGACGAGATGAGCTGCACGAAGCCGACGATCTCCTCCAGCGTCAGCGTGCGCGAGACGCCGTCCTCGTCGATCTCGGCATGCACCAGACCGGTGATGAGGTCGTCCTGCGGGTCCTTGCGCCGCTGCTCCATCAGCTCGGGGAGGATGGCGAAGGCCTCGTTGTCGATCTCGCCGATCTCCGAGACCAAGCGCCGACCGGCTCCACGTTCGGGCAGCATCGTGCCCCCGTCCTCGACGTGCAGGCCCTCGTCGGCCCGGGCGCGGAACTCCGCCGCGTGGCCCTCGGGGTAGCCGACGAGATCGAGGATCACGGTGGGCGGGAGCAGGCCGGCGAACGCCTCGATGTAGTCGAACTCGTCCTCGCCGTCGACGGTGTCGAAGAGCTCGTTGGCGATCGCGGCGACGTTCCGCTCCAGCTGTGCGATGCGGCGGGGGGTGAAGGCCCGGCTCACGAGCTTGCGCAGCCGCGTGTGCTCGGGCGGGTCCTTCATGATCATCATCGGGATGTCCTGGTACGGCTCGTCGGTGATCATCTCCAGCACGATGCCGTGCCCCGAGCGGTACGTCTCCTGGTCGAGCAGGCCGGTGAGCACGTCGTCGTAGCGGCTCAGCGCGTAGAAGCCGTGCTGCTCGTTGCGGTAGACCGGCGCCTCGTCGCGCAGCCGCCGCCAGATCGGGTACGGATCGGCGTCGATGGCGTAGTCGTACGGGTCGTAGTACAGGTCGGTGGCCGTCATCCCGTGGCTCCTGCGTCAGTGGACACCCCAGCCTCGCGCCCGGGGGAGGTCAACGAGGCACGTCACCGGCGAGGGTGATGCGTTGCATCCTCCTCGTGTGACCGTGGTAGTCGTTGATCGGATTGTGCATGGTGCAGCGGTTGTCCCACAGCGCGAGCGAACCGGGACGCCACCGGAAGCGGCACGTGAACTCCGCCCGGCACTGGTGCTCGAAGAGGTACCGCAGCAGTGGCCGGCTCTCCTCCTCGGTCATGCCCACGAAGCGTGCGGTGTGCGCGGGGTTCACGTAGAGCGCCCGCCGCCCGGTCTCGGGGTGCGTGCGCACCACCGGGTGCTCGGCCACGTACTCGCGCTCCTTGGCGTCGCCGTGCTCGCGGATGCGGTCCTCGCGCGTCTTCGAGACGTCGGCGAGGGCCGAGCTGTTCACCGCGGTCAGGCTCCCGAGCAGTCGCTGCATCCCGGACGACAGCGACTCGTACGCCGCGTACATGTTCGCCCACATGGTGTCGCCGCCCGACGGTGGGACCTCGCGGGCGACGAGCATCGTGGCCATCGGCGGGCGGTCGAGGTACACGGTGTCGCTGTGCCAGATGCCGCCGAAGTTGACGGTCTCGTGCGGCAGCTTGGTCACGGAGATGATCTCCGGGTAGCCGTCGATCCCCGGGATGAACGGGTACTCCACCGGTTCGCCGAGTCGACGCGCGAAGGCGAGGAACTCGTCGGGCCCGAGGGTCTGGTCACGGAAGAAGACGACGAGACGCTCGAGCCAGATCTGCCGGAGCTCGGCCACGACGTCGTCGGTGAGGTCGGTGGCGAGGTCGACGCCGCTGATCTCGGCACCGAGCGCGCCGGCGAGGGGCACGACGACGAGGCTCGCGGACCCGTCGCGCGTGCTCGGAGCCGGCGCCGGGCGCCCGCCGTGCACCTCGTCGGGCTCGGCGTACGCCGTCGGGCGGGAGCGTGGTGGTCGGCGCATGGTGGTCATTCGGGATGCGGTTTCGCCGCGTGGCGCCCAGTGGGTCACCGTGCGGCGCGGGCCGCCGGCGTGTGCGGATCTTTGCCCTCGCGGCGGCCGCCGGGCCACTCGTGGCGCCACCGACCCCGGATATCGTATCAAGTTGCCGGGAGCGCACTGCTCGCCGGGTGACTGGAATGCCGCGTTGGCGCTGGTTACCATCGTCCCAGCCTTTGTACCGACCGGTCGAACGAACCGTCGGGCCTGCGTTGGGGGGGACCTTGCGATTCTCACGGGTACCGGCGATCGCGGTCGTGGTCGTCGCGCTGATCGGCTCCACCGTCACGGTCGCCGGTGCGCAGAGCGCCCCGCCCAAGGCGGACGACGTCGGCATCACCGACTCCCAGATCCGGGTCGCGGTGATCGCCGACGTGGACACCCCGGTGCAGCCGGGCCTCTTCCAGAAGTCGGTCGACGCCATGAAGGCCTGGGCCTCGGTCGTCAACAAGGGCGGCGGCATCGGCGGCCGCAAGGTCGCCATCGACTTCATCGACTCGAAGCTCAACCCGAACGAGACCCGCAACGCGATCATCACGGCCTGCGCCAACGACTTCGCGATGGTGGGCGGCGAGGCGCTCTTCGTCAGCAACGTCGACGACATGGTGGCCTGCAAGGACATAGCCGGGAAGCCGATCGGGATCCCCGACGTCCCGGGGCTGGCCCTCGACCCCGCACAGCAGTGCTCGCCGGTCTCGTACGTGATCATCGGACGCGGGCCGTACTGCGCGACCAAGAACGACCATCCGCAGACCTACGTCGCGCCGCAGGGTGACGCCCTGTACTACCTGAAGAACAACAAGGACCTGCACGGCATCTGGACGGCCCCGGGCGACCTCAAATCGACGAAGGACTCGTTGCTCCCCACCTACCAGGCCGCTCAGGACCTCGGCATCAAGCCCGACGGGAAGGGCATCTACGACGTCTTCCAGCGCGACCCGCAGAGCGCGATGACTCCCATCGTGCAGGCCATCAAGCAGGACAACTCGACCTTCGCCTACAGCGGCAGCAACAAGATGCTGGACCTCCGCAAGGAGGCCACCCTGCAGGGCGTCACCTCGGTGAAGGTGTGGGGCTGCACCCAGGCGTGCTACTCCCAGGACTTCGTCAACCAGGGCGGCGCCGACGTCGAGGGCACCCAGAGCGTGATCACGACCTTGCCGTTCTACACCGAGTACAAGCTCAACCCGACCCTGAAGAAGCTCGTCGCCGCGGTCGGTGGCATCGACAAGGTCGACAGCAACGCGGTGGCCTCGTGGCTGGCGGCGCTGCTCTTCCAGGACGCGGTCGGAAAGGCGACGGCCAACGGCGGCGCGCTCTCCCGACAGTCGCTCTTCGACGCGCTGAAGCAGGAGCACGCGTTCAAGGCCGAGGGGATCATGGGTCCCGCCGACGTCGCCAACCACATACCGCCCGGCTGCATCGTGATGACGCAGGTGAAGAACGGCAAGCTGGTCCGCACCTACCCGAAGAAGCCCGGCACCTTCGACTGCAACAAGAAGAACCTGGTCGACATCAAGATGGACCTCAGCTGACCCGAGCTCACGCCAGACGGGGGACGATCACGCCGAGGTCTGCGCTGGTCAGCACGCCCGGTCGCGCCGCGCAGACCGCCACCACCGAATTGACCGCGGGATGCGCAGTCAACCCCGGGGTCATCGCGCCCAGCTGATCGGGCTCGACCGGGAAGGCCACGTCGACCTTCAGGGGCGCATCGCCCTCGACGGTCACCCGCCAGCCGGTGGCGCCGAGCGGCCAGTCGGCGTCGAGCGCGTCGGTGCAGTACCAGGTGGCGCGGAACGAGAGCCGGGCGTCGTCGCCTGCCAGCGCGTCGACCGTCGTCCGCTGCGCGGCGATGCATCCCGCCTCGATGTCGCCGGCCGCGATGGTGACCCGGCGGCTCGCGACCGCGACCTCCGTCGTGGCCTCGACCCGATCGATCGCGACCCCGATGCGCTCGGCCAGCGCCTCGAGCGGGGGGCCGAAGCTGGCGCGCATGTGCTCGGCCCGGCGCGCGTCGACGGCGCCCGGGCGCCGGCCCATCCCCATCACCTCGAACAGCAACTTGGGCGAATCGCGCTGCGAGAGATCGGCGAACTCCTCGATGAGCAGCGTGTCGAGAGAGCGCTCCAGGAACAGGAGCGCGATCGGGAAGACGTCGCTGATGAAGCCGGGGCTGCTCCCGGTGGCGAAGAGCGAGACGTCACCCTCCTTGCACGCGGACTCGAGCCGGTCGGCCACCTCGGCCGGGAGGGCGCGGCGCACGTGGACGAGCTCCGCGCACGTGCTCACGACGTTCTTGCCCGACGCCAGGAGCCGGCACAGCTCGTCCACGTCGAGGCGGCTGGGCATGTGCAGGACGCAGTCGGCGTCGAGGGCGACGAGCGCGTCGACGTCGTCGGTGGCGGTGACCCCGGTGTGCGCACCGGTCCCCGCGAGCTCGCCGGCGTCGACACCGACCTTGTCGGCACCGAACACACGCACGCCGACGACCTCGAGGTCCGGGTGCGCGAGCGACGCGCGCAGCGACCGTCGACCGATGTTGCCCGTGGCCCATTGCACGACGCGGTACGGCACCAGAAATCCCCCCAGATCGGCTTGATATCGTATCCCGACCATCCGCACCGGCCCGGAGGGCACGCGACAACGTGGAGACCGCGGAGTTCCGCGCCGGGCTGGTCCGCTGGCTCGACGAGCACCTCACCGAGCTCGAACCGCCGTTCGTCGGCGAGGGCACCCTGGGCGAGCAGATGGAGCAGCTGTCGCGCGTGAAGCGGGCGCTGTTCGACGCCGGTTGGATGCGGTGGGGCTGGCCCGAATCGGTCGGCGGGCTCGGCGGGCCGCCGATGCTGCGGGCCGTGCTGGGCGAGGAGGTCACCGGGCGCGACCTCGTGGTGCCGGGGTTCTTCTCGATGACGGAGATCCTCGCACCCACGTTGGCCGAGTTCGCCGCGCCCGAGCTGGCGCGGGAGGAGATCCCGAAGCTGCTCCGCGGCGAGGCGATGTGGTGCCAGGGCTTCTCGGAGCCCGGCACCGGCAGCGACCTGTCATCGCTGTCCTGCCGCGCGACCGAGCGCGACGGGCACTGGGTCGTGAACGGCCAGAAGCTCTGGACCAGCCTCTCGCAGTACGCGTCCCGCTGTGTGCTGCTCACCCGCACCGGCTCCGCCGAGTCGCGGCACCGGGGCATCACCGCGTTCTTCGTCGACATGGACACGCCCGGAATCACCGTGCGGCCGTTCGCGCTGATGAACGGGGCGCCCGAGTTCGCGGAGGTGTTCTTCGACGACGTCGTCGTGCCCGCCGACCGCATCCTGGGGGACGTGAACGGCGGTTGGGCCGTGGCGATGAACATCCTCCCGTTCGAGCGGTCGACCAGCTTCTGGCACCGGACCGCCTACCTCGCCAACCGGATGCAGCAGCTCGTCGAGCGCGCGCCCGACGACGTCCACAGCGCGACGGTGCTGGGCGAGGCCTTCCAGATGCTCTACGCGATGCGGGCCCGCTCGCGGCTCACCCAGTACCGCCTGGCCGAGCAGGGCGCGCTGGGCGCGGAGACCTCGATCGACAAGATCCTGGTGGCCACGGCCGAGCAGCAGCTGTTCGACGCCGCCCGCGAGCTCGTGCCCGGCCTGGTGGAGCTCGACGACAGCCCTGACGGCGAGCGGTGGCGCTCCGAGTACCTCTACTCGCGTGCGGCCACGATCTACGGCGGCTCGGCCGAGATCCAGCGCAACATCGTCGCCCGGCGGTTGCTCGACCTGGGCCCGGAGGCGTAGGTGGAGGCCGACGAGCGCGAGCTGCTCGACAAGAGCGTGCGGCACGCGCTGGTGTCGGCGCCCGACGCCGACGACGCGCTCGACGCGATCGGATGGCCCGACGTCCTCGCGGCGGAACCGCGCGACGCGGTGTCGGTGGTGTTCGGTGCCCTGGGCGATCTCAACGCGGTCGCGTCGTCACTCGACGACGTGCTGCTCGACGCCGTGGGCGCGACCACCGCGTCCGGCGCGGCGGTCGCGCTGCCCGCGTTCGGCGCGTGGGACCCTCCGGGTGTCGTGTCCGGGGGTGCGCTCGCGATCGACGGTCTCGCGTTCGCCCGCAGTGCACGGCGCTACACGGTTGCGGTTCCCGCGCGGGACGGCGATCAGGTGATCGTGGCCATCGTGCGCACCGAGGCGATCGAACGCACGCTGATCGAGGGCATCGCTCCCGAGGTCGGGATGTCGAAGCTCCGCGCGGGCGCGGTGCAGCCGGTGGTCACCGAGACCCTCGCGCCGCATGCGTGGGACGACGTCCTGCTCGCGGGCCGGCGCGCGCTCGCCACCGAGCTCGTCGCCATCGGGCGCGCCATGCTCCGTCTCGCCCGCGAGCACGCGCTCACCCGCGAGCAGTTCGGGCGTCCGATCGCCCAGTTCCAGGCGGTGCGGCACCGCCTGGCCGAGGCCTACGTCGCGCTCGAAGCGGGTGACGCCGCGCTCGACGCCGCGTGGGACACGCCCGACCCGATGACCGCGTTGCTCGCCAAGTCGCTCGCCGGGCGCGGCGCGCGCATCGCCGCCACCCACAGCCAGCAGGTGCTGGCCGGCATCGGGTTCACCGAGGAGCACCCCCTGCACCGCTACGTGAAACGCGCGCTGCTCCTCGACGGCCTGCTCGGCTCGTCGACCCGTCTGCCGCGCGAGGTCGGCGTCACGCTCCTCGCCACCCGACAGCTCCCCCGGTTGCTGGACCTCTAGCGCGGTGGGCGACGACGCGCGGACGCTCAGCGAGGTGCTGCGCCGTCGGGCGGCGAGCGACCGCGACCGCGCCGCGCTCGACTTCGAGGACCGCTCGTTCACCTTCGGAGACGTCCAGTCACACGCCGACGACTGGGCGGCGGCGTTGGCCGGTGCCGGAGTCACCCCCGGCGCGCGCCTGGCCCTCATGTCGGCCAACCGGCCGGAGTTCGTGTTCGCGGTCTACGGCGCGCTGCAGCTGGGCGCCGCGGTGGTGATGTTCAGCCCGGCGTGGAAGGCCATGGAGGTGCAACACGCCTGCGCGGTGGTCTCCCCGCAGTTCGTGCTCGGCGACGACGCCGGGTGCGCCGCGCTGGCGGCTGCGCTCCCGACGGCACCGGTCGTACGGCTCGACCGCGCGGTGCCGGCGGCGGCCGGCGACCCGGGCCCGTCGTTCGACGACGTCGACGCCGACGCGGTGCTCGTGTTCAGCTCCGGGACGACCGGCCTCCCGAAGGCCGTCCGCCACACCCACCGCTCGCTCGGGCACGGGGTGCAGCACTGGATCGCGTCGCTGGGGCTCACCGACCGCGACCACTTCCAGGTCGCGACACCTCCGGTGCACATCCTCGGCCTGCTCAACATCGTCACCGCGGTCGCGGCGGGGTCACGGATCCGCCTCCACCCGCGCTTCGAGCTCGACGCCTCGCTGCGCGCCATCGCCGAGGAGCGCATGACGCTCGAGATGGCAGTGGCGCCGATCGCGTTGGGCATGGCGAACCACCCGCACCTCGAGGACTTCGACCTCAGCTCGCTGCGCTACATCATGTGGGGCGCGACGCCGGTGGCCGAGGAGGTCGCCCGGACGGTCAGCCGGCGCTCCGGCGTGCGCTGGCTCCCCGCCTACGGCACCAGCGAGGTTCCCGTCATCGCCGCCAACCCGGTGCAGGACCCGGAACGCTGGCGGCTCGACAGCGCCGGGCTGGCCGCGCCGGGGGTCGAGATCCGCATCGCCGATCCCGACACCGGCGCGGTGCTCGAGCCCGGGTCCCGCGGCGAGATCGAGGTGAGGAGCCGGTCGGCGATGGCCGGGTACCTCCCCGACTCCGAGACCGCGGCCGCGTTCCACGACGGCTGGTACCGCACCGGCGACATCGGGTGGCTGGAGCCGGAAGGGTGGCTGCACATCACCGACCGGCTCAAGGAGATGATCAAGGTCCGGGGGTTCCAGGTGGCGCCGGCGGAGCTCGAGGCGGTGCTGCACGGCGACCCGCGCGTCCACGACTGCGCGGTGTTCGGCGTCGACGACGACGAGCTCGGTGAGGCGATCGTCGCCGCCGTCGTCCTGGCCCCGGGCGCGCAGGTCGCGCCCGAGGAGCTCCAGGCGGTCATCGCCGATCGGCTCGCGGGCTACAAGCGGGTGCGCCACGTGATGGTGGTCGACGCGATCCCGCGGCTCCCGTCGGGGAAGGCGCTGCGCCGCCAGCTCAAGGAAGCGTGGATCGCCGATCGACGGTGACTCTGGCAGTCTCTGCACGGGATCGGAGCCCCTCGGACAGGTCGCCGCCACCGCGGCCGCGGCGGGGCGCCGTCGAGCGGGAGGAGCGACCCGTGGACTTGGGGGTCAGGGATCGGGGATCGCGTGATCCGTTGTTCGACGCGCCGTACATCGACGTCGACGAGTGGCGGGACGAGCCGGTGCGCCACCGTTTCGTGCACGGTGGCTTCGAGGACACCGATGCCCGCTTCGCCATGTACTTCCCGCCGCCCGCGCGGTACCAGGGACGGTTCTTCCAGCCGTTGATGCCGGTCTCCGGTACCGAGTACGGAGCCGCCAGCGGCGCGCTGAGCCACGTCGCGGGGCTCGGGGGCTACATCGGTTTCTGCTCCGACAACGGCGGCTATCTCGTCGAGTCGAACCTCGGCAGCCTCATGCCGTTCCCCGGTCCGGGCCCCGATCTGACGCTGCATCGCACGAGCGCGGCCGTCGCACGCTACTCACGCCGGGTCGCGGCGGAGATGTACGGCGATCATCGGCCCTTCGGCTACGTCTACGGCGGGAGCGGCGGCGCCTACAAGACGATCAGCTGCATCGAGAACCATGTCGGCGTCTGGGACGGCGCGCTCCCGTACGTGCACGGCACGCCCAAGAGCATCCCGGTCCTCCTCATCGCTCCGAGTCACGTCATGCGGGTGGTCGGAGACCGGCTGGCCCGCGTCGTCGACGCGCTCGAGCCGGGCGGTAGCGGCGACATGTTCGAGGGATTGAGCGCGAGCGAACGCGATGCGCTCGCCGAGATCACGCGGCTGGGGTACTCCCCTCGCATCTGGTTCGACGTCGATCGCATCGCCGCGCAGTACCAGGGCGGCGTGTGGTCGATGCTCGTGGACGGCATCCGCCGCGCCGACCCCGGCTACTTCGACGACTTCTGGACGCGGCCCGGCTATCTCGGTGCCGACGAGGCGTCGTCGGTGGCGAAGGCGCGGGTGAAGCAGGAGGTCACGGTCAGCGGGCTCGCCGGCCGGAGCGAGGTCGTCAAGTCCGGGCTCCGGCTGCCGCTGTCGATGCTGATCGAGGAATGGGCCGACGCACCCGCCGCGGTACGCCTCGACGCCCTCCCCGCGGTCGACCTGCGCGGCGCGGCGATGACCTTCACGTCGGGAGCAGCCGCTGGTCGCGTCCTGTACGTCGTGGACGCGCTCGATGACCTCGTCCTGATCGGGTACGGCGCCGGTGGCAGCGCAGGGCTCGCCGACGTCGCCGCCGGTGACGTGGTCGAGCTCGACAACTCGGTGTACCTCGCCGCGCAGACCTACCACCGCCACGTGGTGGACACCGACTACCCCAACTGGGACCACCTCCACGTCGACGGCCGGCCCGTGTACCCGCAGCGCTCGGTGCACACCGGCACCGGGGCGGAGACCCAGACCGGCCGCTTCGCGTGCAAGATGATCGTGGTCCAGGCGCTGATGGACGAAGCGGCCGTCCCGATCCAGGCCGACTGGTATCGACGACGGGTCGCCGAGCACCTCGGCGATCGCCTCGACGACCAGTACCGACTCTGGTTCGTCGACAACGCGATGCACACGACACCGGTCGTCGAACCGGGCGATCCGCGGCCGGTCCGCACGACGAGGGTCGTCAGCTATCTGGGTGTCCTCCACCAGGGCCTGCGCGACCTCGTCGACTGGGTCGAGCACGGCGTCGCGCCACCCGAGAGCACGCCCTACGAGCTGTCGGGCGGCCAGGTCGTCGTCCCCGTGACCGCGGCCGAGCGCAAGGGGGTCCAACCGGTGCCGACCCTCAGCGTCACCGGCACCGACCACATCGACGTCGGCGTCGGTGACGCGGTGACGTTCGTCGGCCGGGTCGACATGCCGCCGGGGGCGGGCGTGGTCGTGGACGCGGAGTTCGACTTCGACGGCTCGGGTGACTTCCCCGAGCACCACCGGCCCACCCCCGGCGGCGACGGCCCGCTGACGTCGGTCTCGTTCACGACGACGCATGCGTTCGACGAACCCGGGACGTACTTCCCAGCGATGCGGGTCACCTCGCATCGCGAGGGCGATCGACGTTCGCTGTACGCCCGGATCCAGAACATCGCCCGCGTCCGGGTCCGCGTCCACGAATAGGTCAGCAGTCAAACTCGGCGACGGACGCCCGTACGAGCTCCCAGGTTGTTCTGGGTGTCTGGTCAGGCAAGCGACGCGGTCCGATTTGTCTGGTTGACTGGCTTGGCGGGCGAGCGGAGCGTGGAGGTGGGTGTGGCTGAGCTACCTACGGGCACAGTCACCTTTCTGTTCAGCGACATCGAGGGTTCGACCCGTCTTTGGGAGCTGCACCCTGATGGGATGCGGGTCGCGTTGGCGCAACACGATGAGGTGCTGCGTGCGGCGATCGAGTCGCACCGTGGCGCCGTAGTGAAGCAGCGGGGCGACGGGTTTCACGCCGCATTCGCGACCGCGGACGATGCCGTGCTCGCCGCCGTCGCCGCGCAAGTGGCGCTGAAAGAGCGTCCGTGGGGAGAGACCGGCCCGTTGCTGGTGCGGATCGGCTTGCACACTGGAACCGCAGAAGCTCGCGACGGCGACTACTACGGGTCGGTGTTGAACCGTGGCGCCCGGCTGGAAGCCGCTGCCCACGGAGGACAGATCATCTGCTCGCAGGCCACCGCGGATCTCGCGCGCGAAGCGCTCCCTTCGGGTTTCGAGTTCGTGGATCTGGGTGAGCATCGGTTACGGGACTTGTCGCGGCCTGAGGTGGTCTTCCAGGTCAAGCATCCCGACCTGCCCGCTGAGTTTCTGCCGCTGCGCACGCTCGACGCGTTCCCTGGCAACCTCCCGATCGAGCGGACTGCGTTGATCGGGCGCTCCCGAGAACTGGACAAGCTTGCCCGCGCGCTCGACGCGCAGAGACTGGTGACGCTGACCGGGGTCGGCGGTGTGGGCAAGACGCGCCTCGCGCTGCAGCTCGCAGCGGACGTGCTCGACCGGTTCCCGGACGGTGCGTGGTTCGTCGCGCTGGCGTCGATCCGCGATCCGGTACTGGTCCCGGGCGCGGTCGCGAGGGCCTTGGAGATTGCGGAGCGGCCTGGTCGCTCGCTGAGTGAGACGTTGCGCGACGCGATCGGGACACGCCGGCTGCTGGTCGTTCTCGACAACTGCGAGCACCTCCTCGATGCGACCGCGCGGTTGGTTGACGATCTCCTGGACGGGTGTCTTGCGATTCGGATCGTGGCGACGAGTCGGGAGGCACTGGGTGTCGAGGGTGAACAGAGCTGGCCCACTCCGTCGCTCGGTCTGCCCGCCGACGAGGCTTCGAAGACCGTCGCGGACCGCGCGGATGGGGACGCAGTGACCCTGTTCGTGGAGCGAGCACGGGGGGTTCGGCCCGACTTCGAGATGACGGCTGCGAACGCCTCGGCGGTCGCCGCGCTCTGCAGCCGCCTCGACGGCATCCCGCTGGCCATCGAGCTGGCCGCGGCCAGAGTGGGCGCGCTCGCGCCTCGGGACATCCTCGAACGCATCGACCAACGCTTCCTGCTCCTGACCGGGGGCAGCCGCACCGCGCTCGAGCGGCACCAGACGCTCCAGGCCGCGGTCGATTGGAGCTACGACCTGCTCGCCGAGCGTGAGCGGCGCCTCTTCGAGCGGCTGTCCGTGTTCGCGGGCGGTTTCACCCTCGACGCGGCCAGCGCCGTGGCCGCCGAGGCTGACATGGACGAGGTCGCGGTCGTCGACGGGCTCGGAAGCCTCGTGGCCAAGTCGATGGTGATCGCCGACCGGTCAGGCGACTCGGTGCGGTACCGGCTGCTCGAGACACTCCGCCAGTACAGCCGTGACCGCCTGACCGCGACCGGCGACGCCGCCGCGGTCCGCGATCAACACGCCCGCTACTTCCTCAAGTTCGTCGAAACCTTGAGGCCGGCGTTCCTCGGTCCGGACCAGGCCGAGGCCTACGACAGCCTCAGCACGGAGATCGACAACGTCCGAGCGGCATTCAACTGGCTGCTCGAGACTGGTGACCCGGCCGCGGCGCTGCGCCTGATCAACGGCTTCACTGTGTCCAACACCGGTGAGCTGTTGCGACTGCGCGAGGCTGCGCTCGCCGCTGCAGCCGACCTCCCGCCCGCTGATCTCATCGAGCCGCTTGCTCGAACCGCATACGACGCCATGAGCGCGGGAGAGCACGCGCGGGCCAGCGAGCTGGCCGAGGCGAGCCTCGCGCGCTCCCGTGCCGCGGGACTTCCCCCGCACGCGAGAGCCTTCGAAGCCTTGGGGTTGGTGGCGTTCTGGCACAACGACCCCACTCGCGCGGTCGAAGCGCTCGAGCAGGCCATCGCCCTCGCGCGCGCTGCCGACGACGGCTCGGTCCAGCGACGATTTGACTACGCGGCCTCGGTCGCCAGTCTCGGGTTCGTGCTCGGCCGGGCAGGGGAGACCGAACGCGCGATCATCGTGGGTCAAGAGGCCCTCGGTATCGTCCGCGAGCTGCGAGTTCCGTCGATGCTGAGCGCTGCGCTGTTCCAGCTCGCGCTCGCATACCAATCGAGCGATCCCGCGCACGCGGCGCAGCTGCTCGACGAAAGCCTCGAGCACCAGCTGGACGCTTGGTCCTACGGTCGCTCATGGACGCTGGTCGCGGCGGGCCAGGTTCGGGAGGCGCTCGGTGAACACGCGGCGGCGCTCGGCGCGTTCGGCGAAGTGCTCGCCTTGAGCCGCCAGTCGGGCGAACGGTTCGTCGCTCCGGTCGCGCTGCAGGGCATGGCCCGCGCGCTGCGACACCTAGACCGGCTCGACGAGGCCGCGACCTTGTTGGGAGCAGCCGATGGTCTGGCCGAGCGGCTCGCGATCGCGGGCGGCGAGGCCGACACCGCGGCCCGCTCCCGCGCCGCGACCCGATTGCGGGATCTCCTCGGCGACGAGCGCTTCGACGCTCACTGGCACGCGGGACGAACGCTGAGCTTCGACGCCGCGCTCGCCGCCGGTCTCGCCGCCGCCGCTGGTGTTCCGCCGAAGAGTTCGTAGAGCTTGGGTCCAGCCGGCGTCAGTCGAGCGACGGTCCACATACACGAACCGCTCGTCGTCGGGCTTCGAACACGACCAGCCAGTTGTCGGTAAGGTCGGACACGATCGGTCGGCAACATCGGAGAAGTGGGATGAAGACGAGACTGAACTGCCCGTGTGGCGAGCTGATCCGCGGCGACGACGAGGATGACCTCGTGGACAAGGCGTTCGCGCACCTGCGTGAGAAGCACCCCGACATGGCGGACGAGTACGAGCGCGAGCACATCCTCTTCATGGCGTACTGACACGCCGCCCGCTGCCTGTCCGTCAAAGCGGACCTGTCAAGTCATATTTGTGAAGAAGCAGCGCGCCGAACACCGACGTCGGTCCGCGCCAGGCTCCTCACGGTAGGTTCCGCGCGATGCGAACCACGACGCTGCTGCCGGCAGCACGGCGCGCGATGGACGCCGCGGAGGAGCGTTTCGTGTCCCGGCACCTCCGCGCGCGCTTCACGGTTCCGACGAGCGTCACGGACGAGAGCGATCGGCTTCGTCGGGATCGGATGCAGATCATCCCGTGGCTCGACCGAACGCGTCCGCTCTCGGGGACGCGGATCCTCGAGGTCGGTTGCGGTTCTGGTGTCGCGACGGTCGCGCTCGCCGAACAGGGCAGTGAGGTGATCGCGCTGGACGTCGATGCGGGACTTCTCCGGCGTGCCGAGCAGCGGTGCGCAGCCCACGGCGTCACCGCGACCTTCGTCCCGGCGAACGCGGCCGAGCCGCTCGGGGCAGCCGTGGGCGATGACTCGATGGGGTGGGTGATCTTCTGGGCCTCGCTGGAACACATGACGCTCGCGGAGCGTCTCTCCGCGATCAGATCGGCCTGGACGCGGCTGGAATCGGGGGGCCTCCTCACCGTCATCGAGACGCCGAACCGGCTCTGGCTCTCGGATTCGCACACGTCGCTCCTGCCGTACTTCAACTGGCTTCCGGACGAGTTGGCGTTCGAGTACTCGCGCTTCAGCCCGCGATCGGGGTTCAACGACGCGTACCGTGAGCCGTCGGCGACGAACATGCTGGCGTTCCTCCGTCGCGGGCGCGGCGTGAGCTTCCACGAGTTCGAGCTGGCCATCGGCCCGGCGCGGGATCTCGATGTGGTCGCGTGCCTCCAACTCGACCGCCGCCGACGCAATCGAATCCGATCGAGCGGTTGGCGGATGTCACGGTGGGGGCGGTTCGAGGCGCTGTTGAGGTCGCAGACGCCGGAGGTGCCGCGCGCCTTCATGCAACCGTTTCTCTACCTGTCGCTCCGCAAGCCGTGATCCCGAGTCGTCGTGAGGCCACGCTGAGGTTCGTTCCGTCAGCGCCCGCGGACGTAGACGCTCGTGAGCAGTTGGCTCCACTCGCGATCGTGGAACGGGTCCGCGGGCTCGGCGACGGGATGACCGCGACCGGCCAAGTCGGCGCGCACCGTGCTGACGATGGTCGCCAGATCGAGATCGTCCTCGTGATCGTCGTACACCCGAGCCTCACGCGCGTCGCGGAAGGTCAACGCCTTCCAGAGGATCGAAACCCGGACGTCTCCCGCCGGCACCACGTCCGGTGGTCGGTCGGGGTTCGTGATCTCCCAGGCGCCACGATCCGTCCACCCGATGGTCGAGTGCTGCGTCACCCGCACCCGCGCCGCGAACGACTGGTGGTCGCCGATCCTCCCGACCCGGTGTGGCATCAGATCGTTGTCACCGACGAGCGCGAGGTTGCCGAAGGGGCCTCCTTGGCGCTCCGGGTCGTGTTCCAGCCCGCGAGGCCAGTATTCGTAGTCGCCGTCGTCGCCGTCGTAGAACCACGTGATCGCACCGGCGACGCGCACCGACCATCGCTCGAACAGGCCCGACGCACCCATGGCCACCAGCAGCCACACCGGGACCTCGCTCCGCTTGAGTCCGCGGAACGTCGGCGTGTCGACGTGAGGCGTCCCGGCGGCCATCGGCCCGTTGACGTTGGTGATGATCGTCGCCGGTCGCACGACCGCCGCGCCGAACAGCCGCTGGGCCGCCTCCACGAACGGCTCGTGGTGGAGCAACGACATCGTGTCGTCGTCGACCGCCTGCCCGTCGAGCGCCCAGTTCGACCGGAACCAGGGCGACACATCCTCGCCCATCATCTCGCCGTAGCCGGACAACGCGGCCATCAACGGATACGGCGAGTGCGTCTGGACCATCCGCCAGATCGCGTCACGATCCTCGAACGCCGGCGAGACCACGACCGGGGCTGCGATCATCTCCACCGCGGCACTCTCGCGAGAACCGTCGACGCCGTCAACGGACCGATCGGACCGTCGCCCGTCCACGTCAGGCGGGGACGGCGAGCGGCATGCGCGTCGGGCCCTGCACGTTGCCCGAATGCATGTAGGTGACGCCCGACTCGTCGACCTCGTACGCAGGGAAGCGGGCCAGGAACTCCTGCAACGCGATGCGACTCTCCAGCCGCGCCACCGCGGCACCGAGGCACACGTGCGCACCGTGGCCGAAGGCGAGGATGCGCGGATTCGGGCGGAGGATGTCGAAGTCGTCGGGGCGCTCGAACTCGCGAGGATCGCGGTTTCCCGAGCCGAGCAGGAGCGCCACCTTCGCGTTCGCGGGGATCACCGTGCCGCGCACCTCGACGTCGCGCGTCGTGGTGCGCGTCATGTACTGCGTCGGACTGGTGAAGCGCAACAGCTCCTCGATGGCCTGCGCCATCAGCTCCGGCTCGGCGATGACGGCGCGGCGCTGGTCGGGATGACGGCCGAACAGCCGCACGCCGTTGGCAATGAGCTTGGACGTCGTCTCGTGGCCACCTGCGATGAGGAGCATGCACATCCCGATGACCTCGGCGTCGGTGAGGGGCTCCCCCATGAACTCCATCGTCACCAGCAGGCTGAGGATGTCGTCGGTGGGAGCGGCCCGACGGGCGGCGGCGTACGCCGCCGCGAGCTGCACGAGCTTGCCCTCGGCTTCCCTGCTGTCGACGGTCTGGTCGATGCGGTCCTCGGGCCGCGTGAGGTAGTCGTCGGTCCACAGGCGCACGTGGTCGTGCTCGTCCTCGGGGATGCCGAGCATCACGGAGATCACGGTGGCCGGGAGCAGCGCCGAGAAGTCGGTGACGACGTCGAACTGCGAGCGGCCGGCAAGCCGCTCGACGAGCGCCGTCGCCCACGTGCGCACCGTCGGTTCGAGCTCGGCGATTCGTCGCGGCGTGAAGCGCCGCGCGATCACCTTGCGCATGTGGGTGTGATCCGGCGGGTCCATGTGGATCATGGACTTCGAGGCACCCTGGCCGTCGTCTTCGAGTGCGACGCCCTTGCTCGAGGTGTACGTCGCGGTGTCGTGCAGGGCGGCGAGCACGTCGTCGAAGCGCGACAACGCCCAGAAGTCGAGCCGCTCGTTGTAGTAGACCGGCTCCGTCTCGCGTAACCACTCGTACGTCGGGTAGGGATCGCTCTGGAACCGGTGGTCGAAGGGGTTCAACTCCATCGCTGCTCCGCTCGGTGGTCGTCCGTTCCTTGCTCGCTCGTGCAAGCGTGCCCGACCTGGGCACCACTTCGCACGCTCCCCGATGGCTTCGCCACCGCCCGGCCGTACGGCCGGTGGCGGGAACCAGGTCAGTGCGCGGATGTCGGGTCGACGCCGAAGGCCTGGGCTCCGTACGCGGCGAGGCCGGCGTCGGGCACCGATGCGGGGTGCGCAGCTCCCGCGTGCACGTCCCGCCACGCTCGCTGGATGGGGTTGTCGAGGCTCAGAGCCCTCGCGCCGGCATTGGCGAAGACCCGGTCGACGGCCCGGACCGCGAATCTGCTCGCGAGCACCTGGTCGCGCGTCACCCGTGCGAGCAGCTCGGGAGGGAACGGGTCGCGCGAGATCGCGACCTGCGTCATCTCCGCGCAGTTCCGGAACAAGGTCAGGCGCGCCGCGTCGAGATCGGCGGCTGATTCCGCGACGCGGATCTGACTGCTCGGTTCGCTCCCGACCGTTCCGCCGGTCACTCGGGCGCGGTCCTTCTGCTGGATCAGGTACTCGTCGAGCGCGCCTTGCGCCGTGCCCACCAAGGGGATGATCGCGGCCAGTGGGAAGATCTGGAAGAACGGCATCTGGTAGATCGGCGCGTCGCTCACTTCGGAGCCGGTCTTGCCGACGGAGTGGACCCGGTGGGGAGGCACCGTGCTGTCGATCGCGACGTCGCAACTCCCGGTGCCGCACAGGCCCATCACATTCCAGTTGTCCACGATCTCGTAGTCGCGGCGAGGCACGAGAAACGCGCAGAACCCCTCCTCCGGCGCGTTGCGCGGAACACCGAAGACGAAGACCCATGCCGCGTGGTGACAACCGGACGAGAAGCCGAACTGCGCCTCGATTCGGTAGCCGTCAGCCACCTTGTCGATGTGACCCGACCGGGGCGCGACGGCCGAGCTGATCAAGGCCGACGGATCACTTCCCCACACCTCCTTGCTGGCCGCGGGATCCATGAGCGACACCGCCCACGTCTGGACCAGCAAGACGCTGTACACCCACCCCACCGAGCCGTCGGCCGCCGACAGCGTCAACGTGACCTCGTACGAGGTCGCGAGATCCGCCTCCTCGCCGCCGTAGCACGCCGGTTGGAGCACCTTGAACAGGCCCGCCGCCTGCAGGTCGTCGATCGTCTCGTCCGGGATACGGCGAAGGATCTCGGTCTCGCGGGAACGCTCCCGCAGCACCGGCCCGAGCGCACGGGCAGCATCGACGAGCTCTTCCCGACCAGTCATCTCACACCCCTCACGCAGTGGGCAGACCCAGGATCCGCGTCGCGATGATGTTCTTCTGGATCTGTGAGGTGCCGCCCATGACGCTCTGGGCCCGGCTGTAGAGATACACCTTCAGCCAGGTGTCGTCGGCGTCGAGCACGGGCGACGGCTCGCCGATCGCGAGTGCGGCATGCCCGACGGCCTGCTCGACGGTGGTCATGAGCAGCTTGTCGATCGAGCCGTCGGGGCCGTGGGTGACGCCGTCGAGCCGCTCGGAGAGCCGCCGCCGCACGTGCAGACGCAACATCTCCGACTCGACGTACGCGCGCCCGAGGCTCTCGACCTGATCCGGCCGGTACCGGTCGGGATGCGCTCGGACCCGGTGCTCGAGCTCTTTCACCAACTTGGTGTAGCGGGCCACGTACCCCAGCTCGCTCGGTTCGCGTTCGTGGCTCACCACCGTCATCGCCAATGCCCATCCCTCACCCGGCCGGCCGATCATGTTGGCGGCCGGGACGCGCGCGCCGTCGAAGAGCACCTGGCCGAACTCGCTGGTGATCCCGTTGATCATCTTGAGCGGTCGCTGCTCGATGCCCGGCTGGTGCATCGGCACCGCGAACGCCGAGATCCCCTTGTGCTTCGGGGCGTCAGGGTCGGTCCGCGCCAGCAGCAGACACCAGTCGGCGACGTCGGAGTAGCTGGTCCAGATCTTGTGCCCGTCGATGACGTACTCGTCGCCGTCGAGCACCGCCCGGGTCCGCAACGACGCGAGATCCGAACCGGCGTCGGGTTCGCTGAACCCCTGGCACCAACGGTCCCGACCGCTGATCAACGCGGGCAGGAACCGGTCGCAGATCTCGTCGCTGCCGTGCCGGCTGATCCCCTGGATGAGATACCCGAGGCTGGGCTTCGGCGGCGCACCGGCGGCCGCGAGCTCCTCGTCGACGATCACCTCGTACACCGGCGACAGCCCCTGCCCGCCGTACTCCGCCGGCCAGGTCAGCGCGAAGAACCCGGCGTCGAACAACGCGCAGTGCCACTCCGCCTGCCGCGCCCAGTACTCGTCATCGGTCGACGACGCCGGCAGCCCGGGGTTGTGCTGGGCCAACCAGGCGCGGATCCGGGCCCGGAACGCCGCTTCCTCGGGCGCGTCGTCAAAGTCCATGGTCGTACCCCAGTCGACGGCGGGCCAGGCCCCGGAGATGGTGGCCCTCGTCCCCCAAGAGCGCGCTCGACAGCAACGCCCGGCGCAGGTGCACGTGCACGAAGCACTCCCAGGTGTTGCCGATCCCGCCGTGCACCTGGATCGCGGTCTCGCACACCGTACGCGCCGCCCGCGCGCAGTACGCCTTCGCGGTCGCGCCTGCGTCCCACGCGTTCTCGGGCGGCAACGCGTCGACCGACCACGCCGCGTACTGGGCCACGCTCATTGCGCCCTCGACCAGCACCCGCGCCTCCGCCAGGAGGTGCTGCACGGCCTGGAACGAGCCGATGGCGACGCCGTACTGCTCGCGCTCCTGCGCATAGGTGCGCGTCGTCTCCAACGTGCCCTCCATGATCCCGACCAGGTCGGCCACCGTGATCGCCAACGCCAGCGCCCGCGTGCGCGCCACCATGTCCTCGGCGACGGCCGGTCCCACGCGCACGTCGCGCGCGCCGGCGTCGACGCGCAACGGGGCGACGGCGCGGGTCAGATCGGTGGCGGGCGCGGGCGGTGGGAGCGGGACGTCGACCACCGCCGCCGTGCTGCCCGGTTCGGCCGCGCCGACGAGCAGCCCCCGCTCGCAGCCCGCGCAGTCGACCGCGACGCCGTCCGCCTCGCCCGACGGCGCCCGGACCGCGACGTCGAGCAGCGCGCCGTCGAGCACGATGCTCGTGGCGCGAGCGTCGAGGTCCGCACCCGCCTGGCGGGCGAGATCGGCGGCGACGACCGGGCCGAGGAACGGGGTGTCGGCCGCGGCGCGCCCGAGCTCCCGCGCCACGATCGCCACCTCCACACCGGTGGCGAGCGGCGCGTCGTCCTCGCCCGGCCCCCGCAGGTCGAACCAGCCGGCCGAGTCGGCCGCTTTGGCCAGGCGTGCCCGCCGGGTCGTGTCGTCCAGGTCGGCCACGGTGCGGGGGCCGAGATCGGCGAGCAGGGCCGCAGTCGCCGACCGCAACGCGAGCTGCTCGTCCGAGTACCGGGTGTCCACCCCTATGCCCTCCCGCTCGCAGCCCGGCTGCGGAGCACGTCCTTCTCGACCTTCCCCGCGGCATTCACGGGGAGCTCGGTGACGATCTCGACCGCGCGCGGCACCTTGTAGTTCGCCATCGCGGTCCGCGCCCAGTCGATCAGCTCGTCCGGGACGAGCGCGGCCTCGGGCGCGAGCACGACGAACGCCATGCCGACCTCGCCCAGTCGTTCGTCGGGCATGCCGACCACCGCCACCTGACCGACGGCCGGATGCGCCAGCAGGAGGTTCTCGATCTCGGCCGGGTACGCGTTGAAGCCGCCCACGATGAACATGTCCTTCTTGCGTCCGACGATGCGCAGGCAGCCACGCTCGTCCAACGTGCCGAGGTCGCCGGTGTGCAGCCAGCCGTCGGCGTCGATCGTGCGCGCCGTCTCCGTCGGGTCGTCGAGGTAACCCCGCATCACGCTGTAGCCGCGCACGAGCACCTCGCCCGGCGCGCCGACCTCCACGGTGGCGCCCTCGTCGTCGCCGATGCGGACCTCGAGGCCCGGGCGGGCCCGGCCCACGGTGGTGGCGATCGTCTCGGAGTCGTCGTCGGGGGCGGTGGCGGTGAGCGTCCCGGCCTCGGTCAAGCCGTAGCCGGTGACGATCAGGCGGAACGGCAGCTCCTCGTACATGCGCCGGATCAGCTCGACGGGGATGTCGGCGGCGCCGGTGACGGCCAACCGCAACGTCGAGAGGTCGTACCGGTCACGATCCGGATGGTCGAGGATCGACTGGTAGACGGTGGGCGGCCCGGGGAAGACGGTCACGGACTCCGCGGCCACGGTCCTCAGCAGGTCGTCGACCTCGAAGACGGGCCTCGGGATGATGGTCGCGCCGCGCATCAGCGCGGCGAGGCATCCGGCCTTGTAGCCGAACATGTGGAAGAACGGGTTCACGATCAGGTACCGGTCCCCCTCGAGGAGGCCGGCCATGTCGCACCAGTCGGAGAACTGGCGCAGCGTCTGGGCGTGGGTCATCAGCACGCCCTTCGGCGCACCGGTCGTCCCCGACGTGAACAGCACGTCGCTGACGTCGTCGCCGCGCACAGCCTGCCAACGCGCGTCCACCGCCTCGGCCTCGACGCCGTCGCCCGAACGCACGAATGCGTCGAGCGAGTGATCCGCCTTCGAGGGCTCGTCGAAGCCGACGACCACGTCCAGCGCGGGCAGGTCGCCACGGAGGTCGGCGATGGTGGCGGCGTAGTCCGACCCGAGGAACTCACCGACGGTGAAGACGGCCCGGGCGCCACTGCGGGCCAGGATGTAGCGCACCTCCTCCCCTTTGAAGCGCGTGTTCACCGGCACCACCGCCGCGCCCGCGCCGAGCGTGCCGAGCGCGGCCACCAGCCACTCGTACCGGTTCGGGGACCAGATCGCGACCCGGTCACCGGCCTCGACGCCGGACGCCATCAGCGCCCCCGTCACCCGCCGGGCGTCGGCGATCAGCTCGGCGAAGCTCACCCGCCGGTCACCGTCGACCACCGCGTGGGCGTCGCCGAAGCGCGCCGCCGCATCCGCCGCCATCGCCGGGATCGATCCCCAGAGCAGGTCGCCCCGCGTGGCGGGGTGCTCGGTGCTCACGTGAGGTCGGGCGCGAGCGATGCCAGGAACGCGCGCGTCCGGCCGGCCGAGGCCAGGATCTCGTCACGCCCGGTGCCCATCGGCAGGATGCGGGCGGAGAAGTCGGTGGTGCCGGCGTCGGCGTACGACCGGAGCCGGCGCTCGACGTCGGCTTCCGTCCCCAGCGCGGCCATGTCACCGACGTCGGTCGCGTCACCCTGCTCGAGCAGGCGCTGATAGTTCGGCGAGTACTCCGCGTGCCCGAGCATCTGGTTGGCCCGCTCGCGCGCCGCGTCGACCTCGTCCGGCGCGCACAGGCACACCGCGACGCCGGCGACGACGCGCGGCGCAGGCCGGCCGGCACCCTCGGCCGCCTTCGTGATGCGCGGCACGACGTGCTCGGCGATGGCACGCTCGTCGGCCATCCAGAGCACCGTGCCGTCGGTGCGCTCCCCCGCGATCCGGAGCATCACCGGTCCGAGCGCGGCCAACAGGACCGGCACCGGCTGGTCGGTGATCTCGAGCGGGTTGTGGATCCGGAACCGGTCGTTCTCGACGTCGACGGGGCCGGGGCCCGAGAACATGGCGTCGAACACGTCGAGGTAGTCCTCGACCAGCTTCGCCGGCTGCTCGTACGGCAACCCGAACATGTCGTCGACGATCCAGTGGTGCGACGGCCCGACCCCGAGGCGGAAGCGCCCGCCGCATGCGATCTGCACCGAGAGCGCCTGCTGGCCCAACGCGATCGGGTGGCGGGACTGGAGCGGTACCACCGCGGTGCCGAGCTCGATGCGGGTCGTCTCGCGCCCCATGAGCGCGACCGCGGTCATGGCGTCGAAGTCCTGGGGGAGCTGTGGGATCCACGCGGTGGCGAACCCGGCGTCGTCGGCCGCTCGCGCGTCGCCCACCATCTGGTCGACCTTGCGCGCGTACCGGCGGGTCTCCGGTCCGATCATGATCCCGATGCGCACGGCGCCTACTTGATCTCTTGGCCGGCGACGAAGCGGGCCGGGTCGTGCGCGTTGCCGGAATCGAACCCGCCGCTGCGTCGCATGAACGTGGTCGAGCGGGAGCGGATCCGCCACCCGTCGGGAGTGCGCGCGTACTCGTCCGAGTACCAGGCGAGCCGCATCTCGTGGCTGGTCTGGTCGATGAACACGTAGTGCTGGACGCCGGTGGCGGTGTCGCCGTGGAACTCGACGACCGGGGGATTGCCGATGTACTGGCCCGGCGGCGCGCTCTTCAGCAACATCGGGAAGTGCTCGAGCCCGTACGGGGTGCCGAACGCGTGGTACACGCCGTCGGGGGTGAAGACCTCGAGCCAGTGGTCGTTGTCCTTCCGGGCCGACAACATCATGTAGCGCGCGCACAGCTGCTGGATCTCGAGCTGGTCGCTCATCTCCTGCTGGTCCATGTCGTGCTCCTCGCCTGTCGCGGTCAGGTGACGCGCCCGCCGTTGACGCCGATGATCTGTCCGGTGACGTATCCCGCTTCGTCGGACACGAGGTACGCGCACGCGGCGGCGATGTCGTCGGGCACGCCGACGCGGCGGACCGGAAGGTGGCGACCGACGTCGTCCAGCGTGCCGCCACCGAAGCGCCCCTCCGCCGCCGCGCGCCGGCTCATGGGGGTGTCGATCGCCCCGGGCGGGATGGTGTTGACGGTGATGCCGCGCGGACCGAGCTCGAGCGCGAGGGTCTTGGTCAGCGCGATCACACCGCCCTTCGACGCCGAGTAGTGAGCCATCGACACCGCGCCCGTCTGCGCGCCCGACGACGAGATGTTCACGATCCGGCCCCACTTGGCCTCGAGCATGTCGGGCAGCGCGGACTGCGTGCAGTGGAAGGTGCCGGTGAGGTTCACGGCAATGATGCGCTCCCACTGCTCCGGGGTGATGTCCATGAACTGGTCGAAGCCGTCCTTGCCCGCCCCGTTCACCAGGACGAGCACCGGGCCGAGGCGGGTGCGGGTGGCCGCCACCGCTTCGTCGACCCGGGCGCGGTCCGACACGTCGACCGCGCAGGCGAGCGCCTCGCCGCCTTTGTCGCGGATGCCCTGCGCGGCGCGCTCGGCGGCCTCGAGGTCGACGTCGAAGATCGCGACCTTGGCCCCGTCACGGGCCAGGCGTTCGCTGATCGCCAGCCCGATCCCGGACGCACCCCCGGTCACGATCGCGGTGGACCCCACAAACGGCATCTCCACTCCAGTTCGGGCTCGGGTTCGGTGGCTCAGGCGACGTCGCCGGTGAGCTTACGGACGTCCGCCACCAATGTCTCGATGGGCGTGCCGGTCGGGTACACCGCCGCCGCGCCGAGGTCGAGCAGCGGTTGCACGTCGGCCGGCGGCACGGTGCCCCCGACGACCACCTTGATGTCGCCGACCCCCGAGGCCCGCAACGCCTCGACGGTCTTGCGGGTGAGCCCGAGGTGCGCACCCGAGAGGATGGAGAGGCCGATGAGGTCGACGTCCTCCTGGAGCGCGATGGCGGCGATGGCCTCCGGCTTCTGCCGGATCCCGGTGTAGATCACCTCGAACCCGGCGTCCCGCAGCGCGCGCGCGACGAGCTTCGCCCCCCGGTCGTGACCGTCGAGGCCCGGCTTCGCCACCAGCACGCGCACCGGCATCAGAACTGGTCGATTCCGCTACGGCGTCCCGGCCTCCGGCCACGCCTCCGCTGCATCTCCATCAGCACTGGTCGATTCCGCTACGGCGTCCCGGCCTCCGGCCACGCCTCCGCTGCATCTCCATCAGCCCCGGTCGATTCCGCTACGGCGT